>NZ_JAQYWZ010000657.1:0-282 GCF_036290945.1 Streptomyces sp. BE303
CCCCCCCCCCCCCCCCCCCCCCCCCCCCCCCCCCCCCCCCCCCCCCCCCCCCCCCCCCCCCCCCCCCCCCCCCCCCCCCCCCCCCCCCCCCCCCCCCCCCCCCCCCCCCCCCCCCCCCCCCCCCCCCCCCCCCCCCCCCCACCCCCCCCCCCCCCCCCCCCCCCCCCCCCCCCCCCCCCCCCCCCCCCCCCCCCCCCCCCCCCCCCCCCCCCCCCCCCCCCCCCCCCCCCCCCCCCCCCCCCCCCCCCCCCCCCCCCCCCCCCCCCCCCCCCCCCCCCCCCC
>NZ_JAQYWZ010000658.1:0-443 GCF_036290945.1 Streptomyces sp. BE303
CCCCCCCCCCCCCCCCCCCCCCCCCCCCCCCCCCCCCCCCCCCCCCCCCCCCCCCCCCCCCCCCCCCCCCCCCCCCCCCCCCCCCCCCCCCCCCCCCCCCCCCCCCCCCCCACGTTTTCGTTCCTGGGGTACGGCACCGGCACGACGCTCGGCGACCCCATCGAGGCCCAGGCCCTCCGGGCCACCTACGGTCAGGACCGGGACGGCGGCGACCCGCTCTGGCTCGGGTCGGTGAAGTACAAGAGCGGGCACTCGCAGGCGGCGGCCGGTGTCGCCGGCATCATCAAGATGTTTCTGGCGCTGCGGCACGGGACCCTGCCCGCGACGCTCCACGCCGACGAGCGTTCCCCGCACGTGGAGTGGTATTACGTCGCGGTGTCGCTGTTGAAGGAGTAGCTGCACTGTAACACCGTGTACCTGCCTCGTCGGGCGGGTGTGTCGGC
>NZ_JAQYWZ010000659.1:0-276 GCF_036290945.1 Streptomyces sp. BE303
CCCCCCCCCCCCCCCCCCCCCCCCCCCCCCCCCCCCCCCCCCCACCCCCCCCCCGGCGTAGGCACCCAGCAGCCGGCGTACGAGAGGTGACGGGGTGACGGGCGTTCAGACGTGTGCACTTCCGATCTCGTCCCGGGGAGGGGGAGCGCCCTAGATCAAGGGGGGCGCCGTATCATTAAACTGGGGGGGGGGGGGGGGGGGGGGGGGGGGGGGGGGGGGGGGGGGGGGGGGGGGGGGGGGGGGGGGGGGGGGGGGGGGGGGGGGGGGGGGGGGGGG
>NZ_JAQYWZ010000660.1:0-206 GCF_036290945.1 Streptomyces sp. BE303
CCCCCCCCCCACCCCCCCCCCCCCCCCAGAGCTCTCACACGCAGAAGAGGTCATACCGGCTGTTAATTGGTGTTTCTCTCCGACTGTCGTCACCCTCGACCGGTGCGGCCCGGGCAGCCCGGCCGAAAATGGGGGGGGGGGGGGGGGGGGGGGGGGGGGGGGGGGGGGGGGGGGGGGGGGGGGGGGGGGGGGGGGGGGGGGGGGGG
>NZ_JAQYWZ010000661.1:0-531 GCF_036290945.1 Streptomyces sp. BE303
ACGCAGCCGGGGTCGTCGAAGGTGATGCCGGGCGTGCGCAGGCCGGTGACGGAGAAGGACATCACCATCCGGTGGTCGCCGTGGCTGGCGAGCTCGGTGGCGCGGGGCGTGCCCGGCCTCGTGCGGGAGCGTCAGCTGTGCGGGAGGACGAAGTTGTAGCCCTGGGCGCTGTGGGCGCCGCCGGTGGGGCAGACGCCGTCGGTGGGATAGCCCCTGAATAACATGGAGAAGCATTTCTGGCAGAATCGCCAGTTGCGCTGGGCGGTGGGCGTTTCCGGTACGTCGTGCGGGAGGACGATGTTGTAGCCCTGGGCGCTGTGGGCGCCGCCGGAGGGGCAGACGCCGTCGGGGGGATAGCCCCAGAAGAACATGGAGCAGCAGTTCTGGCAGAATCGCCAGTTGCGCTGCGCGGTGGGCCTATCCGTAAAGTCGTGCGGGAGCACGAAGTTGTAGCCCTGGGCGCTGTGGGCGCCGCCGCAGAGGCACACCCCGTCGCTGGAATAACCCCAGAAGAACATGCAGAACCATTTC
>NZ_JAQYWZ010000662.1:0-494 GCF_036290945.1 Streptomyces sp. BE303
CCCCCCCCCCCCCCCCCCCCCCCCCCCCCCCCCCCCCCCCCCCCCCCACACCCCCCCCACACCAAACAACAAAACCCCCCCCCCCCCCCCCCCACCCCCCCACCCCCACCCCCCCCCCCCCGCCGCCCCACGCCCCCAGCCTTCATGAGGATACGGCGACCACCGAGTTGTAGAGCGAGATCTTCACTGTTTCCGTGGACGACTCTCTTCCGATCTGCACCCAGACGTCGCGCTCCTCGCCGTCGGCGGAGACGTGGCCGGACTGCACGACGCGGAGCCGCAGGCCGCGTGCGTCCTCGGGTAGGCCGGCGGCGCCGGGGTGCCGGGGGCGGGGGGGGGGGGGGCGGGGGCGGGGGGGGGGCGGGGGGGGGGGGGACGGGGGCGGGCGGGGCCGGGGTCCGGGCCGCGCGGGTCGGCCAGGGCACGAGCCGGTGCACCCGGCGCTCCCGGGGCCCCGGGATGGTCCGGGTGCCGGCGGTGCGCGGAGGCATCTC
>NZ_JAQYWZ010000663.1:0-359 GCF_036290945.1 Streptomyces sp. BE303
AGTGGCGGGCCGACGAGGTCGCCGTCGCCTTCGCCACCGTGGCAGGGCTCGGCGACTTCGTGGAGTGCGAGGTCCAGGGTGAAGCCGAAACGGTCGCGGACGCCACCGCCCGGGTGGTGGCGGTGATCGCAGGGTGGGAGACATGAGCGAGAACGAGTTGACGCGCACGCACGGACGCCTGAGGGACGTCGTGTAGATCTCGGAGGTCGACGAATCATTAAAAAAGCGGTGGGCTCGGCGGGCGGGGGGCAACATGGGGGGGGCGCGGGCGGCGGGGGGGGCGGCGCCCGACCCCCGGGGCCCGCGGCCGGCGGGCGGGTGGCCGGGCCACCGGCGGTGACGGACGTTCAGAAATACCG
>NZ_JAQYWZ010000664.1:0-2722 GCF_036290945.1 Streptomyces sp. BE303
CGCAGAAACATCACCAGCGTGAGCACGGACACCAGGACCGCACCCACGGCCACGGTCCAGGAAAGCTGTATCGGGGTCAGGTTCATAACGGATCGGCCTCGCTGTGGGAATTGAAGGACAGGTCTGATCATCCGAAAAGCGGTCGACCCTAAGGCAGGAGACCGAACAGCGCCGACCTGTCGGTGAGTTCAGGGTTCTGTGCTCGGGCCGGCCGCAGGCTCCGGGCCGGGTGGTTCGGAGGCCTGAGGGAGGTCCTGCGCGGCCGCATCCGGCCTGGGCCCGGCCGTTCCGCTCGGATGTGTTCGGTGCGGTGCGGGATAGTCCGGCGAGAACGGCGGTGGCCGTCATGGCACGCCAGGCCTCGACACCTCCCCTCCACGGGCGGGCCCCCGGCAGCGTCCGGGCCCGGCGAAGGCCGCTGCACACGGGGCGGCGGCGCCACTCGACGCCGCGTCGGGTGATCACCACCACCCCGGCTCGGGGCCGGGGCGGTGTCCACCGCAGCTCGTGGACCGGCCTCGTCACCGGGGACGGTGGCGGTGGCGGGGTCAGGCTGTCCCACAGTTCTCCTCGGGGCGTGCGGGTGACTCGTGCCCGTGGTGCGGCGACGCCCGTCCAGGACGGCCGGCCGTCGGCGATACGCGGAGGAAGAGTCCGGGGCGGCGCCACCGTCCCGAGGCTTCGCCAATCCGTTACGGAAGTGACTCCTGAGGATCTGGGGTACCGAGGCTCGGGCCGGTGCCGACTCCGAAACCCAAGGGGCGTCCGCTGTTTGCCCTCACCACCCTCACCCGCTCCGAGGGCTCGCCCGTCGCCGCACTCGTCACCGGGATGCCGGAGAGCATCGAAATCCGACCGGCACGCACTCCGCCCGATTCGACCGGACGGCCCTCCCCCGCCACCTGGCCCTGACGAGCGGCCGTGGCGACGGCCCGGCGGACGCGCCGATCGGCGGCTTCGCGCACCCACGCGCCGTGGGGGCGCCGGGACAACGGTCACGGAACCTCCGGGGCGGTGCACAGACCGCTCGAACCGGCCACCCGTAGGGACCGCCCGGATGTCGGTCCACTCCGCCAGGGTCTCGACGATGGCGAGGCCACGGCCGCGTCCCTCCGGATCGACGCCGGAGGCACTCGGCACGGCACCCGCATGACAGCCGCTCTCGAACGGGCGTCGGCAGGCCCCCGCTGCACACCCGGACAGTCACCTCCGAGGTGACGAACCATCGAGCCCGAAGTAGGAGCGGGCCGCGGGCACGTACATCAGCACCTGTCCGACCACCGGGGGGACCACGAGGACGGTGATCGTCGCCGTAGCGGAGTCGGCATCTCCGTACAGTGCGGCGACGGCCACCAAACCGACCCCGGCGCACAGACCCATGACGGTGAGGACGGTCAGAGCCGCCCTGGCCCTCCGTCGGCCGGCGCGGGCCGCGCGGGCCACGGCGACGAACGCTCCCAGCACCGCCATCGCGGGGAACAGGAGCACGAAGTCTCCCACCTCCAGCCCGATGCGGACCCGCTCCGAGAAAACCGCCGCCAGCGCGACCCCTCCCGCGAACGCGATCAACAACCACAGCCGGAAGGACCAGCGCACCGCACCAGGAACCGGCGGGACGGCAGGGTCGCGGCTCAGACGGTCAGAAGGGGTCATGCGGGCGGTCATGCGGGTGTCCTCCACGGGATTTCGTGCGGCGGCGTGCCGGCGGCGCACCCGCGTCCGGTCAAGAGTGGAACGGCGCGTCCACCGAGCGACGAGCCTCCGAGATCGAACCGTCTCGCCCCTCCGAGCGAACACGCGCGAACGTGTTCGAATTGAACGGGTTCAAATATAGCCCTTCCAGAGTCGGCCGCGAGCCAGGAGTCCACCAGGACACGGCTCCGCGGACCGGTGAGCGGCGATCGGATCCGGCCAATGAAGCTGTTCACGGTGGCGGGTTCCGTCGCAGACCAGAACACGGGTGTCGCGGGCGCCAGAAGGAACCCGCCGGTCCGGCCACGCCCGGGCGGATCGACAGGTGACCGAATGCCGCCCCTCCGACCCCATAATCACTCACGTTCAAACACGATCTCGAACTTGATGGCTACTATTCCACCACTGCCTCCCCGGGATCCGCTCCGGGAGCGTTGACGCTGCATGCAGCCTCGACACCGGACCCCCTGCCGCTGCCGCCAGGGCCGCCTGTCGCCACATGAATGTCATGTCCATGACTTGATGGTGTTCTGCATGCCGCCCCCTGCACCGTCCAGAGCCGCAGCGGCCCCGCCCGGCGTCCCACCTGACGCACCACCGGCTGGCCGTTCGCTGCGCCGCACCCTGCGGCGCGGACCCGCGCCCGTCCGCACCAGCGGTCGGCAGGCAAAGGAGTGCCCGTGTCCCGCCAAGCTCCCCTGCACAGTCTCGCCGCGCTCGCCGTCACCACAGTCCTGCTGGTGACCGGCGCCCCGGTGGTCGCCGCTCAGGAGGTGTCCCCCACCCCGGCCGCGGCCGACCGGCAGGGCGCCGTCGTCGCCCTGCACCTCGGGCTCGCGCCCCAGGAGAAGCTCGTCGCCAAGGACGCCGTCCTCGACCCGGACGGCGGCCGGCACCTGCGCTACGAACGGACCTACTCCGGGCTCCCCGTCCTGGGCGGCGACCTCGTGGCGCACCAGGCCCCGAACGGAACCCTGCGCGGTGTCGACCGCGCGTCCGACGCACCCCTGACCGGCCTGAACACCTCACC
>NZ_JAQYWZ010000665.1:0-451 GCF_036290945.1 Streptomyces sp. BE303
CCCCCCCCCCCCCCCCCCCCCCCCCCCCCCCCCCCCCCCCCCCCCCACGCTTGCAGGATCCGGCGCCCCCCGAGATCTACACCGAGCGATCCACTCTTGCCCTACCCGACGCTCTTCCGATCTCTGGACGAGTTGACCGAGGCGCTGGCCGGCCAGATCGTAAGACCACACGTCTCAAAACCAGTCACCAATTCACAGCGCGTAAGCCGGCGTCTGGGGGAGGAGGTGGGCGGGGGGGGGGGCGGGGGGGGGGGCGGGGGGGGGGGGGGGGGGGGTTTTTTGGTTTGTGGGTGGGGGGGTTGTTTTTTGGGTTGGGTTGGGGGTGTGGTCGGAGTGGGTGCAGGCTCAGTTGGTGCCGACGGTGACGGGGGAGGAGTCGGAGTAGCCGTTGGAGTCTGCGGTGGCGGAGGCCTTCGCGGCGGCGGCGGCCAGCGCGGCGGCAGCCAGCCCG
>NZ_JAQYWZ010000666.1:0-283 GCF_036290945.1 Streptomyces sp. BE303
CATGCAGGTCATCGCCGAAGCCGCCACCATCACCGGCCTCCTCGCCATCGTCCAGACCGTCGTCATCATCTGCGGCGGCCTCGACATCTCCGTCGGCTCCCAAGCCGGCGTCGCCTCCGTCGTCTCCGCGATGGCCTTCACGTCGGCCGGCTCCAACGCCCTCACCGGCATCGCCGCCGCCATCGGCGTCGGCATCCTCGTCGGCATCCTCAACGGCCTGATCATCGTCTACGGCCGCGTCAACCCCACCATCGCCACCCTCGCCGGCCTCGCCGCCTACAAG
>NZ_JAQYWZ010000667.1:0-371 GCF_036290945.1 Streptomyces sp. BE303
ATCGAGGCGCAGCACCGGGCGCAGCCCGCGCCCCGGCCGCAGCCGGAGCCGAAGATCCGCGCGTTGGGCCCGGCGTTCTATGAGAGGGTGCCTGGCCGGGGTGCCAGCGAGCCGAACGCGCCGGGGCTGGCCGCGTACCAGCGGGACGCGCGCGAGGCGGACGCGGCGACGCTGCCGGCCGGACCGGCGGGGCGGGGGCGGGCGACCGCGAGGCCGCCCCCCCCCCCCCCCCCCACCCCCGGCCCCCCCCCACCCGGCCCCACACCCGCAACCGCCCCGCCCCCCCCCCCCCCCCCCCCCCCGGCGGGCCCACCCGCACCCGCACCGGCCGCGCGCCCCGGCCCCGCACCCACCACCAACCCCGCCCGGGC
>NZ_JAQYWZ010000668.1:0-5856 GCF_036290945.1 Streptomyces sp. BE303
CGAGCGCACCGTCGCCTGGCTCGGCGGCTTCCGCCGACTCCACCGCCGCTACGAACGCAAGGCCGACCACTTTGCAGCCTTCGCCAGCATCGCAGCCGCCCTCATCTGCCACCGCCGACTCTCCAAATGAGATGACTTCTCAAGCGGCCACGGACCGGACTTCAGCGGCCACATCGCCGCCCCGCCATCCGTCGTCACCGGCGGCACGGCATCGTCCGAACATCGTCATGACCGGCCTGCCGTTGCCGCGCACGCGGCCGAGCGGCGGAAGCGGATTCCGGAAGCGGATTCCGGAAGGGGAGCCTACGGGCTTGAGGGCACTGTCGCCGCCTTCGGACACACGGCCGTCACAGCGGTAGGGGGTCCGGTGTGGCGGCCCCGTGGGCGGTCACCAGGCGGGCGGTACCGTCGGCGAGGCGGTAGGAGAGGCCCACCACCGCGGCGGTGCCGGCCTGGACGGCGTCGGCCAGACCGCGGGAGCGTTCCATCAGCAGATCGACGGTGTGCCGGATGTGGGCGTGGATGAAGTCCTCGCCCTCCGTGCGGCCGGCGGCGCGGGTGGCGAGCACGCTCGGAGTGACGCGTTCGATCACGTCCTGTACGTACCCTCCGGCGGTGGTGCCGTTCTCCACCGCGCTGCGGGTGGCCGCCACCGCGCCGCACGAGTCGTGTCCGAGGACCACGACGAGCGGGCTGCCGAGCACGCTGACGCCGTACTCGATGCTGCCCAACACCTCCGGACCCACCACGTGGCCTGCGGTGCGGACCACGAACAGGTCGCCCAGGCCCCGGTCGAAGATGATCTCCGCGGCCAGGCGGGAGTCGGAACAGCCGAACAGCACCGCGAACGGACTCTGCGCAGGGGCGATGGCGGCCCGGCGGGCGGCGTCCTGGTTGGGATGCTCGGGCGTGCCCGCGGTGAAGCGGCGGTTGCCGGCCAGCAACATCTCCAGAGCGGCGGGAACAGTCATTCGATCACCGGTCATGGTGGCAGCCTACGGCCCGGGCCGACCTCGCGTGCCGTCGGGGCAGGGCTCTGTCCGCCGTGCGAGGCGGCGTGGACGATGCCCGGACAGGGCGCGCACCCCTGCGAGTGCCAGCGGAGCCGGGCCGCCGGCAGGCGAGGGCGGTGCCCGAGAACCGAGGGTGGCCGCTCTCCGTGCCGGCCGTCGCCGAGACCACCGCCGACCTGCTCGGTCTCTGACGCGGGCAGGACCGTCCCGCCCACCGGTCCTGCCCGTCGCTCCGCCCCTCGCTCAGGTCCCTCGCTCCGGAAAGGCGGACCCGAGGGCGGGTAGGGGTGTCATGACCCGCTCACGCCGGCCGATGTGTTCGGTCGTCCCGGATACGGCCGGGGGATGTCAAGGTCGGCGGCGCGTCGGAGAGGACGGCCTTGGTGAGACGGGAGAGTTGTCTGCCGTCGGCGCTTCCGTGTCCCAGGCCGTAGCTCTCGCCCGCGGGGGCCTGCCTCCCCGGTGGTGAAGGGGGGCGAAGCGACGGGCCTCGGAATGCCCATGCGGGTTATGGCTCGCCAGCCTCAGTTACACTCCGCACACCATCCAGACCTGGCGGTCGGCACGGGGGCCGCAGGACAGCCCCGCAGGCCTGCCGGCGCCTGTACCCCACCCCCGGACGACAAGGACCCATTTGTGGCAACCGACTACGACGCTCCGCGCAAGAGCGACGACGACGGCTCGACCGACAGCATCGAGGAGCTGAAGGCCCACCGTAGCGACAAGTCGGCCTCCACCATCGACGCCGTCGACGTGCTTGAGTCGGCGGACGGCCTGGAACTCCCCGGCGCCGACCTGTCGGGCGAGGAACTCACCGTCGCCGTGCAACCGGTACTGAGCGACGAATTCACCTGCATCACCTGCTTCCTCGTCCACCACCGCAGCAGACTCGCGCGCCTCAAGAACGGCAAGCCGATCTGCCGCGACTGCGACTGACAGATCAACCGGTGAGGGCCCAGCGGCACGGCCGGGGCACGCCGCGGTCGACCGGCCGAGCCGCTGGCCCTCGAACACCGTCCCTGCGGGCAGCCTGGTCCAGTCGACCCGCCCGTCGCAGAGCGCCGGGCGATGTGCGGCGCCCGCGAGGCTCGGCGGGACAGTCGCTGCGGCGGCAGGCATCGCGGTCCTGATGCCGCTGCTCCCCGACCGACTGCCGTTCAGGCCGGCGGTACCGCGCTGACGTTTCGCACTCCTGGTCGGGGGAGCGGACTGCGGTCGAGTGCACGGTCGCTGAGGTTTCGTCATGCTGTCGGAGACGGCAGGGTGTGAGCGCTGCCGGTGTCTCCCGACGTCATGACGACGGACTCCACGACTCGCGACGCGTGAACGAAGCCGGTTCAGGCGGGTGGGTGGGCGAGGTCGGCGCGGGTGGTGCGGAGCTTGGCGAGGACGCGGGCGACGTGGTTCTCGACGGTGCGGGTGGACAGGAAGAGTGCGGCGGCGATGTCCTTGTTGGTGGCGCCGGCGGCGAGGAGGTCGCGGATCTGTTCCTCGCGGGGGGAGAGCCGGTCGCCGTAACCGGCCCGGCCGCGCGGGTTGGAGGTCACCTTGCCGAGTTCCCGCAGCACGCGGTGGCAGCGGGCCGCGTCGGAGGTCGCGCCGAGGCGTTCGAAGGCGGCGATCGGTGCGGCGAGCCGTACGGAAACGTCGTCGAGATCGGTGCGAGTGCGGGCGGCGCGTTCGGCGGCGAGGGCCGCGGGGTAGGGGCGGCCGATGGCGGTCCATCGTGCGGCCGCGAGGTCGAAGGCCGCCATCGCCGCGTCAGGGTCGGCCGCGCGCAGCAGCAGCCCGCGGCACAGGTGGTGTTCGGCGACGGCGCCGGGTGCGTCGCGGCCCTCGGTCTCGGTGGCGTGGCGTGCGGCCAGGGCCTCGGCCTCCGCCAGCCGCCGCAGGGCGAGGAGGGTTTCGACGGCGGTGGGGACGAGGTCCCAGGCGTGGGCCCAGATCTCTTTGCGGTCGAGGAAGGCGAGGAAGTCGAGCGGGTCGGTCAGGGTGCGCCAGGCGGCCTGCGGGTCGTCGCGGTTGAGGTGGAGGCGCGCGGCTCCGGCGGCGGCGCCGAGCGAGTCCAGGTGCAGACCCCGGGTGAGCACCTCGTGGAACTCGGCGGCGGCCTGGGCGGTGCGCCCACGGGCGGCGGCGGCGAGGCCGCGCACGGTGGCCGACAGTCCGCCGGAGCCCACCTGGCTCTGGGGGTAGCGCTTCTGGAAGGCCGTGAGGCCACGTTCCGCGTCGTCCCAGCGCCCGGCTTGCCAGTCGGCCATGATCTGATGGCAGTCCAGGTAGAGCTCCACCATGGGTAGCCGACTGCCCGGCGCCATGGCCCTCGTCCCGGTGATGGCGGCGGCGGCCCGGGCGTCGTTCCCGACCGCGATCGAGCGGCCGGCGGTGCCACAGACGATCATCGCGGTGCTCTGGAGCACCTGCAGGTCGGTGCTCTCGCGCGGAAGCGCCGCCAGCAGTGCGGGGACCGCGGGGTCGGCGGCGGTGCTCAGCAGGGACATCTGCGCGAGGTCGAGCATCGCCCGGGCCTGGCGGTCCCCGTGAGTGGCCAGGAGGGAGCGGCCCCGTTCGACCATGGCCCGCTGCTCCGCGAGGGCGAACCGTCCCGTCTCCGACATGGCCAGCAGGGCCAGCCGCCTGGCGTCGGCGACCGGATCGCCGTCCCCCGACTCCGTCAGGGCGGTCAGCACTTCCTCCTCGCCGGAGAAATCACCGCCCCGGTAGATCATGATGGCTCCCAGGCTCGTCCTGATCGTTGCGCGGACCGGCACGCTCAGGCCGGGCAGCCGCATGATCCGGCGCAGGGCGGCGGTGGTGGCGGTGTACTGCGTGCCGGCGGAGACCGAGAAGGCCAGGGCGGTCGCCGCGCGGCTGAGCTGTTCGGGGGTGAGGCCGGGCTGGTCGAGGATCTCCTGGAGCAGTGCGGCGGCGGTGCCGTGGTCGCCGACCGCGAGGGCCTGGTCTGCGGCCTCCTGGGCCCGGGGCAGCCAGGCCGCCCGGTCGCCCAGGGCGCGGGCGTGGTGGGAGATCTGCACCAGCGGCGGTGGGTCGAGCGTCTGCAGTGCCGCCAGGACCCGCCGGTGGTTCCGGTGGCGCACCGGTCCGGGAAGGGAGTCGTAGACCGCCTCCTGGGCGAGGACGTGCGCGAACGTGTAGGTGTCCGGGCCGGTCTGACGCAGGACGGCGGCGGCCGTCGCGGCTTGCAGGGCGGCGGCGGTGCGGTCCTCGTCCAGGCCCGCCGACAGGGCGAGCAGTGACTCCCCGGCGGGAACGGCCAGGACCGCCGCGGCGTCCACCAGGGCGGTTGCGTCCGGGCCCAGCCGGGCTCGTCGTTCGGCGAGTACCTCGTTGAGGCTTCGCGGCACCCGCAGCGCGCCCGGGTCGGTGCCGGCCGGCGAGTCCGCGAGGGTGAGCAGGTCCTCCTCGATCACCAGCGGCAGGCCGCCGCTGCGTTCGAGCAGGGTTCGCACCAGCTGCGGCGCGGGCTCGCCGCCGAGCAGGTCCCGGGCCATCGTTCTCAGCTCGGTCTCGCCCAGTCGGCCGAGCCGGATCTCCGCGCCGCCCGTCCCGGGTGGGCGTCGGAACGGTGCCCCCAGCACCGGCCGGCCGGCCGGGAGCTCCTCCGCCCGGTAGGTCATCACCAGCGCCGAGTCCGTCGGCATGTCCATCGCGAGGAGGAGCAGCAGTTCCCGGGTGGCCTCGTCCGCCCAGTGGACGTCCTCGACCACG
Organism: Streptomyces sp. BE303; assembly: GCF_036290945.1. Taxonomy (NCBI): domain Bacteria; kingdom Bacillati; phylum Actinomycetota; class Actinomycetes; order Kitasatosporales; family Streptomycetaceae; genus Streptomyces; species Streptomyces sp. BE303. The sequence continues at coordinate 4,743 of NZ_JAQYWZ010000668.1, forward strand.
AGGACCGCCGGTGCCACCGCCTCCAGCAGGGTCCGTACCCCCGACACCACCCGGAACCGCTGCACACCGGCCCCGGAGGTCCCGGCCTCCACTCGTGGCGGCTCCGGGGGCAGGGCGCCGGCGAGGTCCGGCAGCAGCGGTGCGAGGGCGCCCGTCGACGCGCCCAGTCGCTCCGCCGGCGGCAGCCACGGTCCGACCCGGCGCAGCGCGTCGATGACCGGCCCGTACGCCAGCGGCTCGCGCAGTGGATGGCAGCCGCCCGTCAGGACTCGCAGGCCGCGGTCGGCGAGGACCGACGTGGCCTCCGCGACCAGCCGCGACTTGCCGATCCCGGCCTCCCCCTCCACCAGGACCACCGCCGGGCGTACGTCGGACACCGCGCCGAGCAGTGTCCGCAGTTCCGCGGTGCGTCCTGCGAAGGAGGACTCCCGTGCCCCGGGGAGGGCGGGTTCACCACCGAGGTCGTGCACACCCAGCTCCCATCGGACCGGCAGTTTCCACGGAGGACGGGACGGGCTGTACTGCCTCATTCAGGGCACCCTAGCACCGCGTCGGCAGCGGGAAGGATCAAGGGCGCGGTGGCGCTTCTGCTCAGGTTGCCGGGGCTGGGGGCGAGGTCCGTACGAGGATGAGCCGCCCGGTGGTCTCGCTCAGCACCGCCTGTGCGGCGGGGGCGAGTTCGGCGTCGGTGACGAAGCAGTCGATCTCCGGGAGCGTGGCGAAGGCGCTGAGGCCGACGACGTCCCACTTGCTGTGGTCGGCGGCGACGACCACCCTGCGGGCCGAGGCGATCAGGGTCCGGTTGGTCTGGGCCTCCGCGAGGTTGGGGGTGGTGAGGCCGGCGCGTTCGGAGACGCCGTGTGCGCCGATGATCAGGGTGTCCGTGTGCAGGGATCTGATGGCCTGGTCGGCGAGCGGGCCGACGAGTGCGGCCGACGGGGTGGGTGTGCCTCCGGTGAGGAGGAGGACGGGTGCGTTGCCGTTGCCGTTCTCCGCGGCGGTGCGGACGAGGTCGGCGACGGGGAGGGAGTTGGTGACCAGGGTGAGGCCGGGGATGTCGAGGAGTTGCCGGGCGACGGCGAAGGCGGTGGTCCCCGCTCCGACGGCGACGACG
>NZ_JAQYWZ010000669.1:0-430 GCF_036290945.1 Streptomyces sp. BE303
GTTCTTCCGGCTGGCGGTCGTGGGTCAGTGGGGTTGTGGGTGAGGTAGGCGATCCCCGGTGCCGTTCGGGGAGTCCTTGTTTGTCTTCTCTTTCCCCCCATAACCCACCCCACCCACCCCCCCCCCCCCCCCCCCCCCCCCCCCCCCACCCACCCCAAACCCCCCCCCCACGGCACACCCAAACCCCCCCACGCCGCCCCCGACCCACAGCGGACGACCTTCGTCAAGGGCAAGACTGGATATCACTGACTAAAAAACCGATCTCGCAGTATCAGGACACACGGGTTGCTCCGGGCGGGGCCGACACCCCGGAGGACCTCTGGGACCTGCTGGCCTCCGGGACCGACGCCATGGGCGGGTTCCCCACGGACCGCGGCTGGGACCTGGAAGCCCTCTACCACCCGGACCCGGAGCACCCCGGCACCACGTA
>NZ_JAQYWZ010000670.1:0-472 GCF_036290945.1 Streptomyces sp. BE303
CACCGCTTCCGCGTCCGCCACGTCACAGGCCACCGCCCGCACCTTCGCCGAAGCGAGCTCCTCGACGAGTCCGGCATCCCCACCGGAGCGGGACAGCAACAGCAGGTCACGGACACCGTGCGTCTCGACCAGATGCCGGGCGACCAGCCGCCCCAGGGTGCCGGTCGCACCGGTCACCACCACCGTGCCGTCCCCGAACTCCACCGGCGCGGACACGGAACCCGACAGGCGCACCAGACGCGGCGCAGTGACCACGCCCTCGCGAACGACGGCCTGCGGCAGCGGATAGAACACGTCCTCGGCCGCGTCCACCAGATGGAGCCGGTCCGGATGCTCGGCCTGCGCCGACCGCACCAGACCCCACAACGCGGCGCCATCGGCGTCGGTGATCTCCGCGCCTTCCGCACCGAACGTCCGCACCACCAGGCGCGATTCGGACCACGCCGCGTCGGCCAGCCACGACTGGAGCAGC
>NZ_JAQYWZ010000671.1:0-404 GCF_036290945.1 Streptomyces sp. BE303
ATGCCGGTCAGTCCTCCACTTCCGTCCCCCGTGCCGCGGGTCAGGCGCGCTTCAGGGCCGGGGGGTCCACCGGGGCGTCCCACAGGTCCAGCAGTCCCACGTCGGCCTTGGTCAGGGTGACCGAGAATCCCGCCATGACCAGCCTGGTCCAGGAGATCATCGACCTGTCCCGGGTCCAGGACGACCGGCTGATGGTCGACCCGGAACCGGTCGCGGTGGACGAGCTGATCGCCGAGGCGATCGACCGCTGCCGCCAGCAGGCCGCCGCCAAGCAGTACCTGACCTACGTCAGCGCGGGACCCTTCCAGTACGCGGTGGCCGAGGCGCTGCAGTTGCCCGACGACTACTTCGCGGACTTCCGCGCGGATCTGCTGCACAAACGGGATCTGCTCGCGGACGGGCTG
>NZ_JAQYWZ010000672.1:0-444 GCF_036290945.1 Streptomyces sp. BE303
TGTCGAAGGGGTCGGCGAACTCCGGGAACGCCTCGTACAAGCCCCTGACCTTAGACGCTCGCTGCGCACCCTGCGCAGTGAACAGGAACGCCACCCGACCAGAACCCGCAACACCCGTCAGACCACCCGACCCGGAAGCAACCGCGCCCAGACCACCGATCAACTCACCGGTCCCACCGGCTAGGACCACCGCCCGGTGAGCGAGCGCGGCACGGCGGATCGACGCCGCGCCGAGTGCCACCGGGTGAGCAGCGCCCACCTCGGCGCTGTCGATCAGCTGTAGAGCCTGAGCACGCAGGGACGCCTCGTCCGTACCGGACAACATCAACGGAGCCAGTGGAAGTTCCACTGCAGCAACGGAGGCGTCCTCGACCTGCTGTGGCTACTCCACGAACACGAGCCCGATGGAGACACAGACGCAGAACTCCGACACACCCTCCCCAA
>NZ_JAQYWZ010000673.1:0-12027 GCF_036290945.1 Streptomyces sp. BE303
CCTGTGTCGAGGTGACTGCCGACTTCCCTGGCATCGTCCCTGTCCGTGACTCCAAAGACTTGCAGGGTCCGACTCTCGTCTTCCCCGTCGAGGCTTGGCGCTCCTTCGTCGCTGCGGTCCGGTCGGACGAGTTCGGTTCTGTCTGACGCGACCGTGGATCGACCGGCACGCGGGTGGCCGACTGATACGACAGCGGGCCTCCTGTGCAGGAGGCCCGCTGTCCACGGTCGTTCAGCGGTCGACGCGTCAGGCCTTGCCGGTGCCGGGCGGGCGGCCGGGGGCGTCGGTCGCGACGCGCTTGAGGACGGCGGTGTTGGCGGTGACGGTGCCGGGCTTGACCCCGAAGGCCTCGGTGACCTGGACACCGCGCTCGCCCAGGAAGGTGTAGCTGGTGCGGTCGAAGATCATCTCGTCGCGGGAGCCCGTGGTGGTGTTGGTGCGGGCGATGGCGATTCCGGCGCGTCCGGCGGCGTCGGTGGCGTTGTCGACGAGGACGACGCCGGGGATCCGGGCCGCGGCCTGGTAGAGCGCGGCGGCGAGCTTGCCGGGGACGGCCTGTTCGCGGACCATGGCGAGGACGGTGTCGAACGCCTCCTGGTCCGGTCCGTTGTTTCCGCCTCCCGCGGTCTCGGTGTAGATCTTCTGCAGCAGCACCTGCGGGTCGGTGGGCAGGGTGTTCAGGTAGTCGTAGGAGGGGTACCTCAGGCGGGCGGCGGTGTCCGACTTGAGTGCCTCGCCTCCTTGCGCGGTCTTGCCCTCCTCGGTGAGCCAGCCGGTGCGGCCGTCGGCGGAGCGCCATATCTGCCGCTGGTGGGGCTTGTCGACCCACGTCTTCTCCTCGCCGGTGTCGGCGTTGAGGGAACCCATCAGGTAGGAGACGGTGCTCTCGACGTAGACGTACTGGCCGGGGCGCAGGACGAGGTCGGGGGTGGACTGGGCGGCCAGGGAGATGCGTTCCACCGCGCCGGCCAGTCCCGCGGTGTCGCCGGCCGTGACCTGCACGACGGACGCCGGGACACGGTCGCCCCGCACGGGGGCGGTGTCCGGGTTGCCGAACGTGGTGACCGCCACGGTGGCCGCGAGGGCGAAGGCCGCCAGTGTGGCGGGCAGGGCGATCAGCAGCCGGCGCCGGTTCCTGGACTCGGGTCGGGCCGGCCCTGCGGCTTCGGGGGTGCGGGTGATCTCGCTCATCAGGAACTCCTCGATCTGGCGCTGCCGGTCGGGCTGGACGGCCGGCGTTTCGGCCGCGGGCAGCAGGTGCCTCAGCTCCGTGTCGTCGAGAGGCTGCTGCCGCTCCGGGACGCTGGTCATCTGTTCCACTCCTTGTCCGACCGGGCCGGAACCATCCGGCCACCCTGTATTTGTCCGGCGGCCCGCAGGGGTTCCGGGAGAGTTCTCGGCATCCGCCGCAGCTCCTTGTCGGCCAGTGCACGCAGTCGGGTGCGGGCCCTGGAGAGCCTGGAGCGCACGGTGCCGACCGGGATGCCCAGCGCCTTTGCGGCCTCGGGATACGTGAGACCCGCCCACACGCACAGTGAGAAGACTTCGCGCTCGCCGCGCCGGAGCTTCTCCAACGCCGCCTTGGCAGCCAGGAGTTGTTCATGGTCGGCGAGACGGCCGACCAGCTCGTCGGCGAAGTCCGGGTCCGGTTCGGGGATCGGCATGCGGGAGAGGGCGGCGGTGTGCCGGCGGGCGGCCCTGGCCCGGTTGCGCAGGACGTTGACGGTGATGCCCATCAGCCAGGGGCGGGGCGTCGCCCATTCGTCGCGCAGTTTCTCCCGCAGCCGCCAGGCCTCCAGGAAGACCACCGCCATGACGTCCTCGGCCCCGGAGCGGTCCCCGGTCACCCGGACCGCGTGTGCCAGGACTGCCCGCGAGTGCTCCTGGAACAACTGCCGGAAGGCGTCGGGGTCGCCGGCTCTGATCCGTTCGTGCATCGAAAAGTCCACGTCACTGGGTTGTCCGGCCGCCGTACGGCAGTTCCGGTGACCCGCGTCACAGTCGGGTCGGCCCCGCCACCTGCGCCCCCAACCCCCGGCCTCCGGGGCCCTGGCCTCCGGGGCCCTGGCCCCCGGGCCCCCCGACCCTCCCGGCGAACTCGTTGTCCTGCGCGCCGTCGGGCCGATCGGTCGGCCGAGGCGCGAGGAGGGGGCCGGGAGTGGTCGGGGAGTCGTCAGCGAGTGGTCGTCCGGGACTGCTCCTGCGCCCCGGTCAGGACCTGCCCGCCACCGGCGATCGGCGGCCCGTCGACGTACCAGCCGTTCCAGTTCCCGCTCTGGCTGCGGTCGCGGGACCACATGTGGTTGTAGTCGCTGCCGCGCGCGGTGATGGTGAAGGCGCCGCCGAGGGTCTGGCGGCGGATCACGACCTTGCTCGTGAAGTAGCCGCCCATGGAGGTCCAGTTGCTCAGCTTGTGGGAGCTGCCGCTCGTCCAGCGCGTCCACACGGCATGGTCGGTGCCGATCACGAAGATCTCGCTGTTCCCGTCCTGGAAGCCGAAGTAGGTCACACCGTCGCCGAAGTCGCCGCCGCACAGGAAGCTGCCACCGAACTGGTTGTTGCTGCAACGTGCGGGGATGTTGATGTCACCCGCCGACGCGGGAGCCGCGCCCAGCCCGATTCCGGCGAGGGCGGCGACGGCCGCGACGGCGGCCTTGATCTTGTTCATGTCTGCTCCTGATCGGTCGGGAACGGGCCTTCCGTCCGGGGTGCCCGGGCCGCAACCCGCCCGGGGCCCGCCCGACGGGGCCCTCGCCGGTACCAACGGGAGCAGCCGCCGATCGAGTTCATCGTTCGCCCGCCCACCGCTCGGCGATGGCCGAGCACCTCCCTCCTCGAACGATCGGTCGCGGGTACGCCACGGGCCCCGGATCGGTTGCCCCCGTCGGGCCGGTTCCCGGTGCCGGCGGCGGGTCGTGCCCGTTCGGACACCGGAGGGGTGCGCAGGGGTGCAGGGCTGGTCCGATCGCCTGGACGGGCCGCGCCTCCGCGACCGAGCATCGAGTGACGCATCGTCACATCAGCGTCTTCGTGCCGCCTGTGCCGCATCCGCATCCCCCGGAGGACCGCAGTGCATCACCGTTCCCGCTTACCCGAGAAGACCCGGGGCGTCGGCGCCGCCCTGAGCCTGGCGCTGGCCCTGGCGTTGAGCGCGTCGCCCGCCCTGGCCGCGCCGCCCTCCCCGGCCACCGAGCCCGACCCGGTCCCCGGCCTGGTGGCAGGGGAGGGCACCGCCGCCCCGCAGCTGGTGACCGGACTGTCCGAGTCGGCGCCCGGCAGTCCGGCCGAGGCGGCCCGGGCCCATCTCGCGGCCCATCCCGACCGCTACCGCATCGACACCGCGCAGCTGACGGAACTCGCCGTCGAGCACGCGGCCGAGGGCCGTGACACCGTCAGGTTCCAGCAGTACCACGGCGGCGTGCCGGTGCTGGGCGGGCAGTACCTGGTCCGCCTGGTCGGCGAGGGCGCGGACCGCACGGTGGAGTCGGTCGGCGGCAAGTACTTCACCGGGCTGACCGCCCCCACCACCCCGGCCGTGTCGGACGAGGCGCTGCGCGGGCTCGCGCTCGACTCGGTCGCGGACCGGGGCGCCCGGGGCGGGGCCACGGCGGAGGACGGCGGCCGGATCGTGCTCCCGGGCGGCGGCGGGCGGCTCGTCCAGCGCTTCGTCGTCCGTGCCGCCGACCCGGCCACCGGGGCGCCGCTGGTCCGCGAGGTCTTCGTGGACGCCGTGCGCGGCGTGGTCGCCCTCGCCCGCGACACCCGGGCCCCGTACCCGACCGGGGGAGCCACCGCCCCGGGCACCCCGGCCGCCGGGGCCGCCCCGACGGCCGACGTCGGCGTGCCCGTCATCGGAACCGCCCCCGACATCCTCGGCCGCACCGTCCCGGTGAACGTCGCCCGCCGGCCGGACGGCAGCCACCAGCTCGTCGACCTCACCCGGGGCGCCGGCATCTTCACCTACGACGCCGCCGGGGAGGACGCCGGCGCGTTCCGGGGCCCGATGACCGGCCGGTCGCCGGTCTCCTCCCCGGGCCCGGACTTCCCGGCCTCGACCGGTACCGGCGGAGCGACGGACGCGCACCTCAACGCCGCCGCCGCGTACGACTTCTTCCGGGACCGGCTCGGCCGGAACGGGCTGGACGGCAAGGGCGGCCCGATCGTCTCCGTGGCCAACACGAGCGAGGGCGGCAAGCCGAGCCTGAACGCCTTCTGGGACGGGGTGAAGATGGTCTACGGCAACGGGGACGCCACCTACCGGCCGTTCTCGGTGGCGATGGACGTGGTCGGGCACGAGCTGACCCATGCCGTCGTCCAGCACACCGCGGACCTGGACGGCTCCGCCCAGCCCGGGGCGATGAACGAGGCACTGGCCGACTACTTCGGCAACGCCATCGAGGTCACCACCCGGGGCATCCCGATGACCGACCCCCGTGCGGCCCTGATGAACGAGAGCCTCTGCCGCACCGGCACCCCCGAGGAGTGCGCGCGGCGTCGCCTCGACGACCGCCGCACCACCGTCGACGACTACATCGGGGCCTGGAGCGACGTCGACAACAGCGGCGTCCACCTCAACGCCACCATCTTCGGCGGGGCGCTGTGGGACATCCGCCGGGCCCTCGACCCGCTTGTCGCCGACCGTCTGGTCTACCGCGCGATCACCGAGTACCTCACCCCGCTGGACGAGTTCGTCGACGGCCGCAACGCGGTGCTCGCCGCCGGCCGCTCGCTCGGCCTGAGCCGCACGCAACTGCGCACGGTGGCGGCCGCGTTCGACGCCCACGGCATCAAGGCCGGCTGGCAGAGCCGGATCGGCATGGACAGCCGCGGGCTGCTGCGGAGCGCCGGCATCGAGGCTCCGCCGGCCGTGGCCGGGGGTCACTGGGTGGCGAGCGGACGGGACGACCCGAAGAGCGTCGACGAGTCCCTCTACACCGGCTCCGTCACCGCCCCCGGTACCCGGACACGGCTGAGCCCGCCGGACGGCCGGATCCACCTGTCCCCCGACACCGACGGAAGGACCGCGGTCTGGCAGGCGATCGGGTTCGGGGTGACGGAGGTGCTGGCGCGCCCGCTGTCCGGCGGCCCGGTCCGCAGCGTGTTCAACTCCCCGGACTACGGCATCAACGGCGCCCGGATATCCGATGGGCAGATCGCCGTCCTGGTCACCTCCTGGGCGGACGGCCGGAACCGGCTCCTCGTGTTCCGCGACGGGGCCGACCCGGTGGACATCCCGGTGGCCGAGGGTCACCGGCTGTCCGACCTCGCCTTCAAGGACGGTCTGCTCGGCTGGATCGAGAGCTGGAACGCCGAGGGGGCCACCTTCTCGGCGCCGACGGTCTACTCCCTCGCTGCCGGCCGGATCACCGCGCAGTACCCGGAGAGGGCCCCGGCCGGTAGCAGGCCCGGCTACATGACCTCCACGCAGTTCGCGGGCGGCCGGCTGCTCTGGTCGCGGCGGTCGGCACCCCCGGACCTGCGGGTCGCGATCCGGTCCGGCGCCGTCGACGGCTCCGGTACGACCGACGTGGTGCCCGCCGACTCGCCCCAGGCGCCGCTGGTCGGGGACTTCACGGCCTCCGACCGGGTCGTCACCTACCAGCACGGCGGCGCCAAGCCGAGCGGCGGCTGGACGAACGCGGCGCTCCCCAAGCTGTACCAGGTGCCCGTCACCGGCGGCACCCCCGTACGGCTCTCCTGCAACCGGGGTGTCCAGGCATACCCGGCCGCCGACCGGGGCACCCGGGTGCTCTGGCTGGACTACAGCCCCGGCCGCATCGACCTCGTGGTCCGCGACCGCCCGGCCGGCACCTGCTGATCCGTTTCGCGCGCAGTGGCCCCGCGCGGGCGGGGCCACTGCGCGCCGTCCTGTGCGCCCCCGCCCGGTCGGGGACGCACGGTCGGCCGGGCAGCGGCTGACACCCCGGGCAGCAGCCTGTCCGGGGTGTCAGCCGCTGCCGGGCGGGGTCGGGTGACGGGTCCTACTCGGTCCAGACGAGTACCGCGTGTCGGTAGCGGGCAGCCGTGTGCAGGAAGTCGGCGAGCGAGCGGTAGTGGCCGGATGCCAGGTGGAGCGCTTCCCCGTCCGTCCAACCGGCGGGCAGCGGAACGGCGGTGGCCAGCTCGGCCGGGGTGATGCCGTCGACCAGCGCGCCGGGCGGGAGGTCCGCGAACGCCCCGTCGGCGGCGCCGACCCGCTCCGGGGTGAGGCAGCGCGGTGGTCCGTACCCCCACTGCCCGGCGCCGGGGAGCTCCGCCTCCCCGTGGATGACGTCGACGGGGAAGTCGTGGCGGCGGAGCAGGAAGTCGAGTACCGGCCCGGCCCGCCCGGTCCCGTGCAGCCGCCCCCGGGCGGCCGCCTCGTCCACGTCCTCGTCCAGTTCGGTGACCCACTCCCGCACCCAGCCGGGTTCCGCCGCCGCGCGCTCCAACTGGCGTGCGCTCAGCCGCAGGTATCGCCCGTTCATGCCCATGGCCCCTGAGCCTAGGACCTCGACCGGCGAGATCAACCGCGGGGTCGGCCCTCACGCCGCGTCATGGTGCCCGTGCGGTGCAGGTGCCCGGCCGGGTCCGGTTCGGGGCCCTGTTCCGGGGCCCTGGTTCGGCAGGGGCGACGAGCCGGAACGACCAGCTGATCATGTGGTTTGATGTGCGCTGCTGATCTTGAGGTGAAGGACGAAACGGGGCACCGCGATGGACAAGATGAAGCGGCACGGACGCAATCTCGCACTGGCGGCGGCGGTCGCCGCGCTCGCACTGGGCACGGGCGCGTGCAGTTCCGGCGGCGGCGCGGCAATCCGGGCCGCGGTGGTGCTGTCGGAACCGGACCAGGTGCAGGACGCGTTGCCGAGCCCGGCCTCGCTCCCCACCGGCTGGGGCCTCTCCTCCGGTTCGAAGCCGCCGCAGGCCATCGGGCAGGCCGAGGCGTCCAGCACCTGCCGAAAGAAGCTGTCGGTCGACTGCGAGGGCCTCGAACTCGGCGGCTCCGTCCGCTACGAGCTGGCCGCCGACACCGACAACGACATCCGCTTCACCCTGCTGACCTTCGACACCGTGGAGAACGCCGGCCCCGTCTTCGAGGCACTGGCGGCGTCCCTGGAGAAGGCCGACGACGACGTGCGTCCGATCACCTTGAAGGTGGCCGCCGACCAGGCGCGGGGATTCGAGCAGCCCGCCGATTCGGCTGATTCCGGGGACGGGACCGTCGCCTCGTCCACGGCGATGCGGGTCGGCACCGTCGTGGCCCTGATCGAACTCGACGAGGACGAGCGGGACCACAAGACGCTCCAGCAGTTCGCCACGCTCCAGGCGGAGCGGATCAAGCAGGTCCAGCAGGGCGCCGACCCGGACGCCTGACGCCCCCGGACGCCTGACGCCCCGGGCGGCGGCCCCCGGCCCCGAAGTCGCTCGGCGGCTCGGTAGGTCCGGCCGGCCCGAGATGACCTGACGGGACGCCAGTACGGTTCCCCGACCGGCGGGACCGGAGTATCGGCCGGTAACTCGCTTGCGGTGCACGGAAGGCCGGGCGCAGACTTCGCCCGTGACCGACATCTCCGTCGAAATCTCCGCCGAACTCGTCCGTGCGCTGGTCTCCGAGCAGTTCCCCGAGTGGGGCGGCCTTCCGGTCCGGCCGGTCGCCCGTCAGGGCTGGGACAACCGCACCTTCCGGCTGGGCGACGACCTGGTCGTCCGCCTGCCCAGTGCCGAGGGCTACGTCGCCGGCGTCGAGAAGGAGGACTGCTGCCTCCCGCTCCTGGCGGAGCACCTGTCGACGCCCGTGCCGGAGCCGGTCGCCACCGGCCGTCCGGGGGAGGGCTACCCCTTCTCGTGGTCGGTGCGGCGCTGGCTGCCGGGCGGCACCGTCGACGACGCCGGCCAGCCGGGGGCCGCCGACGCCGTCGACCGCACCCGGCTGGCCGCCGACCTGGGCGCGTTCCTGACCGAACTCCGCGACGTCCCGGCGGTCTACGGCCCCGCGGCCGGCCGCCACTCGTTCTTCCGGGGCTGCCATCCCAGCGTCTACGCCGACCAGGTGGAGAACGCCCTCCACGTGCTGCGGGACTCCGTCGACGTCGCCGCCTGCCGGGCGGTCTGGGCGGGCGCCCTGACCACGGCCTGGCCGTCGTCCCCGGTGTGGTTCCACGGCGATGTCGCCCCCGGCAACCTCCTCGCCGTCGACGGAGGGCTCTCCGCGGTCATCGACTTCGGCACCTGCGGTACCGGCGACCCGGCGTGCGACCTCGTCATGGCCTGGACGTACTTCACCGGCGACGAGCGGAAGGCGTTCCGGGAGGCCGTCGGCCTTCCCGACGACACCTGGCGGCGGGCACGCGGGTGGGCGCTGTGGAAGGCGTTGGCGACGACGGCCGGTCTGTCCGGCCCCGACTCCGGGGGGCTCCAGGCCCGGGTCCTCGTCGAGGTGCTCGACGACCCGGTCGTCGGCTGACCCGCCCGCGCCCCGCTCACCGCGCCCCGCTCACCGCGCCCCGCTCACCGGGCCCCGTCCTGCGGGGCCTTGACGGCCGGTGCGGCCACGCCCCGCGCGACCGGTGCACCTCCGGGCCGGTTCCTGCTGAGGTCGCGGGCGTGGACCAGGGCTTCGCGCAGCAGTGCGACTAGGGCGTGTATCGAAAGCACGGACAGGCCGGACGGGGTGATGTCCCGGTCCGGCCCGTCCGCTCTCTGCTAAAGGTCGAGCTGATACTGGTGTGTCGTGTGCGTGGGTGTGTAGCCGAGACCGTCGTGGACCCGTCGCATGCGCGCGTTGCTGTCGGCGGTGTCGGTCAGGAGGTCACCGAGGTCCGGATAGTCCCTGTGGGCCTGTCGGATCGACTCGGTCTTCATCCATCGGCCGAGGCCGTGACCTCGGTGCTCGGGCAGCACCCCCGTGCCGCAGTGCTGGCCGTCACCTGTGCCGTTGCCGGGGATGACGAGTTCGGTGAAGGCGGCGATCGAGCCGCAGAGTTGAGCTCGGCCGCCTCTTGACTGACCCCTGACCTGACGGCGAAACGCCGCGGCTTGCCAGGGCGTTTCCTCAGTTCAGCGCAAGCCGTCTGTGTCGTCGTGCTCTTCGCCGACCGGGAGTGGCCGACGGTCCTCCACCGGGTCATCGCTGTAGATGGCCGCGGAGACCGCGCTGTCGTAGGCATCGTCGAGGCCGTCACCGCTTGCGCCGAGTATGTTCTCCCAGTCAATTCCCATACCTACGAGCCTACCCGTAGTGTTCGAGGAACCGAGCGATGTGGGCGTTGAGCTCGTCCGCCTGGACAAAGATCGCAGCTTCCTCTCCTGGAAGGTGGGCGGCGCGGCCAGCCTCGTCATCGGGCCAGGTGTTCTGCCTCGGGAGGTTGTGGACGGCTGGGCAGTTGAGTCCCATGGGTCGGTACAGTCGCGTGCATGCTAAAGCCAGTGCCGCGTGTAGTTGAAGCGGGCGGTCGTACCGTGGACGATCCAACCGAGGAGGTTCTGCACGACCTGCTGCTACCAGGTCGAGTATCGCGAAGACAGTGCAGACAAGCACTACCAGGCCCACGTTCCAAGGCTCCATGAAGTGTTCGGCCCAGAGGAGTCGACCGCCAAGGTGATGATGGACTGGGCTCACGATCGACAGGGCTGGCGGGAGGCGTAGGCCTTGTCGGCCCGCACGCGGTTGGGGCGGACGCGTGGCCGTCCCGGACCGATGCGGGGCACGCGGGCCTTGTCCAACACGGGTTCGAACTGCGGGGAGTCGCCGCGCTGCCCGGCCGTGATCACGATCGACATGGGTTTCTGACCCTGCTCGACGGTCAGGTGCAACTTGGTGGTGAACCCGCCGCGTGAGCGACCCAGTCCGTGATCCTCGGGTTCGGTGAACACACCGCCTGGCGGTTCCTTCTGCAGCTCGCCCTGCCTGCGGGCCCCAGCCGCATGCTGATGAGCACGACAGACCGTGGAGTCGACGCTCAGGTCCCACGTGATCCTCCCCTTCGCGTCGGCCAAGGACTGCAGCCGGGTGAAGACCTGATGCCAGGTGCCGTTCCGCTGCCACCGGCGGAACGGAAGGATGTCCGTGCCGCACGCCACGACGGCGGCCACGCCCTCGAAGGCGAGGACGGGCACGCCGTAGGCGGACTCCACGGGGTGGCGCGGCACCAGGCGGGAGAGTCGGTCGCAGAGGTCGGGGTGCGCATGCAGCTGCCGGTTGCCCAGGGTGAGGTCGTCCGGGCCGCGCGGCAGGGTCGAACGCTCGCGGAAGTAGTCCAACAGGGCGCGGTTCTCCGGCAGTTCGGGCAGTGCCGGGGCCGGGGTCGGATCCGGGACGTGCCCTCGCCGTCGCATGCGACCGACCCTGGCGGTCCGACCCGGCGCACCGACAGGGCCGGGCGCGGCCGTCCCGGGCGCCGGTGCGGATCCGCGACGGATCCGCGTAGGTCAGGGCGTCACGAGGCGGTCGACCGCGGCGTTGACGAGTGCGTGGCGCTCGGCCTCCGAGAGGACGTCGGGGAGGGTGAGCTGCTCCACGATCAGCCAGTTGAACGCCAGGTAGAGCAACCGGACGGTGGTCTCGTCGCCGGGCAGGCCCGAGGCGAGGTGGAAGGCGACGTTGGCGTCGAGATCGGCGCGGACCCGCTCGGTCAGGACCGCGCGCAGGTCGGGGCGCCGGGTCGCTTCGAGTCGCAGTTCGAGCAGCGCCAGGTAGCCGGTGCGGAACGAGCTGACCCGGTCGACGAGTTCGTGCATCGAAGCGGCGTACGACTCCCGGTCCGTCACGCCCGTCTGCCGGCGGGTGATCTCCGAATCGTCGGGGCGGAGGCGTTCGTAGACCCGGGCGCTGGCCTGCGTGAGCAGGTCGTCGCGGTTGGCGAAGTAGTTGGACGCGGTGCCGACCGGGACGGCGGCCTCGGTGTCGACCGCCCGGAAGGTCAGCCCGCGCGCTCCTTCCCTGGCCAGAACCTCGATCGCGGCGTCGACGAGGGCGGCTCGTCGCTCGTCGTTCCTGCGCGCCATGGACACCACTCCGGTTGAAGTACTACGGCCTGACCGATTCGCTCAGAGTACTGCACCCGAGAGCGGCGCATGCGCAAGCTCGCGTCCCACCTCGCGGTCTCCGTCCACGGCCACCTCGCCGGTCCCGGCGAGGAGTTCGGCCCTCCACCCGTACGCCCGTACGGCGACCCGTACCGCGCCCCGTACGGAGCCGGGAGGCGGGCCGCGGCCCCCGCCGGGTGGACCGGCGCCGCTGCGCCGGGACCGTTCCCGGGGGCAGGTCCGTGCGCCGCTCGCCGCCGGTGCGGCCGTCGCGGCCTGCTGTGCAACCCTGTCCCGGGAGTGGCCGGGAGGCCGGACGCAAGGGGAACAGACATGTCCATGAGTCGACACACCGGGTCCGAAGACGCCCGGGAGCCGCTGCACACCGACGGCTCCGGGCCGCCGTGGTCCCGTAGCGACGCGCTCGTGGCCGTCGGCGCCTGCGCGATGAACCTGCTCAGCTACGCGTTCCTCTCCGGCCTCGACGGCCGGTACCAGGTGAGCCCGGCCGGACTCCTCCTCGTCGGGGCGGCGGGCCTGCCGCTGCTCGCCCGGCGCCGTCACCCGGCGACGGCGCTGGCCGCCGTCCTGGCACTCGACGGGATCGCCTCCCTGGTCCTTCCGCTGCCCCCGCACCTCGGTGCCGTCCTCGTGGTCGCCCTGTACTCGGCGGCCCGGGCCCACTCCGGCCGGGGGACGGCCGTCGCGGCCGTCGCGACGGTGTCGGTCACGCTGCTGAGCCAGAATCCCGGCCGGTGGCCGCTCTGGCAGGACGCCCTCTCCCCGGTCCTCAGCACCCTGATGGTCGTCGGCGCCGCCATGGTGGTCGACCGCTGGCAGCGTGAGATGGCGATCAAGCGGACCCTGCTGGCGGAGCGCGCGGTGGCGGACGAGCGCCGTCGCATCGCGCGGGAGCTGCACGACATCGTGGCGCACCACATCACCACCATGCAGCTGATGGCCGGCGGCGCCCGGGCCAACCTCGGCCGCGACACCGAGGTCGTGCGCGAGGCCCTCGTC
>NZ_JAQYWZ010000674.1:0-573 GCF_036290945.1 Streptomyces sp. BE303
CCTCGATGGGGTCGCCGAGCGTCGTGCCGGTGCCGTGCGCCTCGACCGCGTCGACGTCCTGCGGGTTCAACCCCGCCTGCGCCAACGCCGCCCGGATCACCCGCTGCTGCGACGGACCGCACGGCGCCGTCCGTACGTTCGAAGCACCGTCCTGATTGACCGCCGGGCCCCGCACCACCGCCAGGACCTGCCGACCGGCAGCCCTCGCAGACGACAACCGCTCCCCGAGCAGCATGCCGCCACCCACGGACCAACCCCTCCCGTCCGCACCCGCACCGAACGACTTGCACCGGCCGTCCGGCGCCCGACCCCGCTGACGCGAGAACTCCACGACCACATCCGGCGTCGGCATGACCGTCACACCACCGACCCGCGCCATCGAGCACTCACCCGAACGCAGCGCCTGCGCGGCCAGATGCAGGGCCACCAACGACGACGAACACGCCCACCGGCTCGCCGCGCAGGCCCAGCGGATCGGCACCCGCCGCCTCCAGCGTCTCCCACGACGTCTCCAGCAACAGGCGCTGCTGCGGATCCATCGCCAACGCCTCACGCGGCGAGATCCCGAACAGC
>NZ_JAQYWZ010000675.1:0-2984 GCF_036290945.1 Streptomyces sp. BE303
CCGCCGACCAGCGCCATCGAGCACTCGCCCGACCGCAGCGCCTGCGCGGCCAGGTGCAGCGCGACCAGCGACGACGAGCACGCCGTGTCCACCGTCACCGCCGGCCCCTCCAGGCCGAACGAGTACGAGACGCGGCCGGACAGCACGCTCGCCGCGTTCCCGGTGCCGATGTGGCCCGCCGAGTCCGCGACGTCCTCGGACCCGTCGTCCAGCAGCGCGACGTAGTCCTGACCGTTGGTTCCGGCGAACACGCCGACCTGCTCGCCGCGGAGCGACAGCGGGTCGACCCCGGCCCGTTCGAACGCCTCCCACGACGTCTCCAGCAGCAACCGCTGCTGCGGGTCCATCGCCAGCGCCTCGCGCGGCGAGATCCCGAACAGCCCCGCGTCGAACTCACCGGCGGCGGACACGAAGCCGCCGTCCCGGGTGTACGTGGTGCCGGGGTGCTCCGGGTCCGGGTGGTAGAGGGCTTCCAGGTCCCAGCCGCGGTCCGTGGGGAACCCGCCCATGGCGTCGGTCCCGGAGGCCAGCAGGTCCCAGAGGTCCTCCGGGGTGTCGGCCCCGCCCGGGAACCGGCAGGCCAACCCGACGATGACGATCGGATCGTCGGTGACCGGCGCGGCCGGAGCGGCCGGTACCGCCGCCGCAGCCCGTCCGCCGACGAGCCTTTCCAGCAGGAACCCGGCCAGCCGGTCGGCGTCCGGGTAGTCGAAGACCAGTGCCGCCGGGAGGGTGAGTCCGGTCGCGGCGGCCAGCCGGTTCCGCAGTTCCATCGCGGTGAGCGAGTCGAGGCCGAGGTCCTGGAACGAGCGGTCGGGCGCCACCGCACCGCCCGACCCGTGCCCGAGCACCGCGGCAGCCTGGTCCCGCACCTCGGTCAGCAGGGTCCGGCGCGCCTCGGCGGGCGAGAGGTCCGCCAGCCGCAGCGCGAGCGGCAGCCGGCCGGTCACGGTCACCTCGCGGACCGACGCCCGCACCTCCGGCAGGTCGGCCAGCACCGACGCCGGCCGCAGCACGCCGGACTCGGCGGCGAACCGGTCCCACCGCACGTCCGCGACGACCACCGCCGGCTCGCCACCGCCCACCGCGGCGGCCAGCGCGGCCAGCGCGGCCGCGGGGGGCAACAGGGAGAGGCCCGAGCGGCGGAACTGCGCGGAGCCCGCGTGGCCGGCCATCATGCCGGCGTCGGCCCAGGGTCCCCAGGCGATCGAGGTGGCCGGCAGCCCGCGGGCCGCGCGGTGCTCCGCGAGCGCGTCGAGCGCCGCGTTGGCGGCGGCGTAGTTGGCCTGGCCGGGGTTGCCGAGCACGCCGGCGGTCGAGGAGAACAGGACGAACGCCGAGAGCGGGCGGTGCTCCGTCAGTTCGTGCAGCTGCCAGGCCGCACCGGCCTTGCTCGCCAGCACCGCGTCCAGGCGGGCCGGGTCGAGCCCGGCGACCACGCCGTCGTCCAGGGTCCCGGCGGCGTGCACGATCGCCAGGTCGGGCTCGTCGTCGAACTCCCGCACCAGCGCCGCGACCGCGTCGCGGTCGGTGAGGTCGCAGGCACGGGCCTCGACGTTCTCGAACTCCGCCGTCAGCTCGCGGACACCCTCCGCCCCGGTCCCCCGTCGGCCGACGAGCACGACCCGTCGGGCGCCGTGCTCCACCGCCCACCGGGCGACCTGGCGGCCGAGACCACCGGTGCCTCCGGTGACCAGAACCGTCCCACGCGGCTCCCAGCCGCCTCCCGACCGCCGAGGCGCCGGGGTCAGGCGGCGGACCAGCAGCCCGCCGCCCCGGACCGAGACCTCGGTCTCGTCACCCAGCCCGCCGGCGAGCACGGCCACCAGACGGCCGCCCGCACGGACGTCCAGGTGCTCCGGCAGGTCGATCAGCCCGCCCCAGCGGTCGGGGTGTTCCAGCCCGACGACGCGGCCGAGGCCCCACACCTCCGCTCGGTGCGGGTCGACCGCCGGATCGGCGGACCCGGTCGCGACCGCCCCCCGCGTGAGGAGCCAGAGCGGCGCCGCGATTCCGGCGTCGCCCAGTGCCTGGACGGCGGCGAGCACGCCGGTGAGCGAACCCGCCGGTACCAGCACGCCGACCGGCGGTGCGTCGAGCGTCCGCAGCCGGTCGGCCAGCTCGGCCCGCACCCCGATCTCCAACCGGAGCACGGTCGCGCCGTGACCGGTCAGGACATCGGCGAGGGCGGCGGTCTCCTCGTCGTCCTCACCGAGAAGCAGCCAGGATCCGTCGACCCGGGCCGCGCCGGGATCGGCGACCGGCTTCCAGGTGACGCGGTATCGCCAGCCGTCGATGAGCGACCGTTCCTGGCCGCGCGCCCGCCAGGTCGACAGCGCGGGCAGCACGGTGGCGGCGGCATCGGTATCGACACCCAACTCCGCTGCGAACGCCGGGAGATCGCCCCTCTCGACGACGTTCCAGAAGCCCGCCTCCGCAGGTTCCGCCGAACGGCCGGGCGCTGCTGCTTGCAGCCAGTACCGCTGGTGCTGGAAGGCGTAGGTCGGCAGCTCGGCCGGTCGGACGCCCGTGAACAGCGGCGACCAGTCGACCGGGACACCGTTGACGTGCAGGGTCGCGAGCGCCGTCAGCGCGGTGGTGACTTCGTCACGGTCGCGGCGCAGCAGCGGCGCGGTGACGGCGTCGGGCTGCTGGACGAGCGCCGACAGGACGCCGTCCGGGCCCAATTCGACGAACCTGGTGACGCCGTCGAGCGCTTCGAGGGCGTCGGCGAAGCGGACCGGCTTGCGGACCTGGTCCACCCAGTACTCCGGGTCCGACCACTGCCCGACACCGACCTGACGGCCCGTCACCGACGACACCGCCGGGACCGAAGGCTCGGCGAAGGACAACCCACGCACCACGGCGCGGAAGTCCTCCAACATCGGCTCCATCAGCCGGGAGTGGAAGGCGTGACTGGTCCGCAGACGGCTGGACTTCCAGCCCCGCCCACCCGCAGCCTCGGCAACGGCGTCGATCTCGGC
>NZ_JAQYWZ010000676.1:0-786 GCF_036290945.1 Streptomyces sp. BE303
GGCGAGGACGGAGCGCAGGGGGAGGACGAGGCCGGTTTCGGTTTCGGTGTGGCGGCGGGCGGCGAGGTGGGGGAGTTCGTCGGCTTCGGCGCTGCCGCCGGGGAGCATGAGGCCGGAGCGGTAGGTGGTGGCGACGAGGAGGATCGCGCCGTCGCGGTTGAGGACGAGGGCCTGGTGGCCGAGGCGGCGGCGGGGCGGGTGGGTCAGGATCGTGGGGAGGTTGTTGAGCACGGGGGTCTCCTCGGTGGGGAGTTGACGGCAATTCCGGTCGGGCCCGCGCCGGGGCCGGCGGCCCGACCGTGGGGGTTCAGGGGGTGGGGTCGGAATCGGGACCGGGGTCGGGGTCGGGGTGGGTGTCGGGCGAGAGCCAGGTGAAGCAGGCGGGCAGGCCGGCGCTGATGCCGGTGGCGAGGACGAGGCCGAAGATCAGGAGGCGGGGTCCGAGCGGTCCGTCGTGAATCGGCCGGCAGGCGAGGGCGGCGGTGAGGGTGCTGAGGGCGGGGACGCCGAGGGCGGTGGCGACGAGCGCGGGGGCCCGGTTCACGCCGGGTCGTCGGCGCGCGGCCTGCTGGGCTGCTGGACGCTGAGGTAGCGGGGTTCGGGCAGGGGTCGGACGAGTTCGGGCCTGGTGGTCCACTCGCAGCCGCCGCCCTCGTGGCGGAGGTAGGCGAGGCCGCCGAGGGTGTCCATGTAGACGCCTTCGAGCACCCCACCGGCGGGGACACGGCACCCGAAGTCACGGACCACCTCCCCGACGACGGGGGTGTACACGGGCATGCGGGGGCA
>NZ_JAQYWZ010000677.1:0-430 GCF_036290945.1 Streptomyces sp. BE303
CCGACCTGCAGCCCGCGCAGACGAGCACCGCGCCCCGAGCAGCATGCCGACACCCTCGGACCACCCCTTCCCGTCCGCACCCGCACCGAACGACTTGCACCGGCCGTCCGGCGCCAGACCCCGCTGACGCGAGAACTCCACGAACACATCCGGCGTCGGCCTGACCGGCACACCACCGACCAGCGCCATCGAGCACTCACCCGAACGCAGCGCCTGCGCGGCCAGATGCAGGGCCACCAACGACGACGAACACGCCGTGTCCACCGGCACCGCAGGCCCCTCCAGGCCGAACGTGTACGAGATCCGCCCCGTCATCACCGACGAAGCCGTACCCGTCAGCAGATGGCCTTCCAGGCCCTCCCCGCTCTCCGCCGCCCCGGTGCCGTACCCCATGAACGAGGCGCCGACGAACACGCCCACCGGCTCGCCG
>NZ_JAQYWZ010000678.1:0-281 GCF_036290945.1 Streptomyces sp. BE303
AGTTGACCCGGATCGTCCCGTTCGAGATGGTCGACGAGGCGCTGGCGCAGACCGGCAGGGTGCAGGCGCGGGTCCGGGACCTGCCGTCTCGGGTGGTGGTGTATCTGCTGCTGGCCGGGTGCCTGTTCCCTGGGCTGGGCCGGCGGCAGGTGTGGCAGCGGCTGACCGCCGGACTGGACGGCCTGCCGGTCGCCGACCCGACCGGCGGCGCGTTCGCCCAGGCCCGCAGGCGGGTGGGGGCCGAGCCGATGCGCTGGCTGTTCGACCTGCTACGCGGCCCG
>NZ_JAQYWZ010000679.1:0-291 GCF_036290945.1 Streptomyces sp. BE303
CCCCCCCCCCCCCCCCCCCCCCCCCCCCCCCCCCCCCCCCCCCCCCCCCCCCCCCCCCCCCCCCCCCCCCCCCCCCCCCCCCCCCCCCCCCCCCGATTTTTAGATATACCCTCTTTCCCTCCCCGCCGCTCTTCCGATCTCACCGGTGCCCCGGGCCGGACCAGCGCTGAAGAGCACAAGTCTGGCCTCCAGGCACAAAGGTGCGGCGCGGCTGCCGGCGGATGCGTGCCGCGGGGGGCGGGGGGGGGGGGGCGGGGGGGGGGGCGGGGGGGGGGGGGGGGCTGGGCGGGG
>NZ_JAQYWZ010000680.1:0-39594 GCF_036290945.1 Streptomyces sp. BE303
CTCTACCAGGTCCTCGACCAACTCCAGGACCTGCTGAGCTGCTGGACCGGTGTCTGCCACACCTGTCAACGCCCGCTTCCCACACGGAAGTCCACAAGCCGAACACGACAGCCCACCCCAACCTAACGAAGTACTACTAGAGGTGCGGGAGCTGAGGTACTTCGTCGCGGTCGCCGAGGAACTGAACTTCAGCCGGGCCGCGCAACGCCTGGGGATGGCGCAGCCCCCGCTGTCGAAGGCGATCGCTCAGATGGAGTCCCGGCTCGGGGTACGCCTGCTGGAGCGCACCACCCGGCAGGTGAGGCTGACCAACGCCGGTCAGGTGCTTCTCGACCAGGCCCGGATCGCGGTCGACGCGGTGCACGCGGCGGCCCGGCGAGCACGCCGGGCCGGTCAGCCGACACCCCAGCTCGTCGTGGCGGTCAAACCGGGAGGCGACGCCGGGCTGCTGCGGGAGATCCTCGCCGCCTACCGGGGAACGGGTTCGCATCTGCCGCCGCCTGAAGTCGTCGTCGGCGGCAGCGGTGAGCCGATCGCCATGCTGCGGGACGGCCGTGCCGACGTAGCGCTGCTCCGCAGCCCGTTCGACGGTCAGGGACTGGACTCCCAGACGCTCGTGGTCGAGCCGCGACTGGCCGTCCTCCCCGCCGCGCACCGCCTGGCCGGACGCCGGCGACTGCGGTTGGCCGACCTCAGGGGCGAACCGATCCCGCGCTGGAAGGGGGCCGCCCCCTCCACCACCGCCTACTACACAGGAGGCGACGGAGCGGAAGCGGGCGACGGCCACTCAGGCCTGGCTCCGGACGGCACTCCTGAGGGGCCGCTCGTGGCCAGCGTCGAGCAACTCCTGGAGGTGGTCGCGCTGGGGCAGGCGGTGGCGTTCCTGTCCCGCTCGACCACCGAGCGGCACCAGCGCCCGGACATCGCATACCGGCCGGTCACCGGCCTCAGCCCCAGCGCGGTCGTGGTCGCCTGGCCGGAGACCTCGCGATCCGCAGCCGTCGCCGCCTTCGTCCGAGCCGCCCACGACGTCGCCACCCACCACCCCGACCACATGACCGTGCCGCGGCCGGCCCGGTCCGCCGGGCGGTGACGGAGGCCGGGACGAGCAGTGCCGGCAACTCACCGTCGGCCGGCGGGTGCAGGCGGAACCCCGCCTCCGGCGCCGCCAGTACGGCCCGCACGTCCAGCGCGGCGCCTCGACGTCCGCACGGGAGCGCAGCAGGGTCATGGCGGAGCCTGCGAGCTCACGGGCGGACCGGGACGCAGAACGGGGGTGGCAGCCGTGGAACGGTTGCCACCCCCGCAGGGCCGGGGAGCGGGGGAGCTCGGTGGTCTGCTGCGGTGCGCCCGGAAAACGCCTTGCCGCCGGGAACGGTCGAGGACGATCCTCGGGCATGGACCTTCCCCTGCGGGTGATCGAACTGGACACCGAGCTGACGCTCCGCCGCTTCGAGGGCGAGGCGGACCTCCCGGAGTACTTCCGGGTCATCGAGGAGTCGCTGGAGCATCTGCGGCCGTGGATGTCCTGGATCGCCGACCACAGCCGGGAACGGACCGCCGAGTTCCTGGCGGCCCGCCCGGAGCGCTGGGAGAGCGGGACGGACTTCACGTACGCGGTCGTGCTGGACGGGGCGATCGTCGGTGCCTGCGGGCTCTTCCGGCGGGAGGGCACGGCGGACGGCGCCCGTGAGATCGGCTACTGGCTGCACCCCGGTGCCACCGGCCGCGGGGTCGCGAGCCGGAGCGTCGTCGCCCTGGTCGGGCAGGCGTTCCGCCTCCCCGGCGTCGACTACGTCGAGATCGTCCACGACGTGGCCAACCGGGCCAGCGGCGCCGTCCCCGCGCGCCTGGGGTTCACCGCCGACGTCCGCCGCCCGGCCGAGCGGCTGGCCCCGGCGGAGAGCGGCGAGGAACAGGTCTGGCGGCTCACCCGCGGCCAGGCGGAGGAGCGGGCGGCCACCGGAACCCCCTGACCGGAGACCGCACGGACACCCCGCAGCCCGGCGTCCGGCGCGGGGCGGGGGTGCCGTCCCCGGTCAGGACGGGAACAGCATGCCCGGCCGGGGCCCGCCCCGGCGCTGCAGCCTGCGCAGGAAGGACAGCACCCCGGGGGTCCCGACGGCCCAGGTGGCGGACTCGACGGCGGGGTCGGCGCCGGGGAGCAGCGGCCGGCCGGGCGGGCCTCCGCCGCGGGTCAGGATCAGCCCGGCGATCTCCTCGGCGGCCCGCCAGTGCCGCTCGTCCCCGGTGGCCACGGCGAGGTCGACCAGGAGTTCCCCGACGCCGGCCAGACCGCAGCACTGCCCGACCGTGCCCATCCTCGGGGCCAGGGCGCGGCAGGCGGTCGCCGCTTCGGCGGCGCGGGCGGTGAACCCGTCCTCGCCGTAGTGCCGGCCCGCCTGGACCAGCGTCGTTCCGATTCCGGCCAGGCCGCGGCACCAGGATCCGTAGCGGCGGGTGGCCCCGGGCCGCGCGGCGTCGGCGACGAGGCGCGGCACGTCGGCGGCGAGTGCGTCCAGGATGCTGCGTGCCGCCTGCTCCGCCTGTGCGGCCCGTGCCGCCTCTGCTGCCTGGGTTGCCTGCGCCGCCTCTGCGGCGGGGCCGCGGGGTGCACGGGCCTCGGCGCCGGACCGGTCCGCGGCGGCGGCGGCCTCGGCGTACGCGCCGGGCAGGGCGAGCAGGAAGTGGGCGAGGCCGGCCCGGCCGTGGGCGAAGCCCTCGGCGAGCGCGGCGGTTCCGGGGTTGGGAGCCTCCCCGGGGTCGGCGGGACCGGCGGTGAGCCGGTGGGCGCACGCGGTCGCCACGGCCAGGTGGATCCGGGCGTCCCCGTGCCGGCCGGCCGCCGCCGCACGCCGGGCGAGCAGCAGCCGGGCTGTGCCGACACCTGCGGCGCCGGAGATCTGGTCCGTCCGGAGCGGGTCGGCGACCGCGTCCGCCCAGGTCCCGGCGCCGGGGCCCGGACCTGGGCCCGGACGACCGGCCGGCGGGCCGGCCGGTGGCTCGGTACCGAGAGGGTCGGCCGCGTGGGCGAGGAACAGGTCGACCCCGGCCCGGCCGTCGTACAGTCCCGGGCCGAGCCGGTCCATCGACGGGTGGTCGGCCGTCCACCGGGCCAGCGCGACGACCGCCGCGCGCGCGTCCGGACGGTCGGCGTGCTGCAGCAGTTCGAGGCCGAGGCCCGCGCCGCCGTCGTAGAGCGAGAGCAGCTTGCGCGGCTCCCCGCCCCGCCGGTCGGCGGCGACCAGTTCGTCGGCCGTCCGGACGCAGCGGGTGAGCAGGTGGCCGACGACCTCGTCGAGGAGCCCGGCGGTGACGGTGGGCGGGCCGTACGCGGCACGGGTCGCGGGAGGGGCCTCACCGCGCCGCAGCGTGGCTGCGGCTGCCGTGCGCTCGGCGGGATCGAGGCTCAGCAGGCCGGTCACCACCGTGACCACCGGGGCCGCCGGGCGCCCGGTCCGCGCGAGTGCGGCGGCGAGGCAGGCCAGGGTGCGGTCACGATTGGTCGCGGGATCCGGGTCGATCACCACCGGGTCGAGTCCGGTGGCCGCGTAGGACAGCGTGGTGCCCAACGCGTAGTAGTCGTCGGCCGGTTCGGTCTCCGTGGCGAGCGGAAGGCCGTAGCCCCGGGTCGCGCCGTCGGGGCGAGCGCCGTCGAGGGCGCTGACCCCGAAGTCGACCAGCGAGCATCCGCCGGACGCGTCGAGCACCACGTTGGCGGGCTTGAGGTCCCGGACCACCACGCCGCGTGCGTGCACGGCGTCCAGGATCCGCAACAGCCCGCGGGCCAGGGTCCACCAGCCGCGTTCCTGCGCGGGCGGGGCGCCGGGTCGGGCGCCCCGCCGGTCGGCCGTGGTGTCGTAAGGTCCCGACCCGAGCACCTCGCGGCGCAGGTCGCGCGGTCCGCAGGCGCTGCTCACCAGGTACTCGTCCTCGCCGTGCCGGAAGTAGTCGACCAGCCGCGGCACCCCGGCCACGCCCGCGAGTGCGGTGAGCACCTGCCGCTCGTGCCGGAGCCGGCCGCGGGCGTCGACTCCGGTGGTGTCCTCGGCGACGAAGGCCCGCGCCTGTTTCACCACCACCTCCTGGCCGGTGGAGAGTTCGACCGCACGGTAGACGTGCCCGTTCGGCGAGCGGGTGATCCCGGCGGTGATCCGGTAGCGGCCGTCGCCGACCCGGGTGGTCGCGCGGCGCCGCCGGGTTCGGGTGTCGAACGGGTCCTCCGCCCAGGGTGGTTGGCGGTAGGCGTCCCGGGCGAGACCCGTGAACCGTTCGCCGGCCGGACCGGTCATGACGAGTTCGGGGTCGTCGGCGGAGGGGCGGAACGGCCCGTAGCGGTAGTAGACCGGGGCGTCCGCCCGGACCCGCCGGTCGCTGACCACGCGGGGGCCGTCCCAGCCGGCCAGTGCCTCCGCCAACTCCTGCCCGAGAGCGGCGGGTTCATGCGCCGACGGGTACACCGTGACCGCCTTGCCGACGGCTGCCGCACCGCGAACTCCGGCGTTCAGTTCGCGCAGCACGGCGGCGTCGGCGGCGAACTTGGCGTCACAGGTGCGGCGGAGCAGGATCGGTACCACCACCTCCAGCAGGAGCGGGAGGAGGTCGGGGCGGGTCGAGACGTGGAGCTTCCAGCCGTGGGCGAGCTCCGGCATGTCGGGGTCGTGGAGGTACAACCAGCCGTCCCCGGCGTGACACTCGCGGCGGGCACCGGGCGCGGCGGCCGTGCTGGACGCGGTGGTCGCCAGGGCCACCAGCTCCGTCAGCCATCCGTGCAGCGCCCCGGCCGTCCCGGAGTCCGTCCGCGCGTTCACCGCTGCTGTCGACGGCACGGATGCACCCTCCCCGAGGTCCCTGTCCGGTGTTCTGCACGCTTCGGCCCGCTGTCCCGGCCCGGAGGGCGGAGCCGCGCGGGTCTCGGGGGCCGTACGCGCGACCGCCGCGCGCGGATTCGCGGGCGGCGGCCGACGGTTGTCCGACTCTCCCGACGGGGTCAGGAGTTGACGGCACACTCGAAGCGGGTCGGGACGTAGGTGACCCACGGGTCGGCGAGACACGCCACGGGGGCGAGGTCCGCGTCGAACTCGTCCTCGAAGGTGATGGTCTCGTCGTCGATGTCCAGCAGACCGGCGTCGCGGATGTCCAGGGCCAGTGCACTCATGGGTGGTTCCTCCCATACGGGTTGGCGGATTCCTTGCGGCATGCCCATGCTAGCCATCCCAACCAATTCACCATAGGGGTGCGACATCGCCACATCTGTGGACTTGTGGGGGCGGGACCGTTCTGCGAGCCCCGGGGGCTGCTGAGGGGCGTCGCCGTCGACTGCCCGGGGGTCGTCCGTGTGCGACGTCGGGTCGCTGATCGCCGTGCGGGGGAGGCGGCTTCATGGTTCGTCGTGGAATGAAGTGTCACATCTTGTCGAAAGTGATGATCGCGGAACCGGCCGGTGCTACGGTCGGATCATGTCCACGATCGAAATCGACCTGCTGACCGCCGAGTTCTTCGGGGCCTTCGACAACCGGGACGGCAGGCCGGCCGACGTGGCCCGGATCCGCCGCCTGCTCGTGCCGGGAGGTGTGATCGTCAAGACCGGTCCGGAGTTCACGGTCTACTCCGTCGAGGAGTTCGTCGAGCCGCGCGAGCGGCTGCTGAACGACGGGCGGCTGGTCGACTTCTCCGAGTGGGAGACCTCGGCCCGGACCGAGATCGAGGGGGACATCGCGTCCCGCTTCGGCGAGTACCGCAAGTCCGGGGTCCTGGACGGCGAGCCGTTCGAGGGCGGCGGGACCAAGACCATCCAGTTCGTCCGGACCCCGGAGGGCTGGCGGATCGTCGCGTTCTCCTGGTACGACCAGCCCTGACCGACCGGTTCCGACCGGTTCCGACCGGCCCGGAGCAACTCCCGGCGGCCCTGCCCCCGGGCCGGCGCGGGCACCCGGAACGCAGTTGACGGCGGGACGGGGCGCCCGGTACCCCGGCCGCCGCCCTTCCGGCGCCTGACGGCGCCCGCCCGCCCGCCGCCCGGCCGGGTCAGGGGAAGGCGAGCCGGGCGAGGACGGGAGCGTGGTCGGAGGGGCCGGCGTGCGGGGCGGTGGGCTGGGCACCGCTCACATCGGGCAGGCTCCCCGCCCCCGTCGAGACGGCTGTCACCCGTTCGAGCAGCGCGTGGCTGACCAGGATGTGGTCGATGAGTTCGCGCTGCCCCTCGAAGACCCGGGAGAAGCCGCCGGCGGCGAGGATGCGCGGGGCTAGGTTCCAGAGGCGGCTGCCGTCGCGGAGGTCCGGCCTGTCGAAGCCGCCGGTGCCGATCTGGGAGCCGGGCGGTCCGTACAGGATCTGCGTGGTGGCGGCCTGCCACTCGTCGTTGAGGTCGCCCAGGACGACGACGTCGCGGGTGCGGCCCTCGTCGGCCAGCAGGCGGTCGGCCAGTTCGCGCACCGCGGCGGCCTCGGCGCCGCGCCGGAACAGGGCGTAGGCGGCGTAGCGGGCCCGCTCGCCCTCGTCCTCGGTGCTGTGCCGGTCGCCCGGGAAGGTGAGGAGCTTCGACTTCAGGTGGCAGACCACGAGGTGGAGGGTGTGGCCGGGGCTCGGTTCGACGGAGACGGCCAGCGCGCCGCGCCCCATCGTGTGGATCGGCTCGCCGAAGTCCTCGACCTGGATCGGCCGCAGGCGCTGGGGGAACGCCGTCCGGTCCTCGACGCGGGTGAGCGGGTGGCGGCTGAGGAAGCCGACCCGGATGCCGCGCTCGTCGGCGTGGTCGGACAGCTCGGTGTGCCAGTCGCCGTCGAGGCGCGCGACCAGGTCGTCGAGTTCGGCCGGGCCGCCGACCTCCTGGACCCCGAGGACGTCCGGGGCGATGCGGTCGACGGCCTCGGCCAGGGCCCCGAGCTTGGCGTCGTAGACGTCCTGGTTCTTGGCCGCGCACCGGTGCGAGGGCGGCGCGCCGTCCTCCCGGGGCCGGCAGAGGTTCTCCAGGTTCCACGTGCCGATGACCACGTCCATGTGCACTCCTGTCGCCGTGTCGGTGGGCGCCGGTGTCCCGGGGCCCAGTGTCCCGGCCGGCGGGGGGCGGCGGACCGGGAGGACGGGGGCGGTGCGCGGATGTTCACCCGCCCGGTCGCCCGCCGGGCCGCGCGGCGTGTGGCGAGGTGCCCGCGCTCCCACCGGTGACCCACCTGCGGGGGGCGTGTGAGGCCGTGACAGCATCCCGGGTGTGGTGATCTACGACGAACGTCTCTCCGTCCCGAGGCGCTGGTGGCTGGCCGTCCTGGTGGCGGCCGGCGCTCTCACGGCCGCCCTGCTGCCACTCGGTCCGACGGCCGCGGCGGCGGCCGGCGCCCTGCTGCTGACCGCGGCGGTCCCGGCGCTGCGCTGGTACGGCGCGGTCAGGATCCGGATCTGTGACGGTGTCCTGGTGGCCGGCCCGATCGTGCTGCGCGGTGAGCACACCGGCGCGGTCGAGATCCTCGACGAGGCCGCCGCCTTCGCCTGGCGCACCCGCCTCGCCGGCCCCCGGGCGCGTCTGCTCATCCGCACCTACCTGCCCCGTGCCGTGCGCGTCGAGGTCGCGGAGCCGTCCCTGCTCTGCCCGTACGTCTACCTCTCGACCCGCCGCCCGACCGCCCTCGCGGCGGCCCTCGCCGAGGCGCGCGACCGGTACGCCGCCCCGGCCGCGACGCGCGGCTGACCGCCCCTGCGGGCGGTTCGGTGCGGGCGGACAGGTGGGCGGACCGGCCCACCCCGCCCACCTCGGCGGCGACGACGGCGACGCCGACGGCTCCGGCGGACCGCTGCGGGTCTCAGCCGACGTTCGGCGCGCCCGCTCCGGTGGGGTGCCCGCCGGTCCCGGACGACCCGAACCTGGTCGCCGACACCTCGGCGTGCCCGATCCGCCGCAGTGCCAGGAGGATCGGCTCGTTGAGCACGGTGAGGGCCACCATCGCCTCCAGCTGCTCCTCGTCGGGATATCCGGCCAGCACGTCCACCTCGTACTCGGTCAGCGGGGCGACGGCGGCCGCGTAGGGACGCAGGCGGGTGATGTCGCAGGGGTGGCCGAGCCGTTCGAGCGCGGTGACGGCGTCGACCAGGTTCCAGTAGAGCGGCTGGTCCACGCACTCGCCCCAGCCCGTCTCGGCCAGCAGTTCGTCGACGGCCGCGCGCGCCGCCGTGCCGGGTTCGGGCCTCTCCTCCGCGTCCGGGCGACCGCTGAAGAGGGCCTCCTGGGCGGCGCCGAACCGCTGGTGCTGGTCGAGCGTGTCGTCCTCGGCGGCCCGGATCACCTCCTTGGTCGCGGCGATGCTCATGCCGCCGACCTGGACGAGCGCGCGGACCAGCCGGAGCCGGCGCAGGTGCGCCTCGGTGTACTCGGAGCGGGAGGCGGTCACGCGGTCGCCGGCGGGCAGCAGGCCCTCGCGCAGGTAGTACTTGATCGTCGCGGTCGGCACGCCGCTGCGGGTACTGAGGTCGGACAGCCGCATGGCGGGCTTTCCTTTCGGATCGACTGGACACCCCAAGGGGATAGTGTCACTATCTTAATAGGGATAGCGACACTATCCATTGACCTCAGGGGTGAGTCATGGCACCAACTACCCTTTCACGCGGGCGAACCACCGATGCCCACGAAGGCGGCGTCGTCGTCTTCCTCATCGGTATGCGGATCAACCGGTGGCGCGCCGTGCGCCAGTGGTGGCCCACCTTCAAAGCCATGCCGGCCATGCTGCGGGAGCTGGCGAAGGACCCGGACTCCGGCATGGCGGGCTTCCGGGTCGTGGTCGGGGGCGGCCTGCGCGAGATCACCCTGATCCAGTACTGGCGGGACGCGGACCGGCTGCTGGCCTACGCGTCGGCGGCGGACCGCCACCACCGGCCCGCTTGGCAGGCGTTCAACCGCCGCGCCCGCGCCGCGTCGGCGGCGGACAGGGCGCCGGCGGTGGGGATCTGGCACGAGACCTTCCAGGTGCCCGCCGGCGGGCACGAGTCCGTCTACGTCGGCATGCCGTCCTTCGGTCTCGGCCAGGCGTTCGGTACGCAGCCGGTGGGGAAGCGCGGCGACACCGCGGCGCAGCGGCTCGCCGGCCGGCAGGGCTGACCGCGACGGCGCGGGCGGCGCGGCCTGTGGCGGACGGTACGGCCGGCTCGGCCGGCCGGGACTCCCCGGGGGTGTGGTCTGATGGTGCGATGATCGACGAAGCTTTCGCCGCAGAGTGCCTGACGCCCGTCGCGGAGGTGGTCCGGCAGGCGGCCGCCGCCGAGATCATGCCGCACTTCCGGTCGCTCGCCGCCGACCAGGTGGCCGAGAAGAAGGGCCCGCACGACCTGGTGACGATCGCCGACCGGCGTGCCGAGGCCTACCTGTCCGCGGCGCTGACGGCGCTGCTCCCGGGCTCGGTGGTGGTGGGGGAGGAGGGCGTCGACGCGGATCCCTCCCGCTACGGCGCCCTGGGCGGCGACCTTCCGGTCTGGATCGTCGACCCGATCGACGGGACCCGCACCTTCGTCCGCGGCGAGGAGGGGTTCTGCACCCTGGTCGCCCTCGCCCACCGCGGCGAGCTGCTGGCCTCCTGGACGTACGCGCCGGCGCGTGACGAGATGGCGACGGCGCTCCGGGGCGGCGGGGCCCGGCTCGACGGCGTCCCGCTGTTCGCCGGCTCCCCGGGGCCCGGGGCTCCGCTGGAGATCGCCTCCTCGCACCCGGACTACACCACGCCCGACCAGCGGCGTGCCCTGCTCGGTCTGCGCACCGACGGGGTGACCACCCGGCCGTGCGCGGGGTCGGCCGGCCTCGAATACCTCGCCATCGCCCGCGGCGCCCTCGATGCCGTCGCCTTCTGCTGGGAGAACGCCTGGGACCACGCGGCCGGCCTCCTCCTGGTCGCCGAGGCCGGCGGCGCCCACACCACCCGGGGTGGTGTGCCCTTCCGTCTCGCCGGGGGGAACACCCTCCCGCTCACCGCCGCCCGGGACCCCGAGACCCTGGAGCGCGTACGCCGCCTCCTCGCCGGCGAGTGATCCCGGGCCGGGCCCGCGGTTTCACTCGAACGGGGTGCGGTGCAGGGAGATCAGCAGGCGCCAGCTCCGGGCGGCGAGCTCCTCGGAGGTGGCCGGGACGAGGGCGTGCAGCCAGTCCGCCAGCAGTGCGGTGAAGGTCGCGGCGACGGCGGTCGCGACGAGGTCGGGGTGTGGCGCACCGGCCAGGGCCCGCTCGGTGCGGCTGCGTTCGCGCAGCTCGCGGTGGAGGACCTCGCCGAGCGGTCCGGTGCCGCCGGGCAGCAGCAGCGGGCGGTGGACCGCCGCGTGCTCCGCCACCTCGGCGAGGAACGCGGCGAGCGCCGGGGGCGGGGCGGCCGGGTCGGGGACGCCGCGCCAGGCGTGCAGGGCGTCGACGCCCTCGCGCGCGACCTGGGCGCAGGCGTCCACGGCCAGGGCCCGGAGGTCCTCGTAGTGCAGGTAGAAGGTGGCGCGTCCGACGGCCGCGCGCCGGACCACGGCGGCCACGCTGACCTCGCCGAGCGGGCGTTCGGCGCACTCGGCGAGCAGCGCGGCGCGGAGTTTGGCCCGGGTGCGGTCGGCCCGTGCGTCGCTCACCGGGCGACCAGGACGGCGGCGAGCGCGAGGGCGCCGGGCAGGGCCTGGGCGAAGAGGATCCGGCGGTTGGCGGTCGCCGCGCCGTACAGGCCGGCCACCACGACGCAGGACAGGAAGAAGACCTGGGCGCCGAAGCCGGTGGGGTCGTCCGCGAGCAGCCCCCAGACCAGGCCGGCGGCCAGGAAGCCGTTGTAGAGGCCCTGGTTGGCGGCCAGCGGGGCGGTGGCCTTTGCCGTCGTGGCGTCGAAGCCGGAGAGGCCGCGCCCCGGCGCGCGCTCCCAGAGGAACATCTCCAGCACCAGGATGTAGCCGTGCAGGGCGGCCACCAGGCCCACCAGCGTGTTCGCGACGATACCCATGACGAGGCTCCGTTCTGGACGAGTGTCCAGTAATCATAGACAGGTGTCCAGGACAGAGCCACCGGCCGGCTGTGGGTGGAGTGGAGCGGAAGGGTCGACGCCCGCCTCCGTTAACTCCAACTCTCCCCGGGTCCGAACGGCGTGACGCCGCCTCTGGAGCCGGCGGAGCCTCAGGGGGGTGTCATGGGCCGGCGGGGTGAGGGTGTCGGGACCGTTCGGGTTAGGTTAACCTAACCTAAGTAGCGCGTCGGCTGAAGCTCCTCCCCGACGTTCCGCACCACCTCCCCGCAGTACCACCTCCCCGCAGCGCCATCGCGCCGCCGCGCCCGGGCGCTCAGGCCCGGACGCGGCGCCGATCCCCCCGGAAACCGGGCCGTCGAGCCCATCCACCAGTCAGGACACCGCGTGCGCCCCGACCTCGAAGTCCCCCTGCCCGTACCGGACGACGCCTGGCGGACCAGGCCGGCGGCCCAGCAGCCGGACTGGCCCAGCGTTTCCGAACTGCGGGACGCCGTGCGTCGGCTGGAGTCCCTGCCCGTCCTCGTCCCGGCCGAGGAGTGCGAGCGCCTCCGTCTGCGCATGGCCGACGTGGCACGCGGCCGGTCCTTCCTGCTCCAGGGCGGGGACTGCGCGGAGACCTTCGACATGATCACCCCCGAAGGTGTGGGTGCCACCCGTGGCACGCTGCGCAGCATGGCGGCCACCCTGTCGGACGCCCTGGCCATGCCGGTGGTCACCATGGGGCGGACCGCCGGCCAGTACGCCAAGCCCCGTTCCCGGAGCACGGAGACCCGTGGCGGCGTGACGTTGCCGGTCTACCGGGGTGATGCCGTCAACGGGACCGAGTTCACCCCCGAGGCGCGGACCCCCGACCCCGGCCGCCTCCTCCGGAGCCGTCACGTCGCTGCGGTGACCATCGGGTATCTCCGCGAACTCGCGGACGAGGGAGACGAGTTCTTCGTTTCCCATGAAGGTCTTCTCCTGGACTACGAGGCCGCGCTGACCAGGACCGACCCGCGCACCGGGCGTCGCTGGGCCGGCTCCGGTCACCTGCTGTGGATCGGCGAGCGGACCCGCGACCTGGACGGCGCGCACGTCGAGTACTTCAGCACCGTCGACAACCCGATCGCCGTGAAGCTCGGCCCGACCGCGGACGCGGACACCGTGCTGCGGCTGGCCGACCGCCTCGACCCCGAGCGGGAGCCCGGGCGGCTCACCTTCATCAGCCGGATGGGTTCCCGGGCCGTGCGGCACGTCCTGCCCGAGCTCGTCTCCCGGGTGGCGGCCGAGGGCTTCCCCACGGCGTGGGTGTGCGACCCGATGCACGGCAACACCGTCACCGCGCCCTCCGGACACAAGACCCGGTACTTCAACACGGTCATGGACGAGATCAGGGGCTTCTTCGAAGTGCACCGCACACTGGACACGGTGGCCGGGGGCCTGCACCTGGAGATGACCGGCCGGGACGTCACCGAGTGCGTCGGCGGAACCGGCGGGGTTTCCGCCGACGACCTCGCCGACCGGTACGAGTCGGCCTGCGACCCGCGCTTCAACCGCGCCCAGTCCCTGGAGGTGGCCGCCCGGGTCGCCGAGCTGGCCTCCACGTCGCCCCGTCCGCTCCGGGTCTCGCCGACGATCTCCTTCTGACACCGCGGCAGGCCGCCCGCGCGGACGCCGAAGCGCCGGCACCCTCTCCCGGTCCCGGCGTTTCGGCGGGTGCGGAGCCGTCGGACCGGTCCCCGCCGGCGTGCTCCACCGGGTCGGCCGAGCCGAACCCCGGCGCCCTCCCGGGCCGACGGCGAGGGCCGGGCGGCGGGCGTCACGGCAGCAGGACCACCTGGCCCGCGTAGTTGAGGCCGGCGCCGAAGCCGACCAGGAGCGCGGTGTCGCCCGGACCGGCCTCCCCGGCCTCCAGCAGCGCCTCCAGGGCCAGCGGCACCGAGGCGGAGGACGTGTTCCCGGTGCGGGCCACGTCGTGCGAGACCACCGTCCGCGGCCCCAGCTCCAGCCGTTCGGCCATCAGGTCGATCATCCGCGCGTTGGACTGGTGCGGCACGAACACGTCCAGGTCCCCGGGCGCGACCCCCGCGCCGTCCAGCGCCCGGCGCGCGCCCGGGCAGACCTCCTCCATCGCCCACCGGAACACCCGGCGGCCGTCCATCCGCAGCCAGGGCCGCTCGGTCGTGCCCGGTGATCCCGCGTAGGCGTCCCACCCGTGCGACATCCGCAGCGAGTCGAAGTACCGGCCGTTGGCGGCGCGGGCCACCGGTCCGATCCCGGGCCGGTCGGCCGGGCCGACCACCGCCGCGCCCGCGCCGTCGGCGAACAGGAAGGCCATCGAGTCGTCCGTCGGGTTCACGATGTCGGTCATCCGCTCGGCGCCGACCACCAGGACGTGACCGGCGCTGCCGGCGCCGATCGAGTCGGCGGCCAGCGCGAGGGCGTGGCAGAAGCCCGCACAGGCGGCCGAGAGGTCGATCCCCGTGGCGCCGTGCGCGCCCAGCTCGTGCGCGATCCGGACGGCCGTCGGCGGGGTCATCAGCATGTTGGAGGTGCTCGCCAGCAGCACCAGGTCGACGTCGGCGGGCCGGACCCCGGCGCGGGCCAGGGCCTTGTCGGCAGCCGCCGCGCCCATCACGGCCAGGGTCTCCGCCGGCCCGGCGAACCGGCGCTCCACGATGCCGCTGCGGCCGGTGATCCACTCCTCCGGGTGCCCGATCAGCCGGCCCAGTTCGGCGTTGCCGACCACCCGGGCGGGCCGGTACCCGCCGACCCCGAGCAGCCGGCTGTGACCGACGGGGGCCGCCCGCAACCCGTCCGTCCGCGCCCCGTCCGCCTCCGGCCCGTCCGCCTCCGCCCGATTCGCCCAGGCCCCGTCCGCCTCCGGCCGGTCCGGGCGCGGACGCTCCGGTCGCACCGCGTTCTGCACCGCACTCTGCTCGGCCATCGTCGACTCCCCTTCGGGCCGCTCGGGTCAGCACTCCGGGGACAGCGTCCGGGGCCTGCCTGGAACCCGGCCGGAGCCAGCCGCGCCGTCGGCTGTCCAGCGCCGCTCGACCGCGTCCCCAGCCGGGTTGCCGACGGTGGCGATGTTCACCGAACGGAAGGAAACCCCATGGCTGGCTTCACGCTCACCGACTTCCAGCAGATCGTGGCGAAGTGCTTCGAGGGCACCGACGGCGGCGAGCTCGACGCGGCCTCGGTCGACAGCGAGTTCGGCGACCTCGGCTACGACTCCATCGTGGTCTACGAGATCGCCGTCCGGATCCAGGACGACTACGGCGTCGCCATCCCGGACGAGGACCTCGACGACCTCAAGACGCCCGCCGACTTCATCGCGTACATCGGTGCCCGCATCCCCGCCGCGAGCTGACGGAGCGACCGGAGGGCAGCCGCGGGGACGGCTGCCGACGGCAGAGGACGGAAGAGGAAAAGAGGAGAACGGACTATGAACCGTAGCGTCGCCATCACCGGCATCGGTGTGGTCGCGCCCGGCGGGATCGGCCGGAAGGCGTTCTGGGACCTGCTCGTCTCCGGGCGCACCGCCACCCGGACCATCTCGCTGTTCGACCCCGGCCGCTTCCGCTCGCGGGTGGCGGCCGAGGTGGACTTCGACCCGGCGCTGTACGGCCTGACCCCCCGGGAGGTCCGCCGGCTCGACCGGGCGGCCCAGTTCGCCGTGGTCAGCGCCCGCGAGTGCATCACCGACAGCGGACTCGAGTTCGCCGCGCTGGACCCGCACCGGGTCGGGGTCAGCGTCGGCAGCGCCGTCGGCGGCACCACCACCCTGGAACAGGAGTACCTCGTCCTCAGCGACAGCGGCCGGCAGTGGGAGGTCGACGGCGACTACGTGTCACCGCACCTGTACGACGCCTTCGTGCCCAGCTCGCTGGCGGCCGAGGTGGCCTGGACGGCAGGCGCCGAGGGCCCTGCCGCCGTGGTCTCCACGGGGTGCACCTCGGGTCTTGACTCCATCGGCTACGCCCGCGACCTGATCGCGGAGGGCAGCGCCGACGTCATGCTGGCCGGCGCGGCCGACACCCCGATCTCGCCGATCGCCGTCGCCTGCTTCGACGCCGTCCGCGCCACCTCGGTGCGCAACGACGACCCGGCCCACGCCTCGCGCCCCTTCGACCGCGGCCGCGACGGGTTCGTGATCGCCGAGGGCGCCGCGATGTTCGTCCTGGAGGAGCTGGAGCACGCCCGGGCCCGGGGCGCGCACGTCTACGGGCTGGTCTCGGGGTACGCCACGCGCTGCAACGCCTACCACATGACCGGGTTGAAGAAGGACGGCCGCGAGATGGCCGAGGCCGTCAGGCACGCCCTGGCCGAGGCACGGCGGGCACCCGACGCGGTCGACTACGTCAACGCCCACGGCTCCGGCACGAAGCAGAACGACCGGCACGAGACGATGGCCTTCAAGCAGGCACTCGGCGACCACGCCTACCGGGTGCCGGTCAGCTCCATCAAGTCGATGGTCGGTCACTCGCTCGGGGCGATCGGATCGATCGAGATCGCCGCCTGCGCGCTGGCCATGGAGCACGGGGCCGTCCCGCCCACCGCCAACCTGCACGAGCGCGACCCGGAGTGCGACCTCGACTACGTGCCCAACGAGGCGCGGGAGGCCCGGTTGGACACCGTGGTGTCGGTCGGCAGCGGCTTCGGCGGCTTCCAGAGCGCGATGGTCCTGACCCGGGCGGACGCCGCATGAGCGGCGTGGACACCGGAGGCGCCGAGGCCGGGCCCGCCGTCCGCACCGGGCCCGCAGCCGCTGCCGGAGGCGCAGCCGGCGCCGCCGCGGACACCGCGGTGGTCACCGGCATCGGCGTGGCCGCGCCCAACGGCCTGGGTACGGAGGCCTGGTGGGCGGCGACCCTGCGCGGCGAGAGCGGGATCCGCCCCATCACCCGCTACGACGCCACGAAGTACCCGGTGCGCCTGGCCGGGCTCATCCCGGACTTCGACGCCGCCGCCCACCTGCCGGGCCGCCTGCTGCCGCAGACCGACCGGGTCACCCGGCTGGCGGTCGCCGCCGCCGACTGGGCGCTCGCCGACTCCGGCGCAGACCCGGCCGAGCTGCCCGAGTACGGCATGAGCGTGGTGACCTCCAACGCCACCGGCGGCTTCGAGTTCACCCACCGCGAGGCGCGCAAGCTGTGGACCAAGGGCCCGCAGCACGTCAGCGTCTACGAGTCCTTCGCCTGGTTCTACGCGGCCAACACCGGTCAGATCTCCATCCGCCACGGCATGCGCGGGCCGGGCAGTGTCCTGGTGGCGGACCAGGCCGGCGGGCTCGACGCGCTCGGCCACGCCCGGCGCACCCTGCGCGGGGGGAGTTCGCTGGTGGTGAGCGGCGGGGTGGAGTCCGCGTTCGACCCGTGGGGGCTGGTGGCCCACCTGTCCGGCGGCGGGGTCTCGACGGTCGCCGACCCGACCCGCGCCTACCTGCCGTTCGACACCGGGGCCGCCGGGCACGTGCCCGGCGAGGGCGGCGCCGTGCTGATCGTGGAGAGCGCCGCGGCGGCGGCCGCGCGCGGTGCCCACCAGGTCTACGGCGAGATCGCCGGGTACGCGGCGACCTTCGACCCGGCGCCCGGGTCCGGCCGCCCGCCCGGCCTGGAACGCGCCGCCCGGCTGGCCCTGTCGGACGCCGGCCTGGCGGCCGGGGACATCGACGTGGTCTTCGCCGACGCGGCCGGCGTCCGTGAGCGCGACGACGCCGAGGCGGCGGCGATCGAGGCGCTGTTCGGCCCGTACGGGGTCCCGGTGAGCGTGCCCAAGACGCTCACCGGCCGGCTCACCGGCGGCGGCCCGCCGCTGGACACCGCCGCCGCGCTGCTGTCCGTCCGGGACGGCGTGCTGCCCGCGGCGGCGCACGTCACCCGGCCGGTGCCCGGCCACCGGCTCGACCTGGTGCGGGGCGAACCGCGCCCGCTGCGGGTCCGGGCCGCGCTGGTCCTGGCGCGCGGCCACGGCGGCTTCAACTCCGCCCTGGTGGTGCGCGCCGTGGAGCCGGGCCGCGGGGCCGCCCGGGGCACGACCCGCCCATCCGTCCGCGAGACCGCCCGGGAGGACCGGCCATGAGCCACCTGACCTTCGACGACCTCCGAGGAATCCTCGCCGAGTGCGCGGGCGAGGACGAACAGACCCGGATCGACCCCGAGGCCCTGGACCTCCCGTTCACCGACCTCGGCTACGACTCGCTGGCCCTGCTGGAGACGGCGGCGGTGATCACCCGCCGCTACGGCACCGACCTCGCCGACGACGTGATGGCGGCCGTCGAGACCCCGCGCCAGCTGCTCGACCTGGTGAACAGCGCGATGGCCGAGGCGGCCTGAGCCGTCGCGGCGGATCGGGCCGCCGGGCCGGATCCGAGAGCCCGAGAGTCCGAGAGCCCGAGTGAAGTCAGAAGTCCGAGAGAACCCGAGAGAACCCGAGAGAACCCGAGAGGAGCGCGAGCATGGGAGTGCAGCAACCACCCGGCCCGGCCCTGGTCACCGGGGCGACCCGCGGCATCGGCCGGGCCGTCGTCGAGACGCTCGCCCGGCGCGGTCACCCCGTCTTCCTCGCCGCCCGGGACGCCGAACAGGTGGCCGCCACCGTCAAGGAGCTGCGCGGGCAGGGCCTGACGGCGGACGGCGCCGCCTGCGACGTGCGGTCCCGCGACGAGGTGCGGGGCTGGGTCGCGGCCGCCGTCGAGCGGTACGGCCCGGCCGAGGTGCTGGTGAACAACGCCGGCCGGGGCGGCGGCGGCGTCACCGCCGACCTTCCCGACGAGACCTGGTACGACGTCATCGACACCAACCTCAACAGCGTCTTCCTGGTCACCCGGGAGGTCCTCACCACCGGCCGGATGCGCGAGCGCGAACGCGGCCGGATCATCAGCATCGCCTCCACCGGCGGCAAGCAGGGCGTGCTCTACGGGGCGCCCTACTCGGCGTCCAAGCACGGCGTGGTCGGCTTCACCAAGGCGCTCGGCCTCGAACTCGCCAAGACCGGCATCACCGTCAACGCGGTCTGCCCCGGGTACGTCGAGACGCCGATGGCCGAGGGCGTGCGCCGGGGCTTCGCCGGCCTGTGGAACGTCACCGAGCAGGAGGTGCTGGAACGCTTCCTGGCCAAGATCCCGCTCGGCCGCTACACCGAGCCCGCCGAGGTGGCCGCCTTCGTGGGCTTCCTGGTCACCGACGAGGCGGCCCCGATCACCGCGCAGGCGCTCAACATCTGCGGCGGCCTCGGCACGTACTGACCCGCCCGCCCCGCCGGACGGGCTGCCCCACCACGACGACGGAGGGACCCATGACCACGCCACCGACCCGCCGCACCGCCGAGCACACCGCGGACCTCCGGGCACCCGCCGACCGGGCGTTCCGGCTGATCGCCGACGTCACCCGTTGGCCGCTGCTCTTCCCGCCCTGCGTCGCCGCCGACGTGCTGGAGTCCGACCTCGACTCCGAGCGGATCCGCCTCTGGGCCCTGGTCGGCGAGGAGGTGCGCAGCTGGACCTCGCTGCGCACCCTCGACCGCGAGCGGCTGCGGATCGACTTCCGCCAGGAGACGCCGAGCCCGCCGCTCACCTGGATGGGCGGCCACTGGGAGTTCGAGCGCGGCGCGGGCGGCGAGAGCGCCACCCGGCTGGTCCTCGGCCACGAGTGGGTCACCGCCGGCGCGCCCGAGCAGGCCGACCTGATCGCCCGGGCTCTGGACGGCAACAGCGAGCAGGAGATCGGCGCCGTCCGGGCCTGGGCCGAACGGCCGCAGCCGCCGGAGGAGTTGGTCTTCTCCTTCGCGGACCGGGTCGAGACGACCGCCCCGCCCGGGGCGGTGTACGACGTCCTGCACCGCGCCGACCTGTGGCCGGACCGGCTGCCCCACGTGGACGCGGTCGAGCTGACCACGGTCCCGGCGACGCCGGTCACCGGCGGCGCGGAGGTCCAGCGGCTGTCGATGGACACCCGGGCCGAGGACGGCTCGGTGCACCGGACCCGTTCGGTGCGGCTCTGCTTCCCGCACGAGCGGATCGTCTACAAGCAGACCGCCCCGCCGGCCGGTCTGCTGGGCCACAGCGGCGAGTGGATCGTCACCCCGCACGGTGCGGGCTCCGCGGTCACCGCCGTGCACCGGGTCGCCCTCGACGCGGACGCGCTGCCCCGGCTGTTCGGCGCGGGTACCGAGCTCGCGGTGGTGCGCGAGCGGGTGCGCGCGGCGCTCGGGGGGAACAGCCTGCGCACGCTGGAGTGGGCGCGTTCGTTCCTGGCCGACGCCGACGCCGACGCCGACGCCGACGCCGACGCTGCCGGTGCCCGTGCCGGTGCCCGGGAGGTGGCCCGATGACGGAGCTGCTCGCCCCGCACGGTGCGCCGGACGCCGACCGGGTCCGCGTGCGGGAGGTCGCGGACGGGGTCTACGCCTACGTCCAGGAGCCCGGCGGCTGGTGCCTCAACAACGCCGGCGTGGTGCTCGGCGGCGGGGAGAGCCTGCTCGTCGACACGGCGGCGACCGAGCGGCGGGCCCGGCGCCTCCGCGAGGCCGTGAACGGTCTGACCGCGGCCCCGCCGCGGCTGCTGGTGCTCACCCACTTCCACGGCGATCACGTCTTCGGCTCCGCGGTGGCGGCGCCCGAGGCGGCCGTGGTCGCCCACGAGCACGCCCGCCGGGAGATGACCGAGGCCGGCCTCGGCCTCACCGGACTCTGGCCCGATGTGGACTGGGGCCGGATCGAGGTGCGGCTGCCGCACCTGACGTACCGGGACCGGCTCACCGTGCACGTCGGCGACCGCCCCGTCGAGCTGCTGCACTTCGGGCCGGCCCACACCACCGGGGACACCCTGGTGTGGCTGCCGGACGACGGCGTGCTGTTCGCCGGGGACGTGGTGCTCAACGGCTGCACGCCGTTCGTCCTGATGGGCTCGGTGCGCGGCACCCTGCGCACGCTGGAGCGGCTGCGCGAGCTGGCGCCCCGGACGGTGGTGCCCGGCCACGGGCCGGTCGCCGGTCCGGAGGTGCTGGACGAGACGGCCGCCTACCTGGACTGGCTCCTGCGGACGGCCGAAGCGGGCCGGGCCGCCGGGCTGAGCCCGCTGGAGACGGCCCGCGACGCCGGTCCCGGCCCGTACCCCCACTGGCTGGACGGCGAACGGGTGGTCGGCAACCTGCACCGCGCGTACGCCGAACTCGACGGCGAACCGGAGGGCGTGGCGCTGGACGTGGTGCGGATCTTCGGCGAGCTGGTGGAGTACAACGGCGGGCGACTGCCGGACTGCTACGCCTGACCCCCACCGCGGTGCGGCCCCGGTGGGGGAGGTGCCGGTCGGTGACCCCGGTAGGAGCGGCCCCCTCGGGGGCGGACCCTGCCGGGGTCACCGTCGTGCCCGGAGGGCCGGCAGGTCGGGCTCCGTCCGGCGGCGCGACCTGGCGGCCGAGGGGCGTACCCAGGTGTCCAGGACGGCGGCGGAGAACAGACCCAGTCCGCGGACGCGGGCCCGGGCGAGGTCGGCCGGCGTGTCGACGTCCAGCCGCAGGCCCGGTCCGGCGGCCAGCACCGGCTCCCGGGACTCGGCGGCCCGGCCGAACGACGGGACCAGGTCCGCCGCCCGCAACGCGGTCACGGCCGTGGTGCCCGCGCCGGTGTGGTCGGCGACCCGGGCCCGGCGGTGCCGGCGGGCGGCGGCCAGTGCCTCCGCCAGCTCCTCGGGCCGCAGCGTCGGCAGGTCGGCGGCGAGGACGGCCACCGGGCAGTCCGGGGTGAGCGCGGCGGCCCCGGTCAGGGCCGCCGCGTCCGGCCCGGCGCGCCGCCCCTCCGGGGTGGTCGCGGCGCCGAGCGTCCGGGCCTGCCGGGCGGCCAACGGGTCGTCGGTCACCACCAGGACGAGCCCCACGCCCGGAGTGGCCCGCACCGCACGCAGGGTGTCGAGGTAGAAGGCGTGGGCCAGTTCGGCGTGGTGGCGGCCGCTGTGCAGGGCCAGACGCTGCTTCGCCGATCCGAAGGGCCGGACGGGCAGGACGACCGACCAGAGCAGATCGTCCTCCCCGGGGCCGCCCCGGGCACGGTAGGGCTCGGCTGTCATACCTCCGAGCGTCCCCGCCCCCTCTGGAGCCCTTCTCCAGCTCGCCTGGAGCACCTCCGGGACTCCCTCGTGCCTCCCGCCCGGCCGGCGCCCGCCCCGGACGGGTCAGACCGGCCGGGCGGCCGGGCGGTGGGGGCCGGCCCCGGCGTCCAGCAGGGCGACGGCGGCGTCGAACGCGGCGCGGTCCGCAGGGGTGCCGGTCCGCCGGTGGTCGGCGAGGAGGGGGACGATCACGCTGGCGCCGGAGCGGACCGCGGGGTGGCGGCGGGCGGGGGTGGAGAGGCTGCGGTCGGGCGCGGCGTCGAGGAGCAGCAGACCGGGCCGGGTGCCGGCCCGGTCGAGCAGGGCCGACAGGGCGGGCCACCAGCGGACCGGGAGGGCGAGTTGGTCGGCCCAGAAGCGCGGGTCGAGGGCCTCTCCGGGACGGACCGGGGCGGCGGTGCGGGCGGAGAACACGGTGGTGCGCGGCGGGCGGAGGCCGAGGTCGCCGAGCGCCGTGCCGAACCGTCGTGCCGCGGGAGCCAGGGCGGGGGAGTGGAAGGCGTGGCCGGAGCGCAGCGCGCGGACGGTGAGGCCGGCCGCGCGCAGCAGGTCGGCGGCGGCGTCGAGGGCGGCGGAGGGGCCGGCGAGGACGGTCTGCCGGGGGCCGTTGACCGCCGCGACGGCGATGCCGGGGCCGAGCCGGGGCGGCAGGTCGGTGGGGGCCGCCGCGACCGCGAGCAGGCCGCCCCGGGTACCCGGGTCGAGGTCGCCGGTGCGGGCGTCGACGAGGACGGCCAGCCGGTCGGCGGGGAGGACGTCCGCCAGGGCTGCGGCGGCCAGCTCGCCGATGCTGTGGCCGAGCAGCAGCTCGGGCGGGCCGGCGGCGGCCTCGACGGCCCGGCCGAGGGCGTGGCCGACGGCCAGCAGCAGCGGCTGGGCGGCCTCCGCCTCGTCCAGTGCGGGATTGGGCGCGGGGCTCAACCAGTTCTCGCGCAGCCGGTCGCCGCGTGCGCCGAGGGCGGTGAACA
Organism: Streptomyces sp. BE303; assembly: GCF_036290945.1. Lineage (NCBI taxonomy): Bacteria > Bacillati > Actinomycetota > Actinomycetes > Kitasatosporales > Streptomycetaceae > Streptomyces > Streptomyces sp. BE303. The sequence goes on from NZ_JAQYWZ010000680.1 coordinate 22,018, forward strand.
GCCGGTCGAGGTGCTCGGTGAAGACCGGCTCGGTGCCGTACAGCCCGGCGGCCATGCGTTCGCGCTGGGCGCCCTGGCCGGGCAGGAGCAGCACGGTGCGGCGGTGTTCGGTCATCGTCGTCTCCCCTGGGTGGTCCGTCGTTCGCGTCGTTCGCGTTGGTCGTTCGTCGTTCGTCCCCGGTCGTGGGGAGCGTGCGGGTGATGCCTTGACCCGGGATGGACCGGGCCTCAAGCCGGACTCCTGGCCGCGCCGGGAGGGTGAGGGCGTGACGGATGTGCTCTTCCACGACGAGTTCCGCGACGGCTTCCTTGACGGCTTCCGGGGCGGTCTTCACGACGGTCTTCACGACGGCCTTCGCGACGGTCTCCGCGCCGGTCTCCGCGCCGGGTCCGGTCCCGGGCCGGGCTGGCAGGCGCGCGGCGACGGTGTCGCCACGGTCTCGGCGGATGGCCTGCTGGTGCGCTCCGCCGGGACCGACCCGGTCACCGGCGCGCCGGCCTTCACCGCGACCTGCGACCCGGCCGCACCGGGCGGCGGCCGGGGCGACCACCTGAAGTGGACGGCCCTGGTGCGGCACACCGCGGGCTCGGGACTGCCCGGGTTCGACGTGCCGGACGGGGGCGCACTGACGGTCGGCGCGGTGCTGACGGCCCGCTTCCCGGGCACCGGACGGCACCCGTTCGGGGCGGCGGTGGCCGACCCGGCGTCAGACCTCCGGCTGGCTGCGGCCGGTCTGGTGGCCTTCGATCCGGCGAGCCGGGCGGCCTTCGACTTCCTGCTCACCGATACCCGGGTGTACGCGCTGTACGAGCGCCTGCCGGAACCGGCGGGCTCCGGCGCACCGCGTCCCGCGGCCTTCAGCCAGGCCGTGCCGGTGGCCGTCCGGACGCCGGAGTCGTGGCACCGCTGCGCCGTCCGGGTGGACCGCGGCGGTACCCGGGTGACCTGGCTGCTGGACGGCGCCGAGGTGTTCGCGGTGGACCGGATCGGCCACCGGCCGGCGGGGCGCGAACACCTGCTGCTGGACCACGGGGGCGAGCCGGGGGAGCCGGTCCGGCTCGGGCAGTTGGCGGTCGGGCTGGCGACGATGACGCTGCTGGACGGCGCCGGCCCGGACGGCCGGGGGCTGGTGCGGCTGGACGCCGCGCCGGGGCACTACTACGACGTGCGGTCCGGGGCGCCGGCGCCGCAGGCGTTCGTGGACGAGCGGAGCCGACCGGAGAGCCGACTCTTCGGTGCCGGTGCGGTGTTGAGGGTGCGTGAGGTGACCGTCCGGGAGGCGCCTGAGGTGCGCGAGGTGCCTGCGGTGCGCGTGCGGACGGGTGTTGACAGCCGTCGGCGACCCCGTTAGCTTACATTTGCTTTCAAAGCAAACGATTGGAGCGCCCTCATGAGCTGGAACGAACGGATCATCAAAGAGTTCCGGGAGAACAACGGGAAGGTGGGGGGCATGTTCGAAGGTGCCCCGATGGTGGTCCTCACCACCGCCGGCCGCCGCACCGGCAAGCCGCACACCAACCCGGCGATCTACCTGCGGGACGGCGACCGGTACCTGGTCTTCGCCTCCAACCTCGGCAACGCGCAGCACCCCGACTGGTACCACAACCTGGTCGCCGCACCCCAGGTCACGATGGAGATCGGCACCGACGAGGGGCGCGTGAAGCCCTTCGCCACCCGCGCGGTCGTCCTGGAGGGGGAGGAGCGCGACCGGCTGTACGAGCTGCAGAGCACCCTCAGCCCGGCCTTCCGCGAGTACCAGGAGAAGACCACCCGGGTGATTCCGGTGGTCGCCCTGCACGCGCTGGACCTCTCCACGGACAGCGACCGCAACCGGATGATCGGGCGTCAGTTGATCATCCACCACGAGGAGTTGCGGGCCGAGCTGGCCGAGGTCCGCGCCGCCGTCGAGAGCGTGCTGAGCGGCGGGGAGGAGGCTCGTCCGACTCCCGACCTCACCCGGCAGCTGCACCGCCGCTGCCTCACGTTCTGCTACGGACTCCAGCTGCACCACACCCGCGAGGACGGCTCCTTCACCGCCTTCGAGCAACAGTTCCCGCACCTCGTGCCGGCCATCACCAAGCTGCGCGAGGAGCACGAGGTGGTCGAACGGAAGCTGGCCGACCTCGAAGCGGTGCTGGAGCGCGGCCTCGCGGCCGAGGGCGGCGACGTCGCCGCCCTCAGGACGGAGCTCGACCGGGTGATCGACGGTCTGGAGGCGCACTTCGCCTACGAGGAGGAGCACCTGCTGCCGGCGCTGGACGTGCCCCGTCCATCCTGACCGGGCCCCGGGCAGGCCGGGGCCCCCGAACCACGGAGCGTGCTGACATGCGCTACACGCTGCTCGGCAAGTCGGGCCTGAGGGTCTCCGAACTCGCCCTGGGCACCATGACCTTCGGAACCGACTGGAAACTGCCGCCCGAGGTCCCCGGCCGCCTGCTCGACCAGTTCGCCGACGCCGGCGGCAACCTGCTGGACACCGCCAACGAGTACGGCAACGGCACCGCCGAGTCACTGCTCGGCGAACTCCTCGCCGGCCGCCGCGACCGGTTCGTGCTGAGCACCAAGTACACGATGCAGACCCGGCCCGGAGACCTCAACTCGGCCGGGAACCACCGCAAGAACCTCGTCAACTCCCTGGAGGCCAGCCTCCGCCGGCTGCGCACCGACCACCTCGACCTGCTCTGGGTGCACGCCCGCGACACGCTGACCCCGGTGCCCGAGGTGATGCGCGCCCTGGAGGACGTCGTCCGGGCCGGAAAGGTGCTCTACGTCGGTGTCTCCGACTGGCCCGCGTGGGAGGTCGCCCAGGCCAACACCCTGGCCGAACTGCGCGGCTGGTCCGCCTTCGTCGGCCTCCAGCTGCACTACAACCTCCTCGACCGCACCGCCGAGCGTGAACTGCTGCCGATGGCCCACGCCTTCGACCTCCCGGTGCTCGCGTGGGGGCCGCTGGCCGACGGCCGGCTCACCGGCAAGTACCTGACCGGCGGCACCGGGCGGCTGGACAGCGTCGCCTGGGGCCGGGCCCGCGGCGAGGGTGACGACGTCGTCCGGGAGGTCCTGGCCGTCGCCGAGGCGGTCGGCCGCCCGCCCGCGCAGGTCGCGCTCGCCTGGCTCCGCTCGCGCCCCGGCACGGTGATCCCGCTGGTCGGCGCCACCTCGGAGGAACAGCTGCGGCAGAACCTATCGGCCACCGAACTCTCGCTGGACGACGAGCAGTTGGCCGCACTGGACCGGGTCAGTGCGGTGCCGGCCGGCTTCCCGCACGCGTTCCTGCGGTTCCCCGCCATGGTCCGGCTGATCTACGGCGACCAGTGGGACCAGGTCGACGACCGGCGCACCACCGTCCGCCGGGCCGTCGCCGACGACCTCTACGGTACCGCCGCACGGTAGCGCCCGGGCGGGACCGACGACAGACGGCCGAGGACTCCGGTTCGCCCCGGGGCCCCGGCCGTCCGTCGTCCCCTCGGACCGGGCGGCGGTCCCTCCGGTCCTCCGGCACGCGGCCGGCCGACGGAAGGGGCGCCGGGCGGACGGCCAGGACGGCGGTCGGGCCGCGGACCCGAAGGTCCGCGGCCCGACCGCCGTCCTGGCACGGACGGGCGTTACCGCACGTACCGCATGTCGAACGAACGCACCTTCAGCGTCACACCCTGACCCCAGAGCCGGTTCTGCTCCAGGCTCCGGTCGTCGAGGAAGGTCTGCGGCGCCGGCGCGCCCTGCGACGGCTTGTAGTAGAAGTTCTCCTCCTTGCCGAGGCGGACCAGCCCGCGCTTGTCCCGGTCGCGCACACCGCCGGCGCCGTCCAGCAGGTTCCCGGTGCCGAGGCCGCACTGCACCGAGGTCGCCCGGACCTGCTCCGGGGTGCCGCCGTGGTCCAGCCGCAGGTACTTGCGGTCGAACGCCGGCGTCCCGATCCGGTCGGTGGACAGCACGTTCCTGCCGTTCACCAGCCAGGTGACCCGCCGGCCGCCCTGGTCGAACTTGATCTGGAGGTCGTCCGTCCGGCCCGGGGTGCGCTTGGCCACCGGGACGGAGTAGTGGTACGAGGCGTAGGTGCTGCCGGGGATCGGCAGCCGCTCGTACACCGCGTGGATCTCGCCGTTGGTGACCGTCAGGTTGGCCACCGTGTGGGTGGTGTGGTCCACCGAGATCAGCGTGGCACTGGCCAGCCGGGGATCGGTCTGCGGATCGGACACCGCCTGGCCGAACGGGTGCTGGTCGACGTAGTCCGACCGGACCGACACCTGGCTGGAGCAGACCAGCGCACCGGTGTCCGGGACGGGCACGCCGTTGGCGGAGGACTGCCGGGGCTGCGCCACCCACTTGAGGTGGTCGCCGGTGCCACCGCCGAAACCGGTGGCGTTCTGGTCGGTCGTCGCGGCGAACGCCGGCCGGCCGGTGACCGGGTTGGTCCCGGTCGGCACCACCGTGATGCCGCGCCGGCCGGCGGTGATCACACCGTCGCCCTGCGGCAGCACCGCGCCGGTCGCGGTCTTCGACGAGCCCAACTGCCAGGTCTGCGCCGAGTCGAAGCCGTCGCGGAACTCGTCGTGGAAGAGGACCTGCCCGGGCCTCCCCGCCGCACCGGTGTCCGCGACGGCTGTCCCGCCGGCCCCGGCCACGCCGGCCATCGTCATCGCGACGCCGATCGCCGCCTTCACTTTCCCGTTCATCGCGTCTCCCTGCGCATTCGACAGAGCACCACAGAGCACTTCCGAGCTTCCGAGCACCTCGGGTGGTGCGCCGCACACTCTGGCCGCGCTCCCTCGAATTCCGGTCGAACCGCCGTCTCCACGCCCGCTCGACCACTGCTCCAGCCGCCCCGGACAGGCTGCCCGAGCCCATGATGACCAGCCCCTGTCCGGAAGGAGGCGATGGCCGTGGACCAGCTCCTTGCCATCACCGAGGAAGTCGGCACCGCACTGGCCGAGCGGCGGCCGGTGGTCGCGCTCGAATCGTCGCTCGTCACCCACGCACCGTCCGTCGACGCCGCCCTCGCCATCGAGAAGGCCGTCCGGGACGGCGGCGCCGTGCCCGCCACCATCGGCATCCTGGACGGCCGGCTGCTCGTCGGCCTCGACGCCGACCAGATCGAACGGCTGCGCACCACCGCCGGCGTGCCCAAGGTCAGCGCCCGCGACATCGGCCCGGTGCTGGCCGGCGGCGGCCCCGGCGCCACCACGGTGGCCGGCACCATCGTCATCGCCGAGCGGGCCGGCATCCCGGTATTCGCCACCGCCGGGATCGGCGGCGTCCACCGCCGCGCGCAGCAGACCTTCGACATCTCGCCGGACCTCCTCCAGTTCACCCGCACCCGGATCACCGTGGTCTGCGGCGGAGCCAAGAGCATCCTGGACGCCCGGCTCACCGCCGAGTACCTGGAGACGGCCGGCGTCCTGGTGCTCGGCCACGGCACCGACCGGCTGCCCGGCTTCTACGCGCGGGCCACCGAGGTCCCGGTCCGCCGGGTGGACGACGTCCGCCAGGCCGCCCGCGCCGTCCTGGCGCACTGGGAGGTCAACGGCGGCGGCACGGTCCTGCTCACCACCCCGGTGGCCGAGGAGGACGCGTTGGACGCCGAGGTGATCGAGACCGCCATCGTGCGGGCGCTCGCCGAGGCGGACGCGGCCGGGGTCACCGGAAACGCCGTCAGCCCCTTCCTGATGAAGGCCGTCTCCCGGGTCACCGAGGGACGCACCGCGAAGGCCGGCCGGTCCCTGCTGCTGAGCACCGCGCGGCTGGCCGGCGAGCTGTCGGCCGCCCTGTCGGCCCTGGCCGGGAACGAGCAGCAGGCGGGCACGCAGCACGCCGGCGCGCGGCCCGCGTACGAGCAGGCGGCGGGGGAGTGGCGGTGACGGCCGGCGTCCTGTTCGATCTCGACGGCACCCTCGCCGACACCCCGCAGGCCATCGCCACGCTGCTCACCGCCGTCCTCGCCGAACGCGGCGTGCACCCCGGCGCGGACGCCGTGCGCGCGACCGTCGGCCTGCCGCTGGAACCGAGCCTGGCCCGGCTGCTCGGCCGGCCGGCCGATGGCCCGGAGGTGGCCGCCGCCGCCGCCGACTACCAGCGGCGCTTCCGTGCGCATCTGACGGCCACCGGCGCGGCCCTGCGCTACCCGGGGGTGGCGACCGGGCTGCGCCGGCTCGCCGGGGCGGGGCTGCGGCTCGCGGTGGCCACCTCCAAGCCGCGCGGGGCGGCCGAGAAGATCCTCGCCCTGATGGGCGTCGCCGACGCGTTCGCCGTGGTCGCCGGCCACGACAGCGTCGAGCACGGCAAGCCGCACCCGGCGATGGCCCGGTACGCGGCCGACCGGCTCGGCCTGTCCGCCGAGTCCTGCGTGGTGGTCGGCGACGGCGTCGCCGACGTGGGCATGGCGCGTGCCGCCGGGATGCGCGTCATCGGCGTCTCGTACGGCGCGGCCACCGCCGCCGAGCTGACCGCCGCGGGCGCGGAGCGGGTCGTCGACTCCTTCCCCGAGGTCGTCGACCTCCTGCTCGCCCCGGCACCACCGACCGACCGACCCGAGGAGCCGCGATGAACCCGCCCGCCCGCACCCCCGCCGAAGCCGCCGTCCCCGCCGAGGCCGCCGAGCTCTGGCGGGACGACTTCCGCGACGGACTCTCCGCCACCGGGCCGGACGCCCGCTGGCGGTACGTCCAGGCCACCGCCGAGCTGATCGCCGACGACGCCGACGCCACCGTCACCGGGGACGGCCTGCGCCTGGTCTCCCGGGGCCGCAACGCGGCGACCGGCGAGCCGGCCTTCACCCGGACGGTGCCCAGCGAGCGCGGACAGGCCGGGGTGGTGCCCGGATTCGCCGACCACGCCAAGTGGATCGCCTACGTCAACCGCACCGCGGCCTCCGGCTTCCAGGGCTTCGAGGCCGAACCGGGCCGGGTGCTCTCCGTCTCCGCCACCGTCTCCGGCCGCACCTACGGCACCGCGGGCCACCCGTTCGGCGACGCGGTCCGCGACCCCGAGGACGACCTGCGGCTTGGCGGCGCCATGCTGAACACCATCGACCCGGAGACCTCGGTCGCCTTCGACTTCATCCTGACCAACCGCCGGCTCTACGCCTTCTACGGCCGGACCAACTTCGCCCGCCGCCACCTCGGCCCGTACGGCTCCTTCGCCTGCACCGTGCCGCTGCTGGACCGCACCCCGGACGACCGCCACCGGGTGCGGATCTCCTACGACCGGGGCGCAGGCGTGGTGCGCTGGCTGCTGGAGGACGAGGAGGTGCTGCGGGTCGACCGGATCGGTCTGCCGCTCGGCCGGGAGACGCTCACCCTCGACGAGGGCGGCGAGCTGACGGTGGTCGAACCGCGCCAGCTCAGCTTCGGGATGGGCCTGCTCAGCCTGCTGGACGGCTCCTGGCCGACCGGGCGCGGCCTGGTCCGCCTCTCCCGGGCGACCACCTACTTCCGCCCCGACGCGGGCGAGCCGCACGAGCAGACCTTCGTCGACGAGGAGAGCCGGGAGAGCAGCCGGCTCTTCGGCCAGGGCGCCGAACTGACGATCGGCGGGTACACCGTCACCGACGGGCCCGCCGGCTGACCCGGCCCGGCCGGAGTGCCGGAGGGGGCTGCGGGCGGATGCCCACAGCCCCCTCGCGGCGTTCCGTCTGCGGCACTGCGGCACTGCGGCACTGCGGCACTGCGGCACTGCGGCACTCCGTGGTCCCGCGTCCGGTGTCGGGCAACCGGGTGGGCGGTCGCCCGACCACCGGTCGCCCGACCACCCCGTGAGGCGCGGCGACCCGCCGGTCCGCGGTACCCGCAGGCCCGTCGGGTCCGTCAGCCCGCCGCGTACGTGACGAGCTCCGCCGTCGCGAAGCGGTGGGCGGCCGGCTCCCACTGGAGGACGGCGTGGGTGGCGCCGGTGGTGGCGTCCCGCCAGAACCGCTGGAACGGCGCGTCCTCCTGCAGCGCACCGGTCCCGGCGGTCCTGGCCAGCCCGTTGACCGCGGCCAGCAGCAGCTCCACGGCGGCCGCCTGGTCGCGCTGCGCGCGGGCCCCGCTCCACTCGTCCCGGGCGCCCCGGTCGGCGTCCTCGGCGGCCCGGGCCAGCAGCAGCGCGGCCGCGTCGGTCTCGGCGGAGGCCCGGGCGAGCGCGGACTCGGCGGCGGCCGAGGGCTTCCGGCGGGCCGCGGCGGCGGACCAGGCGGACAGCGCCCCTCGCACCGCCCCCAGCACGGGTCCGGCGAAGGTCAGCCCGCTGACGTCGCGCAGCGGCACGGTGAGGGGGGCGGGCGCCTCGCCCGCCGGGCGCCCGGTCAGCAGCTCGGCGTGCCCGAAGGTGTGTCCGACGGGCACGTGCACCGGGTCCAGGACCAGCGTGTGGCTGCCCGTCCCGCGCATGCCGACGGTCCGCCAGGTCTCCTCGACCCGGTAGGCGGAGCGGGGCACCAGCAGGAAGCGCGGCTGCCGTTCGTCCGGCGCGCCGTCGGGCACCGGGACCGAACAGGCGAGCAGGGCGGCGTCGGAGGAGTCCACGCCGCTGACGTAGGACCAGCGGCCGGAGAGCCGCCAGCCGCCGTCCTCAAGGACGGCCGTCCCGGCAGGCACCAGCGCGCCGGCCACCAGGGTGTCCGGGCCGTCCGCCCAGAGCGCGCGCCGGCCCTCCTCGGGCAGGAACCCGGCCATCCTGCCGAGGGTCGAGGCGATCGACGCGCACCAGGCGGCGGACGGGTCGTGCCGGGCGAGTGCGGAGACGGCGTCGAGGCAGGTGCCGAAGCCGCCCTCGTCGCCACCCCACCGGGCGGGGACGAAGTGCCGGGCGAACCCGGCCTCCCGGACGGCCTCGACGACCTCGGCCCCGAGCCGGTACTCGCGTTCGGCCCGGTCCGCGTGCGCCGAGGCCGCCCGGCACACCTCGGTCAGATCGGAATGCTCCTTCACGGCGGCACTTCCCTCCGGTGGGACGGTGGAGAACGGTGGAGAAGCGCAGCCTCGCGGCGTCCGGTCGAGGCCGGCTGGACCGCCGGTCGGGCGGCCGGCAGGTCGGCAGGTCGACAGATCGACAGGCAGGGAGCGGGGTTCGGGTGGCCGGGGGTTCGGGCGGTCAGGTCCGGGTGGCCTCCGCGTCGGCGCCGTCCGGCCGGCCCGGCTGCGTCGTCGAGGCCGGCGGCCGGGGCTGCTGCTGCGGGGGCCGGGCGGCCATGAAGACCAGACGGCCGCCGGGCAGGATCATCGCGGCGGGGGCGGCCAGCAGGTAGAGCCCGACGACGACCAGCAGGCCGGTGGCGGCGGAGCGGATCGGCGGGTGGCCGTCGTCCAGCAGGCCGAAGTAGACGGTGCCGAGCAGCGCCACCCCGGAGGCGGTGCCGATCTGGATGGCCGTGTTGACCAGTCCGGCCGCGGCGCCCACGTGATGGCCCGGGGTCTTCGCGAGGACGGTGGCGATCAGCACGCCCGAGGCCATCGACATGCCGACGCCGCCGATCAGCAGGCCCGGGATCAGCTGCCAGGAGTGCAGTCCGGTCCCGTAGCGGACCACCGCGAGCGTGGTGAGGCCCATGCCCAGGGCGAGCACCACGCACCCGACCACCGCGAGCGGACGGCCGAGCTGGCGCAGCCTGGTGGCGAAGGGCGAGAAGAGGCCGACGCCGACGGCGGCCGGGACCATGGTCAGCGCGGTGTGCAGGGGGGTGAAGCCGACGGTGCTCTGCAGATGGACCGTCAGGATCACCGGGTAGGCGGCGCCCGCGAAGAACAGCACGGCGACGGAGAGCCCGCCGAGGGCGGCCCGCTGGCGCAGCAGTGCCGGGTCGATCAGCGCGGTGTGGCCCCGGGCGACGACCGTCCGTTCGTAGCGGCCGAAGAGCCAGAGCAGCACCGGGCAGGCCGCCATGACGGCGAAGGTCCACCACGGCCAGTCCAGGGTGCGGCCCTCGACCAGCGGGTAGAGCAGGGCGAGCACCGCGACGCCGGCGATGGCCAGGCCGCGGGCGTCGATGGTGGAGGCGTGCTCGGAGCGGGAGTCCCGGCAGAGCAGCACGGTGCCGATCAGCGCGGCGATGCCGACGGGCACGTTGACGAAGAAGATCGGCCGCCAGGTGAGGCCGAACAGGTCGGCGTCGAGCAGCAGGCCGCCGAGCAGCGGGGCGCCGACGCCGCCGATCGAGAAGGTCAGGCCGTAGACGGTGGCGGCGCGCTGCTGCTCGCCGGGCGGGAACTCGACCCGGAGCATGGCGAGCACCTGGGGCACCATCAGGGCGGCGGAGGCCCCCTGGAGGATCCGGACGGTGACCAGCATCTCGGGGTTGACGGAGAGCCCGGTGAGCAGCGAGGTGAGGGTGAAGGCGATCAGCCCGGCCTGGAAGACCTTCAGCCGGCCGTAGCGGTCGCCGAGCCGGGAGGCGGTGATCATGCCGGAGGCGAAGGCGATGGTGTAGCCGGCCATGGCCCATTCGAGCTGGGTGGAGGAGGCGTCGAGCTCGCGGCGGAGCGTGGGTAAGGCGACCTGGAGGACCGTGCCGTCGATCAGGTCCATCACGGTGGCCGCCATGGTGACCACCAGGGCCGCCCAGCGACGTGGGCTGTACTGCGGGGATGCGGGCCGGGGCTCGGGCATGGAGCGCCCCTTCCGGTACTGTGTGAGAAGCCGACAGGAGACTTTGCTTTGAAAGCAAAGCTATGGGGAGGGGTGGAGGATGTCAACGGAACAGGTGTCCGACGCCTCGTCCGCGCACGGGCTCAGCACCGACGAGGCGATCCGCGCGATGCTGCTCCTCATGCCGCGCGTGGCGGCGCGGCTCAAGCGCACGCCCGTGCCCGACCGGCTCCAGTCGATGAACCTGGCGCCCCGTCACCTGTCGATGCTGTCCTACCTGCTCTTCGACGGGCCGATGCCGGTGAACCAGCTCGCGGCGCGCCTGGAGGTCGCCCCCACCACGGTGAGCCTGATGGTCAGCGACCTCACCCGGCAGGGAGTCGTCGAACGGCTGGCCGACCCGGCCGACCGCCGTCGCACCATCGTCAGCATCACCGAGGAGCCCGCCACCCGCGAGGCCATCGAGCGCTGGCTGGCCAACGGGGCCGACGCCTGGCGCAGGGCGTTCGAGCCGCTCGCCCCCGAGGACCGGGCGCTGTTCGTCCGCACCATCGAGGCTTACGAGAACGGCGCCTCCCGCCCCCGCCCGTAGGTCCGGCGCCGGCGGCCGAGTCCCGCTGGAGCGTTCTTCGAGCCCCGCACGCTCTGCTGGTCGCCGGGGCGGCACACCGCCGCCCACGGACCGCAGGGAGGCGGCATGCCGAGGAAAGTACTGGTCACCGGGGCCACCGGGACGGTCGGGAGCCATCTGGTGCGCCGTCTGCTGAAGGACGGCGCGGAGGTCCGTGCCCTCGTCCGGGAGCCGGAGCGGGCCGCGGCCCTGCTGCCGGCCGGGGTGCACCTCGCCCCGGGGGACCTCACCGACCCGGCGGCGGTCCGCGCCGCGCTCGTCGGGGTCGAGCGGGCCTTCGTCCTGCTGGCCGACGACGCCGGCGCCGCGGTCGCCGAGGCGCTGCGCGACGTGCCCGGAGGCGGTCCGGAGCACCTCGTCCTGCTCTCCGCGGCGGCTCCCGCCGCCCCTGCGGCCCCCGCCGCGCAGGCTGCCGAGGCACAGGAGGACCCGACACAGGACGCCCCGGTGCCGGACAACCCGGTGCCGGACAACCCGGTGCCGGACAACCCGGTGCCGGACAACCCGCTGTTCCGCAAGCACCGGCAGGGCGAGGCCGCGCTCGCGGCCACCGGCCGGCCGGTCACCGTGCTGCGGCCGGGCCCGTTCGCCTCGCTCACGCGGCAGTGGATCCCCGCCGTGCGCGGCGCGGGGGTGATCGGCGCCGTCCACCCGGACCTCGCGCTTCCGGTGGTCGACCCGCGGGACATCGCCGACGTCGCCGCCGCCGTCCTCGCGGGCCCCGCCCCCGCCCCCGGGCCGCTGGTCCTCTCCGGCCCGCAGGCCCTGGACACCCACGAACGGGTGCGGATCCTCGCGGAGGTGACCGGCCGTCCGCTGACCGTCCGCCGGCTGAGCGCCGAGGCATGGGTGCGACTGGCCGGCGACCGGCTGCCCGAGGCCTACGCCCGCGCGCTGCTCGGCGTCGAGGAGTACCTGCGCCGGGTGCCGCCGCCGCTGACGGGCACCGTCCAGGAGTACACGGGCCGCCCGGCCCGGCCGTTCCGCGCCTGGGTCGAGGACCACGCGGCCGAGTTCCTCCAGACCGTCTCCAGGACGGGTTGAGCCCGCCCGGCGAGGGTGGCCGGGACCTTCCACGAACCGTTCCTACCGAGGAGGAAGCTGGTGGAGACCACCACCCCCGTGGCGAATCCGGCCCGTACCGGGCTCTACGCCGAGGTGCAACTGTTCTACGCCCGCCAGATGCAGCACCTGGACGCGGTGCGGGCCGAGCCGTTCGCGGCGACCTTCGCGGCGGACGGCGTGTTCGACCACTCGCCGGACGCGCCCGCCGTCCGCGGCCGGGCGGCGATCGCCGCCGAGGTGCGCTCGTACAACGATCGCCGGTTCGCCCAGGACCCGGTCCGGCGCCGGCACTGGTTCAACATGCTCGACGTCCGCGAGCAGCCCGACGGCAGCGTGCACACCGAGTTCTACGCCCTCGTCGTGACGACCCGGCCCGGGCAGTTCCAGCCGGTCATCGCGCCGAGCTGTGTCGTCCGCGACGTCCTGGTCCGTGAGGACGGTGAACTGCGCACCCTGGAACGGCGGGTGACCCAGGACCACGCCTCGTTCTGATCCGGGCACCCGGGCAGGGCACCCGGGCCGGGCGCACGGGCGGGGCGCACGGGCGGGGCTCCCGGCCGTCACGGCCGGGAGCCCCGTCGTCACTCGGCCCGCCTGCCCCCGGGGCGTCGCCCCGGGCCGGTGCCGACGGTCGGCGCTCCCTCCCGCCTCCCGTTCGGCACCGGCGCGCGGCGCGCGTCCTCAGCCCTCGCGTGCCCGGGCCGCCGCCGCGATGACCGCGTTCTGCCCGCGGTCGCGCCGGGCGGCCAGCTCCTCGTACGGCACCGCCCCGAACGACGCGTCGGCCTGCGCCAGGATGGTGTCGACGGTCTCCCGGTCCACCGGCGGCGAGCCGAGCAGCGACCAACTGCGTTCCAGGCCGCTGCCCAGGTGCTCCAGCCAGTGCCGCAGGCCGCCGGGCCCGCCGCCCAGGTGGAAGGCGTGGAACGGGCCTACCACGGCCCACCGGGAGCCGATCGAGGCGGTCACGACCTCGTCCAGCTCGTCCACCGTCACCACGCCCTCGCGCACCAGGTGGATGCTCTCCCGCAGCAGGGCCGACTGCAGCCGGTTCGCCACGAAGCCCGGCACCGCGCGGCGCAGCACGACCGGTGTCTTGCCCAGCCACCGGTAGAACTCCACCGCGGCCCCGACGGTCGAGGGATCGGCGTCGCGGCCGGCCACCACCTCGACCAGCGGCACGATGTGCGGGGGGTTGAACGGGTGGCCGACCAGGACCCGGCCGGGGGTGTCGAGTCCGGCGCCCAGGTCGTCCGGCAGCAGGGTCGAGGTGGAGGAGAGCAGCAGGGCGTCCGGTGCTGCCGCCGCCGCGACTTCGGCGAACAGCCGCTGCTTGAGCGGGAGGTCCTCCGGTGCGTTCTCCTGCACCACGTCGACGCCTGCCACCGCGCCGGCGAGGTCGGGGGCGAAGACCAGCCGGGCCGCCAGCTCGTCGGGGTCGGCCGGTCCGCCGGGCAGGGAGGCCGCGTACAGCGGCAGCGCCGCCGTGACGTGGGTGCGGGCGTCGGCACGGGTGCTGCTGATCCGCACCTCCAGCCCGCGTGCGGCGAACAGGGCGATCCAGCCCAGCGCGATCGTGCCGGTGCCGATCACCGCCGCGCTGCGGTAGGTCGTCGGACGTGCGGTCACCGCGCCACCTCCAGGGCGAATTCGGGCAGTTCCGGGTGGGCCGGCTCGGGGGAGCCGCCGAGGACCAGCTGGTGCAGCCGCTGCACCCGGCGGGAGGGCTCGACCCCCAGTTCGCCGACCAGCGCGCCGCGCAGCCGCTGGTACGTCTCCAGGGCCCGCCAGGTGTGGCCGGAGCGGTAGTAGGCGACCATCAGCTGGGCGGAGAAGTTCTCGTGCATCGGGTGACGGGCCGTCAGCATCCTCAGTTCGCTGAGGATCTCGGCGTGCCGTCCGAGCCGCAGGTCCGCCTCCACGCGCAGTTCCATCGCCCGGGTGCGGGCCTCGTCCATGCCCAGGATCTCGGTCTCCAGCACGGGCCCGACCGGGACGTCGGCCAGCGCCGGGCCGCGCCAGAGCCGCAGCGCCCGGCCGAGCGCGTCGGCGGCCCGGTGGGCGTCCCCGGCGTCGAGGGCCGCGCTGCCCTCGGCGGTCAGCCGGTGGAAGGTCCGCAGGTCGGAGTCGTGCACGGCGCCGGTCAGCTGGTAGCCGCCGAGCCGGGTGGCGAGCACCTCCTTGGCCGTCTGCGGCGTGCCGGCCGGCAGCGCGGCCGCGATCCGCCGGCGGAGCTGGAGGACGTAGGTCTGTAACGTCGTCTGGGCGCTCCTCGGTATTCGGGCCCCCCAGGCCTCCTCCATCAGTGTGGGCACCTGGACCAGCCGGCCCGCCCGAAGGGCGAGCAGTGCGAGCAATTGTCGCGGCTTTCCGGCACTCGGCACGATGAAGTTTCCGTCGATTCGTATTTCCAGCGGCCCCAGAACACTGATGTCCATACGTGCGCCTCCATGGAAATCTCGGTTTCCTCGAGTGTGGCACGAGGAACTGAGGGAGCCCTAGTGATGATCTCACGGGCGGTCTGTGAATTTCTCATACCGGGGCCGTGCACGCACCGTCAGATCATGCCCGATTCCCGGGCAATCCGGACGGCGTCGACCCGGTTGCGGGCGTCCAGCTTCTGGACGACCGCGGTCAGGTAGTTGCGGACCGTTCCCACCGACAGGTGGAGCTGGCGCGCGATCTGCCGGACGTCGTCGCCCTCGGCGGCCAGTCGCAGCACCTCGACCTCGCGCGGGGTGAGCAGTCCGTCCACCGGAGTGGAGAAGCTCAGTGCGAGCTGCGGATCGACGACCCGCTCGCCGGTCATCGTCCGGCGGACCGCGGCGAACAGCTCGCTCGGCGGTGCGTCCTTCAGGAGCAGCCCCGTGCCCGGCAGTGCGAGCGCCCGCCGCAGCACGGTCGGATGGCTCAGGCTGGTGAGCAGCAGCACCCGGCAGTCGGGTACGTACGACCGCAGCTGCGCGGCGGCGGTGAGGCCGTCCTGCCCCGGCAGGTTGATGTCCAGGATCGCCAGGTCGGGCCGGACCTCCAGCGCGGCCGGCACCACGGCGTCGCCGCTGCCGACCTCGGCGACCACCTTGACGTCAGGTTCGAGTTCGAGCAGCGCCACCAGTGCGCCGCGTACCATCCGTACATCTTCGGCGATGAGCAGCCGGATCACCGAGTCCCCCTTTCCCCGTTCGCAGCCGTCCCTCGGTGTGACGGTGCGTCAGGTGAATTGTAGGGCCGCCCAGCGAGCCTCAAGGGCTTTTCCAGCGTCGATTGTGAGGATCGCCTCGCCCGCATCGTGGACGCGAAATGGAGAACCGAAGTGGTGAACGCGAGGAAACGCCCGATACGCGTCGCCGGCACGGGGCACAGCGGAATACAGGGGGTCGGTGGCTACCGGCCCCGCCGCCGCGTCGACAATGCCGAGCTCTGCCGGAGCATCGACTCCACCCCCGAGTGGATCGAGACCCGCAGCGGAATTCGCCGGCGCGGATTCGCGGGCCCCGACGAGACGCTGCCGGTGATGGCCGTCGCGGCCGCCCGGCAGGCCCTCGACCGGGCCGGGGCGCGCCCCGCCGATCTCGACCTCGTCCTGGTGGCGAGCATGTCCAACCTGGTCCAGACCCCGGCGCTGGCCGCCGTGGTGGCCCACCGGCTGGGCGCCGGCGGCGCCGCCGCGTTCGACCTGTCGGCGGCCTGCGCGGGCTTCTGCCACGCCCTCGCGGTGGCCTCCGACACGGTACGGACCGGTGGCGCCCGGCGGGTGCTGGTGATCGGGGCGGAGCGGATGACCGACATCGTCGAGCCGACCGACCGCACGAGCGCCCTGCTCTTCGCGGACGGCGCCGGCGCCGTCGTGGTCGGCGCGGCCCGTCACCCCGGCATCGGCCCGGTGGTCCGGCGCTCCGACGGCGCGTACGCCGACGCCCTGCGGATGACCGCGCCGTGGGCCGGTGACGAACGGCCCTGGATGCGGATGGACGGCCGCCGGGTGTTCCGCTGGGCGATGGAGGAGGTGGCGCCGGCCGCGCTGGCGGCCCTCGACGCGGCCGGCCAGTCGGTCGCGGACCTCGGCGCCTTCGTGCCGCACCAGGCCAACCTCCGGATGACCGAGTTGATGGTCGAGCGCCTCGGCCTGACCGCCGCGACCACCGTCGCCCGCGACGTCGTCGAGACCGGCAACACCTCCGCCGCCTCGATCCCGCTCGCGCTGGAGGCACTGCTCGGCGAGGGCACGGCGGCGAGCGGGGACACCGCGCTGCTGGTCGGCTTCGGGGCCGGACTCAACTACGCGGCGCAGACGGTGGTGCTGCCGTGACCGGCCGGACGGTGACCCGCGACGACCTCCGCGCCGCGATGGCCCGGACCGCCGCCGGCGTGGTGGTGGTGACGACCCGGGGGAGCGACGGCGCCCCGCAGGGCCTCACCGCGACCTCGTTCTGCTCGGTCTCGCTGGAACCGGCCCTGATCCTGGTCTGCGTGGCCGAGACGGCCGGTGCCTACAAGGCGCTCGCCGGCTGCGAGGAGTTCGCGGTGAGCGTGCTCCGCCGGGAGCAGTCCGCCGTGGCGACCCGGTTCGCCACCCGCGGGGCAGAGAAGTTCCGCGCGGCGGACACCGAGCCGACGCCCCGGGACCTGCCGGCCGTCGCCGACGCCCTCTGCCAGCTCGACTGCGCGGTGTACGACCGGCACCCCGCCGGCGACCACCTGATCCTGGTCGGCGAGGTCACCGCCGTCCGGCTCGCGGACGGCGGTGACCCGCTGGTCTACGCGGACCGGTCGTACCGGACGCTCAGTTCCTGAAGCGGGGTCACCGTCATGGCGGTCGCCGACTGGAGGGCCTCGATCGCCAGCACGGCGGCGCCCATGGCCTGCACGGTGGTCAGGCAGGGCACCGAGCGGGCGACGGCGGCGGTGCGGATCTCGTAGCCGTCGAGGCGGCCGCCGGTGCCGTACGGGGTGTTGACGACGAGGTCGATCTCGCCGTCGTGGATCAGCCGGACGACGGTCCGCTCGCCGTTCGGGCCCTCGCCCTCGTCGTGCTTGCGCACCACGGTGGTGGGGATGCCGGCACGCTGGAGCACCTCGGCGGTGCCGGCGGTGGCGAGCAGGTCGAACCCGAGGCCGACGAGGGCGAGTGCGGGCAGCACGATGTCCCGCTTGTCGCGGTCCGCCACGGACAGCACGGCCTTCCCCTTGGTGGGGAGGGCGCCGTAGGCGCCGGTCTGGGATTTGGCGTAGGCGGTGCCGAAGACCTTGTCGATGCCCATGACCTCGCCGGTGGAGCGCATCTCCGGGCCGAGGACGGTGTCGACGCCGCGGCCGTGGA
>NZ_JAQYWZ010000681.1:0-325 GCF_036290945.1 Streptomyces sp. BE303
CGCCCGCGACCTCGGCCGATGCCTGGACGACGGCCAGTGCGCCCGCGAGGGACACGGCCGGGAGCACGAGGATGCCTGCGGGCTCCAGCTCACGCAGACGCGTGGCCAGGTCGGCGCGGTCGCCGGGCGGTACGACCACGGCGTCGGCGCCGAGCGCGGTCAGCGCCTCGGCGAACTCGGACGCGTCGACGCGTACGGACGCCTCGTCACCGACGATCGCCCAGCGGCCACGGGGCGCCGCCTCGGCCAGATCGGTGACGGGCTTCCAGGTGACACGGTGACGCCACCCGTCGATCAGCGAGCGCTCCCGACCGCGGGCCCGCCA
>NZ_JAQYWZ010000682.1:0-357 GCF_036290945.1 Streptomyces sp. BE303
CCCGGCCCCGCCCCCGCCCCCCCCCCCCCGCCCCACCCCCCCCCCCCGCCCCCCCCCGCCCCCCCCGCGCCCCCCCCGCCGCCCCCCCGCCCCCCCACCCCCCCGCCCGACGGTTCATGAGCCTGCGTCCTGGCCGCCACGATCGCGTCCCGGCCCTGGCCAGCAGCGAAGTGGACGCGTCTGACGGCCAGGAGCCAGTGCTCATCGGGTATGGCGTCGGCGGCGTGGTGGTCGGGGGGGGGGGCGGGGGGGGGCGGGGGGGGGGGGTCCGCGCCCCCCCGCCGCGCCGCCGGAGTACAAGCACTCACGAACACCCACACAAAAAACCCCCAACCACACGACAGCCGCCGACCCCCC
>NZ_JAQYWZ010000683.1:0-1060 GCF_036290945.1 Streptomyces sp. BE303
CGCCTGGACCATCTTGATGATGCCGGCCGCCCCGGCCGCCGCCTGGGTGTGCCCGAGGTTCGACTTGATCGACCCGAGCCAGAGCGGGTCGCCGCCGTCCCGGTCCCGCCCGTACGTCGCCAGCAGCGCCTGGGCCTCGATCGGGTCGCCCAGCGTCGTCCCCGTACCGTGCGCCTCGACCACGTCGACGTCCCGCGGCGACAGACCGGCGTTCGCCAGCGCCTGGCGGATGACGCGCTGCTGCGACGGGCCGTTCGGCGCCGTCAGACCGCTGGAGGCACCGTCCTGGTTCACCGCCGTGCCCCGCACCACCGCCAGGACCGGGTGGCCGAGCCGCTGCGCGTCCGACAGCCGCTCCACCAGCAGCATGCCGACGCCCTCTCCCCAGCCGGTGCCGTCCGCACCCGCCGCGAAGGACTTGCACCGGCCGTCGGCCGCCAGACCCCGCTGCCGCGAGAACCCGACGAACGTCTCCGGGGTCGCCATCACCGCGGCCCCGCCCGCGAGGGCGAGATCGCACTCGCCCGCCTGCAGCGCCCGGGCCGCCAGGTGCAGCGTGACCAGGGACGACGAGCAGGCGGTGTCCACCGTCAGCGCGGGGCCCTCCAGGCCGAGCGTGTAGGAGATCCGGCCGGAGGCGACACTCCCCGAGTTGCCGGTCCCGAGGTACGCCTCGACCTCGTCCGGGACGTCCAGCAGGCGCGCGGCGTAGTCGTGGTACATCAGGCCCACGTAGACGCCGGTGCGGGAGCCGCGCAGGCCCAGCGGGTCCACCCCGGCCCGCTCCAACGCCTCCCACGCCGTCTCCAGCAGCAGGCGCTGCTGCGGGTCCGTCGCCAGCGCCTCGCGCGGCGAGATCCCGAACACGTCCGGGTCGAAGTCCGCGGCCTCGTAGAGGAACCCGCCTTCGCGCGCGTACGAGGTGCCGGGGTGGTCCGGGTCGGGGTGGTAGAGCCCCTCGACGTCCCAGCCGCGGTCGGTCGGGAACAGGCCGATGCCGTCCCGGCCCTCGTCCACCAGCTTCCACAGCTCGTCCGGAGTGGTGATCCCGCCCGGGTAG
>NZ_JAQYWZ010000684.1:0-521 GCF_036290945.1 Streptomyces sp. BE303
GACCTCGTCGAGGCGGGCGCCGACATCCTGAAGGTCGGGGTCGGGCCGGGCGCGATGTGCACCACCCGGATGATGACCGGCGTGGGCCGTCCGCAGTTCTCCGCCGTCCTGGAGTGCGCCGCCGAGGCGCGCCGGCTCGGCAAGCACGTCTGGGCCGACGGCGGCGTCCGCCACCCGCGCGACGTCGCGATGGCGCTGGCCGCCGGCGCCTCCAACGTGATGATCGGTTCCTGGTTCGCCGGCACCTACGAGTCGCCGGGCGACCTCCAGGTCACCGCCGACGGCCGCCAGTACAAGGAGTCGTTCGGCATGGCCTCGAAGCGGGCCGTGAGCAACCGCACCTCCCAGGACTCCACCTACGACCGGGCGCGCAAGGCCCTGTTCGAGGAGGGCATCTCGCACTCCCGGATGTTCCTGGACCCGGCCCGCCCGGGCGTCGAGGACCTCATCGACTCGATCGTGGCCGGCGTGCGCAGCTCCTGCACCTACGCGGGCGCGGCCTCCCTGGAGGAGTTCCACGA
>NZ_JAQYWZ010000685.1:0-329 GCF_036290945.1 Streptomyces sp. BE303
CCCCCCCCCCCCCCCCCCCCCCCCCCCCCCCCCCCTTTTTAATGATCCGGCGACCACCGAGATCGCTCTTCCGATCTCCGGCGGCATCGGCCGCGCCGTCGCCGCCCGCCTGGTGGCCGACGGCCTGCGCGTGGAGCTGGTGCAATTACCTGCGCGTATGACGTCTGCTGCTGGTCACGGGGGGGGGGGGGGGGGCGCCCCGCCCCCCCCCCGCCCCGCGGCCCCCCCACCCCCCCCCACACACCCCACCCCCCCCACCCCCCCCACCACAGCGCCCCCCCACCCCCCCACACACACCACCAACACCACAACACCAAACCAACCCCCCC
>NZ_JAQYWZ010000686.1:0-314 GCF_036290945.1 Streptomyces sp. BE303
CGGGGGGTTGGCCTGGCGGTTCCCGGGCGGGGCCGACACCCCGGTGGACGTCTGGGACCTGCTGGCCTCCGGGACGGACGCCAGGGGCGGGTTCCCCACGGACCGCGGCTGGGACCTGGAAGCCCTCTACCACCCGGACCCGGAGCACCCCGGCACCACGTACACCCGGGACTGCGGCTTCGTGTCCGCCGCCGGTGAGTTCGACGCGGGGCTGTTCGGGATCTCGCCGCGCGAGGCGCTGGCGATGGACCCGCAGCAGCGGTTGATGCTGGAGACGTCGTGGGAGGCGTTCGAACGGGCCGGGGTCGACCCGC
>NZ_JAQYWZ010000687.1:0-398 GCF_036290945.1 Streptomyces sp. BE303
GGGGGGGTGGGGGGGGGCTGGCAGGAGCGCGCCGCCCCCGGCCGCAACCCACCAAAACAAGCCAAAAACCAAACACGACAGAACGAAACCAGAAACCCCCAACCACAAACACCCCACACACAAACACAAAACCCAACCACCCACCCCCCACCACCCACAACCACCCCCCCCCCCCACCCCCCCCACCCCCCCACATACCCACAACCCCAAAAAAACCCCCCCAAAAAACAACCCAAAAAACCCAAAACCCACCCCAAAAACCACACCACAAACAAAACAAAAACCCCCCCCCCCCAACACCCCCCACAACAAAAACAACAACACCCCACGCGCCCCCCCACCCCCCCCCCCCACCCCCCCCCCCCCCACCACCCCCCCCCCCAACCACTCGAACAACC
>NZ_JAQYWZ010000688.1:0-571 GCF_036290945.1 Streptomyces sp. BE303
GCCGGTGTCGTTCGCCGTGATGGTGGGTCTGGCGCGGGTGTGGGGTTCGCTGGGTGTGGTGCCGGACGCGGTGGTGGGTCACTCGCAGGGCGAGATCGCGGCGGCGCATGTCGCGGGGATCCTGTCGCTGGAGGACGCCGCTGCCGTGGTGGCGCTGCGTTCGCAGGCGATCGCGCGGGGTCTGGCGGGTCGTGGCGGCATGGTGTCCGTCGCGCTGCCGGCCGCCGAGGTGGTGGGCGGTCTGCCGGCCGGTGTGGAGGTGGCGGCGGTGAACGGGCCGTCGTCGGTGGTGGTGGCCGGTGACCCGGTGGGGCTGGACACGCTGGTGGCGGGCTTCGAGGAGCAGGGTGTGCGGGTGCGCCGGGTGCCGGTGGACTACGCCTCCCACACGTCCCACGTCGAGTCGATCGAGGAGGAACTCGCCGGGTTGCTGGCCGCGGTGAGGCCCCGGCCCGCCGCGATCCCGTTCCTGTCGACGGTGGAGGGCCGGTGGTTGGAGGGTCCTGAGCTGGACGGCGGGTACTGGTACCGCAACCTGCGGCAGACCGTGCGCTTCGCCGAGGCGGTGGAC
>NZ_JAQYWZ010000689.1:0-319 GCF_036290945.1 Streptomyces sp. BE303
GGGAGTGTGTGTTTTCGGAGGGCCGGGGCTGTTTTTGCGGCTTCGGTGTCGTTCTTTGGGCAGGTGTAGGGGTCGGCACTGCCCCCGGCCCCCCCCGCCGCGCCCCCCGCCCCCGCCACTGACCCCCCCCCCCACCCCCCCCCCCCCCCCCCCACCCCAACACCACCCACACCCCCCCCCCCCCCCCCACACCCCCCACCCCCACCCGACCCACACCCCCCCCCACCCCCCCACCACCCCCCCCCCCCGCCCACCCCACCCCCCCACTGCCCCAGACAAACACGCCCCCGACCACACCCCCCCCCGGAAACCCCCCCCC
>NZ_JAQYWZ010000690.1:0-283 GCF_036290945.1 Streptomyces sp. BE303
CGACGGCCCGTTCACGGCCGCCACCTCCACACCGGCCGGCAGACCGTCGGCCACCCGCCCGAAGGGCAGGCCCACCGACACCATGCCGCCACGACCCGCCAGACCCCGCGCGATCGCCTGCGAACGCAGCGCCACCACGGCGGCGGCGTCCTCCAGCGACAGGATCCCCGCGACATGCGCCGCCGCGATCTCGCCCTGCGAGTGACCCACCACCGCGTCCGGCACCACACCCAGCGAACCCCACACCCGCGCCAGACCCACCATCACGGCGAACGACACCGGC
>NZ_JAQYWZ010000691.1:0-22287 GCF_036290945.1 Streptomyces sp. BE303
CCTACGCCCGGCTGGTGGCCCGCCTGGCCCTCCGGGCGCTGGACGAGGCGTTCACCGCCACACCGGCAGCATTCGTGGAGACCGTCATCCTCAACGGCCGCGTCAACGCCACCGATCCGACGACCGGCCAGGCCGTCCGGGTGTGCGTCGTCAGCGTCGTCGCCCAGCGCAAGGACTTCGCCGAACTGGTCCTGGACGAACCGCGTCTCGACCCGCAGCAGTGCCTCCACCGGCTCGGCGCCACCGTCTCCAAGCACCCTCACGACCTGGAACCGGTCACACCCATCGTCGAGGCGGACCTGTCCCGCTACCGCATCATCACCGACACGGCCGTGGTGGCCACCCTCGACAGCCGGCCCGACCTGCTCCGGATGAACCCCTACGACTTCGAACGCCTGGTCCGCGAACTCTTCGAAGCCATGGGCTACGAGACCTGGCGCACCCAGGGCTCCCGCGACGACGGTGTGGACGCCGTCGCGACATTGGCCGACCCGACCGGATCCACCATCTTCGCCATCCAGGCCAAACGCTCCACGTGGTCCCGGTGAACACCGTCCGCGCCATGTCGGGCGTCATGCAGGACAAGGGCGCCGGCTACGGCATCGTCGTCACCACCTCGTGGTTCGGCAAGGACAGCTACGACTTCGCCCACCGCAACGGCCGCCTTCGCCTCATCGACGGCCGCAACCTCAAGGCCCTGCTCGCCGAGCACCTGACCATCGACGCCCTGATCGGGCTGCCCAAGGTCCCCCCGGGCTGGCAGGCCGGCGACCTCGTGTAGGTGCGAACGCGCGGCCGCCGCACCGGGTTGCGGCGGCCCTCGGCCGATGGCTGCGGTCCCCGGCTGGTCCCCAGCAAGATCGCAAAGCGGCGGCATCGCAGCCGCCCATCACCTGTCGGGCCATCAACAAAAAGGCCGCTGGCCTGGGATTTCTCCCGGCCAACGGCCTTCCGACATCACTGTCGGGACGACAGGATTTGAACCTGCGACCCCTTGACCCCCAGTCGCCCGGCGATGTTGATCTCAGCCTGCCATGCATTGAACGGAACGCGTTGCCCGTGCAGAAGGCCAGGCCTTGCGCAAGCTGATCTGCGGCGTGTGGTCCCCAGGCCGTCCCCGCACGCCGCGTACCCTCCAACCCTCCAAGGGGATCACGACCCCTGACCCTCCCCTCCTAGCATAGAGGCCGTGGCTGAAGGGGAAGTTGGGAGTCATGGCGGAGAAGAGGAGGAGGTTCGACGCGGAGTTCCGTGAGGGGCTGTGCGGATGGTGGCCGAGACCGGCAGGACGCTGGCGGAGGTGGCGCGGGACCTGGGGAACAACGAGACCGCCCTGGCCACCTGGGTCTCCCCGGCCCCGCAGGCCGGTGGCACCGAGTCCGGGCAGAGCAGCGGATTCGAGCTGAGAAGCCGTTGTCTTTCCGATAGTGGCGGGCGTGTTTTCGCTGTTCAGGCATAGCGGCGGGCCTCGGTGGCAGAGACGGAGTGTCGTGTCGTCTCTTCGATGGAGGTCCCGGAGGCCATCCGTGATGGGGTTGCTGGAGCAACGCGAGCGTGCTGTCCGGCAGCAGGTGGAGGATATGCAGGACGAGCTGCGGCAGGCGGAAGCCGCGTGGGAAAGGTTCGTGATTACCTGTCAGACGATGACCGAGATCCTGGCAGAACCTCCTGCAGGCGAGAAAGCGCCACTGGCCGAGATGACCAGTGAACGGCCTGCGCGGGTCGCAAGGGAAGTGCCCGGATCGGTGGTTCCCGCCTGGCGGGAAGGGCTCGCTCTCGACTCTCTCGCGCCGGACTACCAGCGGCTCGTGGAGGTCCTGGCGCAAAGCGGGGAGCAGATGGACTGTCGCCGGCTCGCTGCGGCACTCGGCTGGAGGTGGTCGCGGCGAAGGTAGAGTGAGTGAGGTCGAAGGCCAAGCGCCTCGCCGCGCGGGGCTAGCCGATCGGGAATCCTCCGGGGACGTTCAGTGTTCTCGCCGGGCGAGCCGGCGACTCATGACCATGCTCATCGACCACCGGATCATCGCTTCGGAGGTGTCAGTGCGGGCCTCGTAGTCGCGGGCCAGGCGGCGTGAGCGCATCAGCCACGCGAACATCCGCTCCACCAGCCACCTCTTGGGCAGCACGGTGAACCCGGCGGCGTCGTCGTTGCGTCGGACCACGGTCAGCGCGATCCGCCAGGCGTCGCGGGCGAAGTCGAGCAGGCACCCGGTGCAACCGCCGTCGGCCCACACCAGCGTGATGCGCCAGTGCTGCTGAGGCAGTCGGGCCAGCAGAGTGCGGCCGGCCTCGCGGTCGGTGACGCAGGCCGCGGTGACCAGGACCGTCAGCAGCAGCCCGAGAGCGTCCGCGACGATGTGACGCTTGCGGCCGTTCACCTTCTTCCCCCTGTCGAACCCCCGGCTCGAGGCCGCCACCGACGCCGCCGCCTTCACCGACTGGGAGTCGATGATGCCCGCGGTCGGTTCCGAATCGCGGCCAGCCGCCTCGCGGCCCCGGTCCCGCAGCCGGTCGTGGAACTCGCCAACCAGGCCCTTGCCCCGCCAGCGCCGGAAGAACGCGTCGACGCGCTCCCAGGCGGGGAAGTCCACAGGCATCGCCCTCCAGGTGATGCCTGTGGAGACCAGGTAGCGCACCGCGTCGACCAGCCGGCGGTGGCAGTAGCCCTCAGGCTGCCTACCGCGGCCTTCCAACCAGGCGGGCACGGGCATCGCGTCCCACACGACGGCCCACTCCGCGTCGCTCATGTCCGACGGGTACCTCGGATGCCTCTGCGAGCGGTCCCCGGCTTTCTCGAACCGGTGAGCGAGACAATCACACTCCCGGACAGCCGAGTTGGAACCTGCGCGTGCGAGGGCGTACAAGTGCGACAACAGGGCCTCCTGGCGTGCTCACGGTCTCGACAACCTCGAGCTGCACCAGGGGCCCTGTCTTCATGCCCGGCACACGGCAAGATCACCCGACCGAGCTGCACAGTCGAACCCACGTCCACCAAGATCGATATGACAACGGCTTCTGAATAGTGCTCGCAGTGTCGTCTGAGTCACGTACCGTGCCAGTGGGCTCAGTTGAGTGGGCCAGTGACGGTAAGGGGAAGACGCGTGGTCGAGGGGCGGGACCCGAAACTGGTGGACGGCCGAGGTGCGTCGGTCAGCCAGCTGTTCAGCGTGCGGTACGGGCTTGATTACTACCAGCGGGAGTACACCTGGTCGCGCCGCAACATGCAGGAGCTCTTGGATGACCTGGCGAGACGCTTTCTCGAACATTGGAAGTCAGGACATGAGCGTTCCAAGGTTCGCTACTACGAGCCCTACTTCCTGGGGCCCATCGTCACCTACCAGGGCGACATCACCTACCTGGTGGACGGACAGCAGCGCTTCACCTCGTTGCTGCTTCTGCTCACGCACCTGCGCAAACTAATGCTGGAAGATGACGACCTCGAAGAGGACGCTCGGGAGCTCGACAAGCTGATCTGGTCCCGCCAATTCGGCAAGCGCTCGTTCACGCTGGATGTCGCGGAACGTGCCGTGTGCATGGATGCCCTCTTGTTGGGTAAGGAGTTCAGCCTGCCCAACGGCACATCACCGTCGGTCAGGAACCTGTGGGAACGCGGCTGCGATCTCGCCGAGGACTTCCCCGACATCCTGCGCGGCGAGCCGTTGCCCTACTTCACCGACTGGTTGCTGTCCCGCGTCTGCCTAGTAGACATCCAGGCACACGACCGGGACCACGGGTGGGAGATCTTCGAGACGATGAACGATCGGGGAGCCCGCCTGACCCCCCTCGATCTACTCAAGAGCTTCCTGCTCTCCAGAGCGGGCCAGAACCACGCCGACATGAATGCCAGTTGGCGAGCGATGCTCACCTGCCTGGCGAAGGACGGGGCTTCGCCGAGCGACTTCGTCAAGACACTGCTGCAGGCACGCTACGTCGATCCCACTACTCCGGGTGTCGAGCAGATCGACGGAGCGTTCCACGAGTGGGTACGCGAGCACAGCGAGCTTCTGGGCTTGCGCCGGCCGGACCAGTACCGCGCTTTCATCACGGACATCCTGGTCCCGTGTGCCAAGAGGTACGCCCTGATCCAACGGGCGTCCACCGAGCTGGTGCCCGGGCTGGAGTCGGTACGGTACAACGCCGACAACGGTCTGACTGCACAGTTCCTGCTGCTGACCGCAGTGATGAACCCGGGCGACGACGATGACACCTTCAGGCAGAAAGCTCGGCTGGTCGCGGACTACCTCGACCTCGTTCTGGCCCGCCGGATGGCGAATAGCGCGGCAATTCAGAACGTCGAGCTCATGCCGGAGATCACGCGGCTGGTGCCGCTGGTCCGCGATGCGGCGGGGATCGACGAGCTGTCAGCCGTGCTCGGTCGCGAAGTGGCGGAGCTGGGGTACGACTTCTCGGGGCTGAACACCTTCGGACTTCGCGGTGACAACCGCAAGCAGGTGCGCTACCTGCTTGCCCGGATGACGGCCTTCGCCGAGGAAGGCACTCAGAACCCCAACCGCACCGCCGAGTATCTCGGCCTCGCTGGATCCAGCCCTCACGAGATCGAGCACATCTGGGAGAACCACTACGAGCGGCACAAGGAGGTGGGCAGCGAGGAACGGTTCCGGCAGCAGCGCGACAGACTGGGCGCACTGCTACTCCTCCCCAAGTCGGACAACGCCAGCTACCGGGACGACGTCTACGAACGCAAGGTGGAGTACTACCAGCGGCAGAACGTGCTGGCCGCCTCTCTGCATCCGGCGGTGTACACGAGACACCCGCGCCTGCAACGCTTCTTCGACCTTCACGGTTTGGCCAAGCAGGTCCGTCCGTACCCGGACACCTTTCCGCCCTCCGCGATCGGGGAGCGGCAGCAGTTGTACCGGCGCTTGTGTGAACTGATCTGGGAGCCGACAGGCCTAGGGTTGAGCGTGCCCCAGGGTGTGGCGGAGGCCAGGCCTGCCTCCAGGCGCGCGCACTACGGCATCTCACCGGCCCAGCTCATCGCCAGCGGTCTCCTGAAGGCGGACAGCATGCTCAGGGCGACGAACAAGGGCAACACCTACAAGGCCGTCCTCCTCAGCGACGGCCGAGTCCGCTTGGAGAACGGCGCTTCGTACGAAAGCCTCTCCACCGCCGGTCAGATCGTGCTCAATCGAGGCTCCTGCAACGGCTGGAAGCTGTGGCAGGTAGAGACCGAACACGGTTGGGAGAGCCTGTTCAACCTCCGTCGACGGGCGCTAGAACGAGGACTGCTGGAATAGCGTGCCCTTCGAGTATCGGCAAGCGATGGTTGAGCGCCTGGGATCGTCTGCATGCGGCTCCAGGCGCTCACCCACTTGGATTGGGGGCGGGTCAGCGACGGTACACCCGGGTGCCTGACCAACCGCCCTGCGCCTATTCGACGCCGTCGGCCAGCTCGCTCACCTGAGTAAGCAGGTCTTGACGTTCCGCCGTGAGGCCGGCGATCAGCACTTGCGGGTCAGGCACTGAACTTGATTGGGTAATGTCGGCCAGCCGTCCAAGGTGAGTTTGGTGCCGGTGAGACAGCCGTCGACCAGGTGCGGGCGGTACTGGATCTGCTTGAGCTTGTGCTTGACGACTCGGGTGAGCTGGTCGAGGTTGGCGGCAGCAAGGTTGCCGATGTCGCGCTTGATCAGCGACCGGATGCCTTCCTGGTTGAGGTCCGCAAGCACAGTGCAGCCGGCGGACAACCACCGGTGGAGTTCGAACGGATCATCGCCGAAGCACGAGTCAGCCATCATCAGAAGGACCTAACCGCACAACGAAAGCCACTACGAAACCAGGCGATGGACAGGTCCACGACTCCCTGATCCCGCAATGGTGTAGCCGCGCAGGGTAGCGTCGAGGTAGCGGCGTCAGGCAAATCCGGGGCACCCATGGGTGGCCCCCGCTACGCTCGGAGACTGATCACACGGCGGGCTGATACGAAGGATGAGACTGTTCGATGAGTGGAAGCAGTGCGACTGAAGTACCTGATCCAAAGCTGGTAGAGCTGGCTCAGCGGTCTCAGAACTTCGGCTTCCTTCTGCCTCATCTACCACTGCTCGTGGCCTACGGTGCGGGTGCAGAGTCGCTTGTCTTCGAAGACCCTAATGTCTCGCTCTTCAAAGTCCGCCAGTTTGGGGAGGTCCTGGCCACTGACTTGGTAAGGCGCGGCCGGGTACGGATCGAGGGAGATCGTCAGGTAGATCGTTTGCGGGCGCTAGAGCGCGAGGGCTATCTACACGGAACTGTCAGTACGGCCTTCCATGAAATTCGCGGCCTGGGCAATGACGCCGTGCACAATAATTTGGCCGACTCTCAGGCGGCTTTCCGTGCTGTGCAATCCTGCTTTCGGCTAGGAGTATGGTTCGATCGGCTGCTCACTGGCTCGCGTGAGCAGCGCCCGTTCGTGCCGCCCCAACCGCGGATCTCCATGCCAAATCCGGCGGCGTTGGATGCAGAAATCGAAGCCGCGAAAGTCGCGCTCGCTGCATCGCGACTCACGTTCGAGAATAAGGCCACGCACGCTGACGCGGAGCAAGATGCCCGTCATGCAGCGGAGCGCGAACTCGCCGATGCAAGAGCTCAGCAGGACCGCCTCACGGAGATCGTGACGGCGATGCAAAGCGAACTCGCCGGCCTCCGCAGTCGCTTCGACGACAATCGCTCCCAGCCTCTGCCCGGGACGATGGCGACTTCGGTGGCGGAACGGGAACGGCTGCTGAGCAATGCCGAGATCGCGTCCCGGGAGCCGCTAACTGAGGTGCAGGTGCGTGAGCAGCTAGACCGGATGCTGCGGGACGCAGGCTGGTCGGTGCAGGACCACGACGCGCAGTTGAATCTGTTCGTCAAGGAGCGCGGGGTGGCGGTTCGGGAGGTCACGATGGCCTCCGGGCGAGCTGATTACCTGCTGTATGTGGACCGAAAGCTGGTGGGGGTGATCGAGGCCAAGCGGGAGGGATCCGATCTGTCAGCAGCGGAGGGCCAGGCTGACCAGTACGCAGAGGGGCTGTCCGCAGGGCAACGATTGGCGGCCTGGCGGGCGGAGCTGCCCTACCGCTATGCGAGCGACGGGGGCGAGACTCGGTTCCGCAACACGCTGGACCCGGATTCGCGATCGCGCCGTGTCTTCTCCTTCCACCAGCCGCGGACTCTGTCACGGTGGATGCGACAGGCAGAGGAAGATCCCCAGGCGCCAAGCTATCGGGCTCGGTTGCGGCTGCGGATGCCGGAGCTGGATGTAGCAGGGCTGCGGCCAGCGCAGGTGGAGGCCGTGCGGGGTGTGGAGCGCTCACTGGCTGATGGTCGAGGTCAGGGATCTGGGCTGGGGCAGAGCCGGTCACTGATCCAGATGGCTACGGGCGCTGGGAAGACGTTCACCGCAGTGACGTTCTCCTATCGGATCCTGAAGCATGCCCGGGCAGAACGAGTGCTATTCCTGGTTGACCGAAACAATCTCGGCATCCAGGCCCGAGCGGAGTTCGAAAATTATGTAACACCGGAAAGTGGGCGGAAGTTCACAGAGTTGTACAATGTTCAGCGCCTGGGCGCAGAGGGAATATTCACTTCATCGAAGGTCGTCGTGTCCACGGTGCAGCGGCTATACATGTCGCTAACTGGGCGTGAGCTGCCTGAGCCGGCGGAGGGCGATCCGATCGCCGATCCGTACGACGCGCCAAGTGACCTTAGCGTGGGATACAACGCGGACATCCCTCCGGAGGCGTTCGATCTCGTGATCGTAGACGAGTGCCATCGGTCGATCTACGGCAAATGGCGTTCGGTGCTGGAGTACTTCGACGCGCCTATCGTAGGGTTGACGGCGACTCCGGTGGCGCAGACGTTCGGCTACTTCAATGGCAATCTGGTGAGTGAGTACACCTATGAGCAGGCCGTTGCGGACAGCGTGAATGTCGACTTCAACGTCTACGAGATCGAGACGGAGATCACGGGGAAGGGCGGCGTAATTGCGCAGGGCCGAATCCCCGTAAGGGATCGGCGCACTCGGCGCCAGCGGTACGAAGAAATTGACGAAGACTATGAGTACAGCGCGACAGACGTCGGCACTCGCGTGATAACGAAGGATCAGCTGCGGACGGTTATCAGTACTTTCCGGGACAAGCTGTTCACGGAAATCTTTCCCGAACGGGGAAAGCGCTCCGAAAGCGGACAGCTAGTCCAATCCGAGATCATGGTACCAAAGACCTTGGTGTTCGCAAAGAACGACAACCATGCCGAGGAAATCGTCGAAGTAATCCGAGATACCTTCGGGAAGGGTAACGAATTCTGCGCAAAGATCACGCACAAGTCGAAGCGGCCAGCGGAGCTCCTGTCAGCCTTCCGAAATCAGCCGCAGCTGCGGATCGCCGTCACGGTAGACATGATCGCGACAGGTACTGACGTCAAGCCGCTAGAGTGCCTGCTATTTCTGCGTGATGTGCGGAGCTGGGCATATTTCGAGCAAATGAAGGGACGGGGGGCTCGCACTCTACCGCTGACCGAATTCGAGCGGGTAACCCCGGGTGTCGGCCCAAAGACTCGGTTTGTGATCGTGGATGCAGTTGGCGTCACGAAGAAGCCCAAGATCGATGCCGGCCCGCTGGAGCGGCATACCGAGAGCCAGATCAGCTTGGCGCGACTTCTGCAAAAGAGCGCGACTCTCACATTGGATGACAGTGAAATCTCCACAATGGCAGCGCGCCTTTCACGCCTGGAAAAGCAGCTGACTGAAGTCGAGCAGGCCGATGTCGCCAAGGTCGCAGCCAAGCCCTTGCGGGATATCGTCCGGGGGCTGGTCGACGCGGTCTCAGTCGACGGCCAGGAGGCAGCGCGGCGAGCAGGTGAGGAAGCCGCAGGTCTCGCGGGTGCGGACGCGCAGGCACGTCGTGCCGCGGGGGACACAGAGGTGCGGCAGCGCGTGGAAACCGCTCTGGCGCCACTGGCTGGCAATGAGAAGCTCAGAAAGCTGCTGCTCGATATCCGGCGAGCCAAGGACATCCTGTACGACGAGACGAGCAAAGACCGCCTTGTGCACGCTGGCGCGGTGCCTGAGGACGAGGACACCGCCCTGGCAACCCTCGCCAGCTGGCGGACGTACCTTAAGGAGCACAAAGACGAGATTGCGGTATTCAGTGCCGCGTATGACCGGCCTGGCGTGACACCTCGCGCCGCGTTTGAGCATCTGCAGGCGCTTGCCCGAGACCTGGCCCGACCACCGCGTGCCTGGACACCGGAGCGGCTTTGGAAGGCATACGAGCAGGTGGGACTCGCAGTGCGGGAGCCTGGCGTTCAAGCGGGTGTGACCGACCTTGTCGCCCTGATCAGGTACGAGCTGAACAGTGAGGCGAACGCGCCGGCCGAAGCGCCGCCGGCGCGACTGTACGCACGCCTGGTAGAGGAGCGGTTCACGGCGTGGTTGGAGCGACAGGAGCAGGCCGGGGCCCGCTTCAATGACAACCAGCTGTGGTGGCTTCGTCACATCGCGTCAGCCACCGCCGCCCATGTACGCTTCGACGTTGACGACCTTGACTACCCGCCGTTCAGCGTACGGAACGGGGTGGACGGCCTGCTGGCTGCCTTCGGTGAAGCGCGGGCTGACGAAATTCTGGGCGAACTGGACAGGGAGCTGAGCGCGTGACGGGCGCGGGGACTGTTGAACTTGCACTCGACGGCGGGGACCAACTGCCCACGGGATGGGCTTGGGCTCGGCTCCGCGATCTCGGGGTCTGGTATGGCGGGGGGACCCCCTCGAAGCGACGTCCTGAGTTCTGGGAGGACGGAACCGTTCCGTGGCTGTCGCCGAAGGACATGGGCGCGGACACAATCGCCAGCACGCAGGACCTGATTCACTCCTCCGCGTTGGACGCATCGCCGGTAAAGCGGGTGCCAGCGAATTCAGTGGCCCTCGTGGTTCGCTCCGGCATTCTCGAGCGGAAAGTGCCGATCGCCCTGGTCCCATTCGCGACAACGCTCAACCAGGATATGAAGGCGGTCAGCCCATTTGATGGGATCGACGCTCGTTGGCTGGCGTGGGCCCTGCGGGCCCGCGAGGACTACATCCTCGCGAACTGCCGCAAGCGCGGAACCACGGTGGCCTCACTCGAGGTTCCATGGCTGATGGACATGATGCTTCCAGTGCCGCCGACTGCCGAGCAGGCGCGTATCGTCGCGAAGCTCGACGAGTACGTTGCACGAATCGATGCCGGTGAGGCGAGCACTCGGGTAGCCCTGGCAACGTCCTTGCTGCTTGCGGAGCAGATTGCTGGCCAGGGAGCACTGGGCGGTTTCGTTTCCGCTTCAGACTTGACCGCACATCCACTCGCCAATGCGGGTGTCTCTGACGGTGATCTTCCCGACCTCCCGTCGGACTGGAGTTGGGTTCGACTCGGCGAGATCTCTGAAGTAGTCGGCGGGGTCACCAAAGACAGCAAGAAGCAAGGTGACCCCAGCTTTGTCGAGGTGCCCTATCTCCGAGTGGCGAACGTCCAACGAGGCGCGCTCAAGCTCGACACGGTAACCACGATCCGTGTGCCACCGGCGAAGGCGGAGGCACTGCGACTACAAGCTGGTGATGTGCTGCTCAACGAGGGTGGCGACCGGGACAAGCTTGGCCGCGGCTGGATCTGGGAGGGGCAAATTGCAGACTGCATCCACCAGAACCACGTCTTCCGCGCGCGAATCCGCAACGAGCGACTGCATCCGAAGCTCCTGGCCTGGCATGCCAATAGCTTCGGAAAGGCATGGTGTGATCGCAACGGGTCTCAGGTGGTGAACCTGGCCTCCATCAGTTTGAGAAAGATCAAGCTCCTCCCCGTCCCGCTCCCGCCCAAAGACATCCAAGAGAACCTGGTCAAGGAGATCGAAGTACGTCTCGCTACGGCCGCTGCGGGCGAGCAGCTTGCGCGTGACGGATTCGTCCGGGCCGTCGAGCTCCGGTCCTCACTTCTCGCAACCGCGCTCGCCGGCCAGTTGGTCCCCCAGGACCCCACAGATGAGCCTGCCGCCACCGTGCTGGCTCGCATCGGCGCTGCCCAGTCAGCTGCTGCTGCGGCCAAGTCCAAGCGGACCCTCCGCCCCCGCAAGAGCACTGCGCCCGATCAGGGAGAATTCCCGCTGTGAGCCCCACCCCCGCCCCGCTTCAATCTCAGACCGAGTACACCAGCACGCTCGTCAACCGGCTCTGGTCGTACTGCGAGCTGCTGCGTCATAGCGGCGTGTCCACCCTTGACTACGTCGAGCAGCTGACCTATCTGCTCTTCCTAAAGATGGCGGACGAGAAGACCAACCGGCCCGCTCGCTTCCAGCGACGCAGCACTGGGGTCGAGCGGATCGTTCCGGAGGGCAAGGACTGGCCGAGTCTGATGACTCGCTCCGCCGAGCCACTGATCGAGCAGTACGAGCACATCCTGTGGGAGCTCGGCCAGCGCCCGGGGACCATGCTCGGCGAGGTGTTCCTCAAGGCCCAGAACAAGATCCACGAACCGGCTGTCCTCGAACGTCTGATCAAGGACCTGATCGGCAAGTACACCTGGAACCGTGAGGACATCGACCTTAAGGGCGACGCTTACGAGGGCTTGCTTCAGCGCGGCGCCGAGGACCGGAAAACCGGCGCAGGACAGTACTTCACCCCTCGACCGCTGATCGACGCGATGGTCGACTGCCTCGAACCCCAGCTCGGGGAGAGCATCACCGATCCGGCCTGTGGGACTGGCGGCTTCCTCATCGCCGCGTACGCATACCTTGTCGAGCACTACGAGTCCGAGCTGTTCTCTGACGCTGGTCGCAGGCTCCAGACCGGTGCCATCACCGGCTACGAGCTGGTCCGCGAGACGGCCCGCCTGGCGCTCATGAACATGCTGCTGCACGGGATCGGCAGCTCCGAAGGCAAGCCTCTGATCACCGTTCAGGACTCCCTGGCCAAGTCTCCGATCGTCTTCCACGACATCGTTCTCGCCAATCCACCGTTCGGGGTCGGCTCGGTCACCG
Source organism: Streptomyces sp. BE303 (assembly GCF_036290945.1). Classification (NCBI taxonomy): domain Bacteria; kingdom Bacillati; phylum Actinomycetota; class Actinomycetes; order Kitasatosporales; family Streptomycetaceae; genus Streptomyces; species Streptomyces sp. BE303. The sequence goes on from NZ_JAQYWZ010000691.1 coordinate 11,983, forward strand.
GCGAGGCGTACGGCGCGCGTAGCGATTTCTGGGCAACAACGACCAACAAGCAGCTGAACTTCGTCCAGCACATCTACACCCTGCTCAAGACGAACGGCCGAGCCGCCGTTGTCCTGCCCGACAACGTGCTCTTCGAGGGCGGGGCTGGCGCGGAGATCCGCCGCAAGCTGCTGGACACCTGCAACGTTCACACGCTGCTGCGCCTGCCCACCGGCATCTTCTACGCGGGCGGCGTCAAGGCCAACGTCCTGTTCTTCGACAGGCCAGGCCCACGACATGACGGGTCCCCCGCCACCAAGCAGCTGTGGGTGTACGACTTCCGCACCGACCAAAGGTTCACGCTCAAGCAGCGCCCCCTCAAGCGCGAGCACCTCGACGACTTCGTCAAGGCGTACAAGTCCGGCAACGGCGATCACCAAAACCGCATCGCCAGTGCCCACTTCAAGCCTTACAGTTACGAGGAGCTGATCAAGCGCGACAAGGTCAACCTTGACCTGACCGTGCTTCAGGACAGCAAGGCCGGTTCCTCTTCGATCGCCTCCCCGGACGTGATCGCTCAGGAGATCGTGGACGACCTCACCGACGCGCTGGCGGAGTTCACCATCGTGGCCGAGGCCCTCAAGGCCGCACGCCGCACCGCCAACCCCGGCGACAAGGGGGACGACGCCGCATAGCACCAAGCCGGACCCGCACTACCGGCGGCGCGATGAGGGCAGCCAGTCTGCCCTCATCGGGCCGCCAGCGTTTTCCTGTAACCGTCATACGCACGTCGCTGCCGTGAGCAGCCGGTCCTTGGGGAAGAGCATGGCCGCAAACGCGTACTTCGCCGCTAAGCTGTCCGACGACGAAGTGGTGGACTGGAGTCCGGTGGGCATCGCCGACCGGTTCCGTAAGTTCTTCGTTGCCCGGCTGACGTACTCAGGTGTCAGCAAGCTCCTGTTCATGGAGCACCTAACCTACCTGCTGTTCCTCAAGCTCGACTACGAGCGCTCTCAGCGACAGGGACGATTCGCCCAGCCTGGCGTCGTGCCCGCCGGGTACAGCTGGCCCAAGCTGGCGACCAAGACGGGCGAGGAGTTGCGTCAGCAGCTCACCCTGGTCCTCACCGAGTTGGCGAAGCTGGACCAGTCCGTCGAGCACCCCGAGCTGTCGACCACGGTCGCCATCTTCCGTGACTCCCATATTTGGAATGCCCAGCACCTTGCTCACCTGGCAGCATTGATCACTGACGAGATCGACCCCTACGACTGGTCCAGCAACCTGCTAGCACTCGGCGAGGCGTACGAAATCCTGCTCACGGGCTTCTGCGCTGCAGAGGTCGACTCCAAGCGGGAGACCGGCCAGGTGATCACTCCACGCCCACTGCTGCGAGCGATCGCGCAGACCCAACTGATCACTTCAGAGGACACCGTTCTCGACCCGGCGCCGGGCACAGGTGGCACCCTACTCGCCGCGTATCGCGAGATGGCAGGCACAGCCGGCCATCTTCCGGAGACCGCATACGCGGGCAAGGACCGCGACCACCAGATGGTGCGGTTGGCCACAATGAACATCCTCCTCAACACCCGTCGCCCGTTCTCCGCGCCCGCCCCGATCCAGCACGGCGACTCCCTCGCAGCTGGCGGTGCCGTGATCCACCGGCCCGCAGGAACCCCCAGCCCGACCGTAGTCCTCTGCAATCCGCCTTTCCGCAGCAACACACCGCGCCCGACTTCCCGTCACGACCTGCTGCCTACACCGCTGTTCCCGGCAAACTTCCTCCAGCACATCGCTGTCGGCTTGCCCGTCGGCGCACGTGCCGCTGTCTTCGTGCCAGACAGTGTGCTGACTGGCAGCACCGCTGAAAAGATCCTTCCCCCGCTCCTTCAGACCTGTGACCTGCACACCATGCTCCGCTTGCCCGCAGGTAGCTTCCGCAATGGCACCTCCCTGAGCGGCGTCAAGGCCAATGTGCTGTTCTTCACCAAGTGCTCGCCCTCGCCGACCGGCACCGCAGCAACGTCCCGACTGTGGATCTACGACGCCCGAAGCCTCACTACCCAAGCCCTCACTGAAACAGAACTCGACGACTTCGTTGACGCGTACGCCGCCGGCCTGCCCCGGCATGAGCGAAGCCCACGCACATACTTCGGCTCGCACTCCTATGCCGATCTCCAGGCGTGCCGCTTCCAGCTCTTCAATCTCGCTGCTGGCCCGCAGGCGCCGGTCGAACCGCTACGGCCTGCCAAAGAGATCGCTGGCGAGATCGCAGAGAGCCTGGCCGAGGCTAGACAAATCTTCGCGGACCTGGCTGCGGAACTCCCCTAGCTTGCAGCTGACCGACAACTGACCTTGCACCAGCGCATGTCTGAGGAGCCCCGCTGTGACCATTCCCGCACCGCCAAGCACTCCGCAATATAATCAGTTTCTCCAAAACATCACGTACGCCCAGGGCATGGTGGACGCAGCCCACCACATGAACGACACGCTCAAGGGCGATCTGTGCAGGGCCGCCTGGGTTCAGGCTGTTTCCGCCCTCGACCACTGGGTCCACCTTGAGGTCTATGCGAAAGCTGTGGCGATCGTGATGGATACCTCCGCTGATCGGCCTACCCAGCTTCAGAAGTTCCCCATGCCCTGGAAGTACATCGAACGCATCCAGCACAACCGGGAGCCGATGGCCACAGTGTTCCGGGAGGCACTCAGCGCTGAACTCGGCCGCCGCACCTACCAGAACTACGAAGACATCGGCAGCGCCTTCCAGCTCATCCTTCCCAACACCAGTGCCAGCGCCATGTGGAACATGGTCGCCCAACATCTGGGCATGGCCAAGGCCGACGTCTCCAAGCGGCACGGCGAGGTCCTATGGCGCCGAAACAAAATCTCTCACGAATCCGATGTGACCGATACTGTCACCGGCGACCGGCGCCGTATTACCCAGCAGGAGGCGGCCGACGCAGTGCACTGGATCAAACAACTCGTCCAGGCTCTCGCACTAGCAATCCGCTAAACCCCTGACCCCAGGTTCTAGCCAGGTTGTCGAGCGTCGATGTCGGACAGCGGTGGCAAGTCAATTTGACTAATCGAAGAACTCGGCAGGCTTTGCTCAGACGACTTGCCTTGCCACTGCAGGTGCATGACCAGCTACCCGCGCCACATCGCGTCCTTAGACGTCGAGCGATCGGGCTTTCTCCCTGATGGGTGGACACGCTTACTTGACGGGAAATGCCAAATTTCCGGCACCTTGGTGATGTACCGAACATGAGGGCCTTGGAAGTAGCCGCGGACGATGTGCGGCTGCTTCTGCCGGCGGCGAAAGAAGCGCCGGACCTCGTCGGCGAGCTGGTCGGCGTTGCGGGCTCGGGAGGCCGGCAGTAGGGTCCGCTTCAGGTCGGCGTTGACCAGCACGTCCGGGTTTCCGGCGCGTAGGCGGACAGCAGGTGCCGGGTGATCCGGCCTGGATGGCCGGCGAGCCAGGCTCAGACCTTCTTGCTGCGCTGGACGGAGTGCAGGTCGACGACCAAGTGGATGGGGCGGTCAAACTGCCGATTGAGCGGTCGAGGACGTCGCAGAACACCTCGGCGGCAAACAATCCCCAGTAGACGGTGAATCACACCTTCCCGCGGGGCTGATCGCCGACATCGCGTTGACCGAGAAGCGGTTGCCAGTGCGGTACACAGTCGGCGTCCGGCCGAACGGGGCCCAGGTACGGCCGAAAACCTGGTCCGAGCGGGGATACCAGTACGGTCCGCGAACAAGGTCTCGGTACCCTTCCTGAGCCGTCGTTCGGGTCGCGGGCCATACCTCCTCACGCCAGGCCCGAACGACTGCGGACGGCGAGGAGGACTTCGGGCAGGGTGGCGGCGCCGACCTCGTCGACGAGGACGACGTCGTAGGGGCCTTCGAAGACTGTCGGGTTGGTGCGGAATCTGGCGAGGGTGGTGGCGACGAGGCGGGCTTCGCGGATGATCTGGCCCTGTGCGTCGCGGGCGAGGCGTTCGTACTGTTCGTGGAGTTCGCGGTGCTGCTTGATCAGCGCGGCTTGGCGGGCGCTGTCGGCGGCTACGAGGGATCGGAGGGCCTGAGCTTCACCGTGGGTGGCCGGGTGGCCGCGGCGTTCGGCCCGCTTGACGTCGTCGGACGCGGCGAGGGTGAGGCGCAGTTGTTCGTCGAGGTGGACGATGCGGGCGGCCGCTTCCTCCTCTGCGTCGCGGGCCCGGCGGAGCGCGGTGTCGGCCTGGTGCAGTTCGGTGTCGATGGCGGCCAGGTCGTCGCGGGTGAGCAGGATCTTCCGGCTGAGCCGGGTGATGGTGGTGTGGGTCTGGAGGCGGTGGCGGTCGGCGATGGCGCGGGCTTTTCGGGCGTTGTCGAAGGTGCCTTGGTCGCGTGCGAGGGTGGTGTCGCGGTGCTTCTCGGCGGCGGCGATGGCTGAGCGCGCAGTGAGTTTGGCCAGGCCCTTCTTGGCTTCGAGGTCGTCGAGGGCCTGCTGGGCCTCGGCTACTTCCTGGTGTGCGAGGAGCGCACGGGCCTCAGCGCTGGTGGCGGCCTCTTCGACGTCGGCTGTTTCGGCTTCCAGCGCGTCGATCTCGGCCCAGGCGGCGCGGTGGCCGACGGCGTTGTCGCTGCTCTGTCGGGCTTGCTCGGCCCGGTCCTCGGCGTGCGTGAGGAGGGGCTGAAGGTCACGGTGCTGGTCGGAGTAGGCGGCGAGTTGGGCGGTGAGGTGTTTCGCCGCGAGGGTCGGATCGTCGAGGCGTTGACGCTGGCGGGTGTAGTGGTCGGCGTCGAAGTCGGCGAGGCGGAGGGTGAGTGCGGCGAGGTGCTGGGCTCGTTGTTGCTGGGCGCTGAGTTCGGCGGCGACGGCTTCGCGCTGCCCGCCGATGGCGGCGAGCTTTGCTCGCACCATGAGGGGAAGGCAGACCTCGGGGTCGTCGGCGATCTGTTTCAGGTGCGGTGGGCCGACGCGGACCAGTTGCCCGGGAGAGTGGCGCTGTTCCTTCACGACGCCGAGGAGGGCGTTGTCGACGGCGATGTTGGCCGCCGACACCAGGAGCACGCGCTTTCCGGCGGAGATGAGGTCACTGATGGCGCGTTTGAGGACCGAGGTCTTGCCTGTGCCGGGTGGGCCCCACACGAGCCACAGGCCGGTGCCGACGCACGCGCGGTAGGCGAGGTCCTGGGCCGGCAGGAGGGTGCCCGACGGCAGGCCGTGCGGTGAGAGTCGCCCGCCGGGCTCTCCGCGGGCGAGCAGGCCGGCGAGGCCGTCGTCGGTGATGCCGGCGATACCGTCGCGCAGGGACTTGACGAGGAACGTCGCGGGTTGCTGGTGGAGCCACAGGCACGGGTCGGCGGGGTCTGCGAAGTCGGGCAGGCGGATGCGCAGGGCGGTGCCGTCGTGGGTGACGTCGAGGACGGGGTGGCCGTCTTCCACCGTGTTCTCATCCGGTTCCGCGAGGCGGAGGCTGTCGGTCTGGAGTTGGTCGGCGTTGATGGTGAGGCCGCGGATGTCGATGGCGTACTCGCCGGGGCCGGCTGCGACAGCGCGTCCCAGTATCCGCCAGTAGGGCTTGCGCCCGGTGCCGCCTTCTGCGGCGAGCCAGGAATCGAGCGCCGTCACCGTTTCCTCGCGCCAGCCCACAGTCCCCCCATCGCCAGTACGCGTCCCCCGGTCGCCTATGTCCTACCACTGGGGACGGTTCGTCGTAGGAGCATTGCCGAGATCCACGGCCGGCGTTCGGCACCCGGGGCCACGTGTCCCGGCCGGCTTCCCTGCTCCCGGACAAGGCCGCGATGTCCTCTCCGCGCATCCCGGGGCTCCCGGGCAGGGGCCGCCTTGCGACGCCGCGGGTCCACACTGGCTGTGCGTCCATCCTCAAGTCCGGAAGGAGGACACCATGCGTGGCTCTGGAACGATCTACAAGCGGTGCGGTTGCCGGGACTCCCGCACTGGTCGACAGCTCGGAAGGACCTGCCCTGACCTCCACCGCCGCGGCCACGGTTCCTGGTATCTCGCGATGCCACGGCCCGCGACCGTCGACGATCACCGCTCCCGCCTGCGTCGGGGCGGGTATCGCACCCGCAAGGACGCCACCGAGGCTCTCCAGCGCCTGCGCGACCGCGACCGCGTGCGCCAGGGCGAGCTCCTCACCACCGGCCAGTGGCTGCTGCGCTGGTACAGCACCGTGGAGCCGCACCTTCGGCCGTCGACCGCGCGCGGCTACCGCAAGCACCTGGAGCAGTACCTCGTTCCGCTGCTCGGCCACGAACTGCTCTGCGAGCTGACCAACGAGGGCGTCCAGCAGGCCTTCAGCAACATCGTCCGTCGGCACCAGAGCGCGGGCCGGCCGATACCTTGCGTGCCGCCCTCAACGTTGCCGTACGCAACGGGATGCTGACCACCAACCCGGCGCGACACCTCGACCTGCCGAGGGCGCCGCGCCCCCATCCGGTGGTGTGGACCGATGGTCGAGTGGCGGAGTGGGAGCGAACAGGCGAGCGCCCTCCCGTCGCTGTGTGGACGCCGGCCCAGACCGCTGCCTTCCTCGCCTACGCGAGCGGGCACCGCTTGTACGCGTTGTATCACCTGTACGCGCTGCGTGGCCTACGCCGCGGGGAAGGCGTAGGCCTCCGCTGGTCGGACTTCGACGCCTCCGGCCGAACGCTCACGGTCGCCAGGCAGCTACAGCAACGAGAGAACGGCCGCCTTGAGGCCTGCCCCGTCAAGACTCGTGCCGGCGAACGAACGATCGCCCTCGACGGGAGCACCGTCCGTATCTTGAGCACTCACCGTAATCAGCAGAGGAGGGAGAAACTCGCAGCGGGAATTGAATGGAATGAATCCGGATACGTATTCACCGACGTCTACGGGAGTCCGCTGCGCCCGGACCACGTCGGTCACGTCTTCCAGGGCATGGTTCGCAGAAGTGGCCTACCGCCGGTCCGCCTCCACGACCTGCGCCACGGCGCGGCAAGCCTTGCCCTGACCGGCGGATCCGATCTCAAAGTCATCCAGGCCCAGTTGGGTCACTCGACGATCGTCACCACTGCCGACACCTACACGTCGGTCCTGCCCGAGACGGCCCATCTCAGCGCAGAAGCGACGGCCCGCGTGGTGATCGACGCAGCTCGGATGATCTCCAGAGGCATCCGTAGTCAGCCCAAGACGCGCAAGCGGCGCTCAGGGATCCGCCCCGCCGCCATTGCAGGCAGAAGAATCCGTAGCTCAGAGTGAGTTATTGACGTTTCGTCGGCGTGCTTTGCCGCCCCACGCGCGCCTCACTCGCCACCCATCACGGGACCCCACCCAAGCCAGTCCCCCACTCCGTGACGGACGCCTTCCCAGGTCAAGGGGCCTACGACCAAGAAAGTGATGTCCAGAGAGGAATCCGCAGGCCTACGGATTAAAAGTCCGCAGCTCTTGAGTTAGCCTCGGCTCGACGTAGGGCGCCGACTGGCCAACACTCCTTACATTCGTCACGGAACGTAGCCGCGACTCTTCGCCTGCCGTCGCTTTCAGGGTACTCCCGGGCCTTCGCCGGGTGCTCCGGCCGCGACCCACCAGGCAAGAGCGCCACCTGCGGCGTGCATCGCAGCCAGCACCGAGAAGCGCCCCTCAGCCCTGGGTGACCTGCGCAGACTCCCGGCGGCCGTAGGCCGTCCTCGGCGGTCACAGACATCAGGTCGCCTTCCACCCGGTATGCCCGCCGGGTCTCGACGCGCTTCGAAGAACATCACGTGCGTACGGTCTGCCCCGTTCAGCACGCCAACCCCTGTTCCGCCCGTCCAGGCGGACAGGTGACTGTAGGCGTGCCCGGCCGAGCCCAAGCGGCTCCACCACCCCGCCAGAGGGAGACCATGTACGCCCGACCCCGCGTTCCCGCCGTAAGCCGGCTCTCGGTTCCGACCCCAGCCGCCACCGACCCCGCGCACCAGGCCGATCCGGCATCGGAGTTCGACCTCCTGCACAGCGGCTGGTACTCGACCGAGGAACTCGCCGCACTGTTGAAGGTCGACCCCTCGACCCTGCGGCGCTGGCGCTCCGCCACTCCCCCGCAGGGACCGCCCTTCGTCCAGATCGCGCCCCGGCTCTACCTCTACAGCATCCCCGACACCCAGCTGTGGCTCGCCCAGAAGCGCACCGACCCATCTGAGGCAGCCTGAATGTCCGACCACACCCGGCTCGTCCCCACGGGTGTCGATCTCACCACCGACATCGAGCACCGCCCTGACCGCCGCCCACAGTTCCGCTACCGCGCCCGCGTGCGCTGGACGGACCCCAATGGCGGCGGTCGCAAGTCGGCTTCCTCCTCCGTCCCCACGGAGACCGAAGCCGAGGCCTGGATCGCCCGCATGCAACGGGCAGCAGCACGCGGTATCACCCCCGCAACCCTCACCATGACCCTCGCCGAGTACGGCGACGAGAACTGGGACCTTGCGATGCGCGGCCTGGAGACCACCACCCTCGACCCCTACGCCGCCGGCTGGAAGCTGCGCGTCACCCCGGTCCTCGGCCACATACCCGTCACCAGCATCACCAACGGCATCACCGACCGGGCGCTCCACTCGTGGATCGCCGACGGGCTCAGCATCTCCTCCGTCAAGAACAGCCTCGCCCCACTCGTCCGCATCATGGAGCAAGCCGTCCGCGACGGCCTCATCGACTTCAACCCCTCACGGATGAGCGGCTGGCAGCGCCTCTACAAGAAAGCCGAGGACGAACTCGACGACCCCCGCTCCCTCGCCCTCGCCGACTGGGACGCCCTCAACGAACTCGCCAACGCCCTCGTCGAACGCTCCCACAACCACTACCGCGGCTGGGGCGACATCGTCCGCTTCGCCGCATGCACCGCCGCCCGCATCGGCGAAGTCTCCGGCGTCCGCGTCAAGGACATCAACCGCTTCGACTGGACCTGGGACTTGTGCCGCCAGACCACCACCGGCCCCGGCGGCCTCATCGACAAGGGCACCAAGGGAAAGCGGCGGCGCACCGTCCCCATCATCGAAGAGATCCGCGACCTCGTGAACTGGCGCATGAACGTGGTCGGCAACGACCCCATGGCCCGCCTCTTCACCGGACCACGCGGCGGACGCATCACCACCGCCATCCTCCGCGACGCCACCCACTGGGACGAAGTCGTCGTCAGCCTCGGCTACGAGTACCTGCGCCGCCACGACCTCCGGCACACCGGCCTCACCTGGCTCGCCGACGCCGGCGTCCCCATCCACGTCCTCCAGAAGATCGCCGGCCACGGCCACATCACCACCACCCAGCGCTACCTCCACCCGGACAAGAGCTCCATCGAGAACGCCGGCCGAACCCTCAGCAGGCACCTGTCAGCAGACCGGACTACCTCGCAGGCGGCAGCGACCGAGGCGCCCGTTCGTCATCTACGTCTCGTCCAGTAGACGGCCGTAACGGGCAGCCTCCGAGGTCTCGCCGCTCACCATCTACCTACGGCAGCGAGCCTGTCATCGTCAACCACGCTGTTGTAGAAGTGGACTTGTGACAGACAACGAGCAAGGTGCGGAACCCTGGGTCCGGCTTCTGCACCGCGAGCAGACGGCACGCAACATCCACGGCAGCCTTCGAGCCTCTGGCATCACCGTGCCGCTGGACGCCGTACTCGACCTGTGCAACCGCGAGGTAGCGTCGCGCGACGGCAACCCCGCTCCCCTCCCACCCGAATGAGCGCTCCATCTCCTCGACGGTGCCAGCACAATGCCACCCACCGCTTGCTCCGATCCCGCTCCGACCGCACAGCGGATTTCCGGCGGCCCCATCCGGGTAGGGCTGCTGTCATATCGCGCAGGCAGCACGGACCCCACGCGGGTTCGCGCTGTCATGGACCAGGGGGTGGACTGGGTGGCACGCCGAAAGACTGTGGCGGAAATCCTCGCCGAGGCGTACCGCCTGAAGCAGCAGGCATGAGCCGCGGAGGCGCAGCGCGGGACGCAGCAGCCGACGAACGGCCAGGCGGCCTCCGCGCCGGCGGCTCAGCCCCGTCCCAGGAAACGGAAGGTGGACCCCGTCGTCGAACACGCCCGGCTCCTGGCCGCCGGCGAGAAGCACCTCCAACGTGAGGAGGCCGCCCGCGTGGAGGCCGCGTTGGCCAAGCGCCAGGCGGCCCGCCGCCGGGCGGAGGAAGCAAGGAAGCGCGAGGACGCCCAAGCCGAGAAGGAGGCCCAGCAGCAAGCCCGGCAAGCGGAGACGGCCCGGCTCAAAGCCATGGCCGAGACGGGCACCGCCGAGTGCAACCTGCGCCGCGAGGAACTGGAGACGGTCCTGCTCCTACGACCCGAGGGCCTTGAACTGTGGCATCCCCACGTCGA
>NZ_JAQYWZ010000692.1:0-459 GCF_036290945.1 Streptomyces sp. BE303
CGCGCCGACCTCCCCCCCCGACTCCGCGAGCTGGAGCCCCCCGCCAACCACGTCCTCCCGGCCGTCTCCCACGCGGGCGCACTGGCCGTCGTCCACGCATCGGCCGAGGTCGCGTGCGGTGCGCCGCTCTGGTTGGCGACCCGGGGCGCGGTGTCCGTCGGCCGTGCGGACGGCGCGCCGAACGTCTTGCAGGCGGCGAAGTGGGGACTGGGCCGCGTGGTCGGCCTCGAACACCCGGAGCTCCTGGGCGGACTGCTGGACCTGCCGGAGACCCTCGACTCCAGGGCGGTCGCCCGGCTCGGTCCGGTGCTGGCCGGTGCGCTCGGCCCCGAGGACCAGGGGGCGGTTCGCAGCAGCGGCGTTCTGGTCCGGCGTCTGGTGGCGGCCCCGGCGACCGGCGGAGCCACCTGGCGTCCGCGCGGCACCGTGCTGATCGCCGGAGGCACCGGCGGGCTCGGC
>NZ_JAQYWZ010000693.1:0-26738 GCF_036290945.1 Streptomyces sp. BE303
CCCTCATGGAACGCGCAGCCACCACCGGCTTTGCCGCCGCGAACAGCCTCCTGCACGGCTGGGGCCTGCGAGGACACGCCCTGTGGTCGGTTCCGCCCCACGGCCGCAACACCCTGCTACGAGCCTTCGCCGCAGGTTCGAATCATCCATGAGCGCGGCGAGGTCGTGGAGACCCAGGCCGATGTTCAAGCGTCGGCAGCAGTGGCCCTCCTACGCTGGTCGGAGCTGACCATGGGAGTGGCGCCCGGGCAGCGGCGCGACGTGCGTCGGACCGAGGGGAGAGTGCTGAAAGCCCCTTCGGCGAGCGCCCGGTGGTCCTGAAGCCGCGGCACCCGGGCAGCGGCGCCACGCCAGAACCGCAGCACCGCTCCGTGCGACGCCATGACTGCTGCACGGGGCGCCGAGTCGAAGAGGAGAAGCGATGGCTTCCGGCGAGATGAAAATGGTGCGCCTTCTGACCTCGGCACTGGCCGCAGCAGGCGTGTTCACCCTGATGGGGCCGTCCGGCACTGCCTTCGCCGGCAACGTCGACCGCCAGAGCGGTAGTGACTTGCCACGGTGAGCGTGAACCGGTGGTATGACGCGCCGTTGTAGTCGTACATCTTGATGTCGTTGTTGCCGGTGAAGACCCGGTCGACCCATCCGTCGATCTTGTAAACGCCGGCGTTGGCACAGCAGTTCACATCGCCGAAGCGGCTACCGTGCGACCAGATCTTCAGAACTCTCGTACCCGAACAGGCCGCTGCACATCTGGAAGGTTGAGATTCTGTAGCATGCGCGTCACTTGAGGGCGCGACGCAAGGACACCGGTCGCAGTCGTCAGGGGCGATCGGAGGAAGCTCCGTACGCAGGTCAAGCCCCTTAGGGCGTCCGCCAGTAGGTGGTGACAGCAGGGCAGGCACGGCTCTCCCGATCATGAAGTCCTCTGCGCTTCATGATCACCGGGGGATCCGCGCCTGCCGTCCCCTCATGCGTTCTCGACCCGATCCGCGACCCGCATCCGAGAGCTGACCTGCCGGCAGGGGCCTCGGAAGGCCCCTACGCGACGCCCCCGTGATAGTTGGTGTTTCACCGCAGGGAGGCCCACACCGCGACACCGAGGCAGATGGCTCCGAACCGGACGGGGACTGCTCCTGGGTTCACGCTTGCTGCTGGGCGCGAACGGTTTCACGGTCCGGGCTGGTCACCGTGATCGCCGACGGTGTGGTGCGGGGCCAGGTCCAGGCGTACCGCAGGATGAGGGCGAGAACGATCACTTCCAGTGCGACGCCAAGGCCGTAGAAGTACGTCCAGGACTCGCCCACCGCGTTGAACGCCGCGAAGGGGACCTGTACCGAGGCCACGATGAGGTTCGTGATGCGGTTCGCCCGGGCGGGCAGCGTCATCGACAGCACGACCATGAGGATCGGGATCGCCATGACCGCGAGGAAGGTGGTCAACAACGTCTGGCTGACGTCGAACTCCCAGACGACGCCGGCCTCGATGTCATCGATGACGCCGGGCTTGAAGAAGGCGAGAATGTCCACGTAGACGTACAGGAACACGAAGCTTGTCCACGCTGCGGCGAGCTTGGCCCTCACCGGGATCCGCGGGTCTTCCAGTGCGGTGGTGGCGGGTTGACGAGTTCTCATCGCAGGCTCCGTTGTCGTGGTGAGGATCGGTAGGTCCACGATCGCTGAGCCCGGCGGCGGGCACATCGGTGTCGAGGCCGGACCCGCCTCGGCTGTTGGGAGGAGCGGCGTCTCGTTCTTTCGGTCGGTCCCCGACGCCTCGGCGGTCCCTACACTGGGTGTGTGACCACCAACACCCTGAGCTCACTGTGGGCCGAGCCCCGCGCCACGGACGCTCCCGAACGGGTGTCGCGCGACTGGGTGCTGGTCGGGGTGCTGATGGTGACGGCGCTGCTCGAGGGAGTCCTCCGGGACGACGTCGCCTGGCGGCCGTTCGCGACGATCGTGGCGGTCGGACTTGCACCGGTGCTGCTGTGGCGGCGCACCCACCCGTTGGCCTGTGTCGTGCTGGCCTTCGGCACCGTGATGGCGTTGGGACTGGCGAGCCTGCTGGGCGGGGCCCCGAGCGTGGGCCTCGACACGATGATCTACATCCTGGTGCTCGTCTACGCGCTGGTCCGCTGGGGCTCGGGGCGCGAGATCGTGATCGGCCTGGCGGTGGTGGCGGTCGCCGCGGGAATCGGCACGGTCGCCGACTACACCGGGCCGGCCGACGTCATCGGCGGGTTCGCCATCCTGGCGGCGGCAGCGGACGGAGCGGCGTTCCGCTACCGCGCCGAGAGCTGGCGCCGGGCGTTGGACCAGAGCCGCAGCGAGGAGCGGGTCGGCCTCGCGCGCGAGCTGCACGACATGGTCGCCCACCACGTCTCGGCGATCGCTGTGCAGGCGCAGGCGGGCCGGGCGATGGCCGGGCAGCGACCTGAAGCGGCGCTCGAGGCACTGGCGGTCATCGAAGGGGAAGCGTCGCGGACGCTCGCGGAGATGCGGGCGATGGTCCGGGTGCTGCGCGACGGAGCCCCGGCGGAGTACGCCCCCCAGCCCGGCGTTGCCGACCTGGTGTCCCTCGCCCGACGCGCCCCGGTCCCGGTCGTCGACGTAGAGTTGCCAGACGACCTGGACGAACTTCCGCCCCAGGTCGACGCGGCGGTCTACCGGCTGGCGCAAGAGTCGCTGACCAACGCCCTGCGGCACGCCCGCAACGCCTCGCGTGTGGAGATCCGGGTCGTCGGGGGCGCGGGAAGGCTGCGACTACGCGTGACCGACGACGGACAGATCGACCCGGCACGGTCGGTGAAGCACGGCTTCGGGCTGCTGGGGATGACCGAGCGCGTGCAGCTGCTCGGCGGCACGCTGCGTGCCGGGCCGGCGCCCGAGGGCGGGTGGACGGTAGACGCCGAACTGCCGACGAAGGTCCGCCGATGACGGTGCGCGTACTGGTGGCCGACGACCAGGATCTCGTGCGCACCGGCCTGTCGATGATCCTTGACGCGCAGCCCGACATCGAGGTCGTCGGCCAGGCCGCCGACGGCCACACCGCCGTCGAGCTGGCGCATCGGCTCCGCCCCGACGTGTGCCTGGTCGACATCCAGATGCCCGGGCTCAACGGCATCGAGGTGACCAGGCTCCTCGCAGGGCGGGGCGTCCCGGACCCGATCGCGGTAGTGGTGATCACGACATTCGACCTCGACGAGTACGTCCAGGGCGCGCTCCGGGCCGGCGCCCGAGGCTTTCTGCTCAAGGACGCCGGGCCGGCGCTGCTCGTCCAGGCCGTCCATGCCGCCGCTGCCGGCGATGCCCTGATCGCGCCGAACATCACCCGGCGGCTGCTGGCCACCCTCGCCGCCGGGGAACCGTCGAGCCGACGGTCCCAACCGATCGAGCCGCTCACCGAACGCGAGGAGGAGGTGCTGACGCTGGTCGCCCGTGGCCGCACGAACGCCGAGATCGCCGCCGAGCTATTCATCGGCTTGACGACCGCCAAGACCCACGTCGCCAGCCTGCTGACCAAAATCGGCGCCCGGAACAGGGTCGAGATCGCGATGTGGGCGTACGACACCGGCCGGGTGGGGGACTGAACCGCACCGCCATCAGAGCTACTGGGTTACGGGGAGGACCTCGCTGGGCGCGTTCCAGAAGCCCAGCGCGCCGTCACCGACGGCGAGGACGGGGGCGCGCATGCCCCGGCGGGCGCAGTCCCGCAGCAGGCAGGCCCAGGAAGCGATCAGTTCCTTGGTGCCGTCGGCCCGCGCGCCCCTCAGCACCAGGACGGACGCCTTGGTCTGGACGAGGCGGATGCGCAGGTGGATGCCGTCGGCCCACACGTAGACGTAGTCGGCGGTGGACAGGTCGCGCTCGCTGAAGGCGACGTGGTCGGCCTGCCACAGCTGCGTGAGCCGGGTGACGGTGGCCGGGGACAGGCCGGCGGGGAACTGCTCCGGGGAACTGCTCCAGTGCGGGCACGAAGCCACCCGAGGACAGGCCGTGCAGGTAGAGCGGCGGCAGCACCTCGCTGATCTTCGATGACTTGCGGCACCAGGGCGGCAGGATCGCCGAGGAGAACCGCCTGCGCCCCCAGTGACTTCGTCGACGCGGCGGTCGTTGACGCGTGGGGCCCTGACCTCGACCGCGCCGGCGGATGTGGTGACCTTCCGCGGCTGGTGGTGCCCGTTGCGGACCACCGTGCGGCGCCCCTGCTCGTCCCGCTGACCGGCCGACTCGGCTGTGTGGGCGTTGACCTCGGCCTCCAGCGCGGCGGCCGGCATCCGCCGCGCGCCTTCCCGGACGATCTCGTCGATCAGGAAGCCGTTTGGCGTGGTGCCGTCGGCGTTGACCACCGTGAGCACGGGCATGCCTTCCCGGCCGACGGTGCAACGTCGGCCTACTCGACGACCATCAATCGATCACTCGGGAAGGTACGCCTCCCGAGCCCGATCCACCGGTCTTGAGCATTGCTCGGCATCCAGGCACCTCCCGGACAGGCACTGAGCATGGGCATCATTCCGTTTCCGTCAATGAATCCATGCTGAAGCAGCCATTGCGGCAGCACTATGACCCTTTGCAGGATGGGATGCATAGAAAGCACGGCCGACGAGGCCTTCGCGACAGTGATTACTGCGCCCGTCGGGAACACGGCCGTCACCCACTCCCCCGAATCATGGAGTCCGCCTCCGCAGCCAATGAGATGCTGCGCGTGACCGCCCAGCAATCAGAGGAGGCTCAATGGTCAGGAAATCCGTGATCCCCTATGACAGGACCATAAAGTTGGCAATTTCGCCCCATCTGCGAGTCGGCCCGGAGCACTTGACGCAAAACGCCCCGTCCGACGCCGGCGGCGGACTCTGAAGCGACTCCCGAGCTGACACACGGTCACATCGGCGCCGTCACAACGAACAGCTCCGCCGGGCACCTGCCGCCAGTAAGGTTCGAACTGTTCGTCAGCAAAGCGAAAGCCGAGGCCCATCAGAAGGCCAAGGCCGTGGCGAAGAACGCCACAATTTCATGGATTAGCGCAGCACCCAAGATCCTGTTACGAGATCCGAGGAGAGCAAGGATTCATGACCGCGACCGACAAGCTCGAACACGCAGTGGAGTTCGCTATTCACATCACCGCCCCGAAGATTCCGGAGGATGGATGTGACATCTTTCGGCGCGAATGGGTGGAGCAGGAATTTGAAATCAGCACTCGCGCCGTCACGGTGCTCGGCGCGGTCATCGCCGATGTACTCCGGACGTCACCCCCGGGGACCTTACGCGGTGTGCCCTTTTGCGAGGAGAACCGGGTGATGATGCATGTGGTGCGGCGCAACGCCTGGTGGTTGGTCCAGCGCGGCGTCAGCCGGTTGAACATCTCAGCGGGGACGTTCCTGGTGCACCGCGGCGGCGCTCCCATCCACGAGGCCGTGCGCGACACCGCAGCAAGCGTGCTCGTCCTGCCGGCCTCGCCGGTCGGTCGGCTCAGGGGCCATCGGCTGATCACCGGGTCGGCCGACACCCCGGAGATGCGGATGCCCCTCACCCACGTCCGGATGACCGACGAGACGCTCACCGATCTGGCTCCGTCCGGGTCGCATGCCGGTCGCGGCACGCTGATCGAGTTGGGCGGCGGAGTGGTGACCGGGCAACCCGACGACTCCAAGCCGCGGCTGACGTCCCTCCTGGTGCGCGCGGTGAAGGACATCATCGATCGCCGATTGACCGATCCCGACCTCTCCCCGGCGGCGCTGGCCCGTGCTCTCAACATCTCCGTACGCACCCTGCATCGGGCATTCGCGACCGCTGCAGCGGACCGTTCGGGCATCAGGGGCGGGACCGCTGTCGGTAGGGCGGAGACGGTCGCCGGGTATATCCGCGGGCGCCGGCTCGAACAGGCACGGTCCGCCCTGAGCGCCCGGGTCGGGCGGCCCAGCGTGGCAGAGGTCGCCGCTCGCTGGCAGTTCGCTGGCAGTAGCCACTTCATCCGGGCCTTCAAGCGACGGTACGGTCAGACTCCGGCCGCATACGCTCGCGACCGTGACCGCGCTGGGCATCCCGGGGAGTGACTGAGCCTCTTCAGAAGGGCCCCGATCGGGTGACGGCCGGGCAGGTCGAGCTTTGTGGACCGGGAAGGCAGTGGTCTCCGCGATCGTCGCGTTCGCCCAGGGCCTCGCTGCACAGCTCGCGCCGAAGGCATCCGCGTCAACGCCGACGCCCCCGGACCGGTGTGGACGCCTCAGGACGTCTTTCATCACCGGTGAGATCGTCAACGCCACCGGCGGAACACCTCTGCCCTGAATCCCCATCCTGCGGGAGTTAATGGGCGTTCACCCCTGGCTCCGGGGTTTCATGTTCCGCGCTAGGTCGGGTTGGTATCTCAGGGCACCGACGGGTCATGAGGTCGATCGTCGCGACGTGGATCACGGCCTCGGAGCGGGAGCCTGCTCCGCGTGCTCCCGAGGACGCGATGCCGGACACTCCTGTATAGAGGCCGGCGTATTTCGCGCGGGCCATAGCGAGGTGTTCGGCGTGCTTGAGGTCCCGCTCTGGCTGTGGGGGGCGTTCGCCGCGACGGTGGTCGTGTCGCTGGCGGTGGACCTGCTGTCCCACCGCACCGAACACGTCATCCACTTCAAGGAGGCAGCCGCCTGGAGCTGCTTCTGGGTAGGCCTCGCCCTGATCTTCGGCGTGGTCGTCTTCCTCGTCCTCGGCACCACCGCCGGCACCGAGTACACGACGGCCTGGCTGCTGGAGAAGAGCCTGTCGGTCGACAACCTGTTCGTCTTCGCCGTGATCTTCGCGTACTTCAAAGTGCCCCGCGCCTACCAACACCGCGTGCTGTTCTTCGGCGTCATCGGCGCACTCGTCTTCCGCGGGATCTTCCTCGCCCTCGGCGTCGCCGTGGTCAGCCGTTTCACCGCGGTGCTGTTCGTCTTCGCGGCGGTGCTCTTCTACAGCGCCTACAAACTCCTCAAGGACGAGGAGGAGAGTTTCGACCCGGGCGACAGCTTCGCCGTCCGGATGCTCCGCAAGATCATCCCGGTCCGGGACGAGTACGCCGGGGCGAAGTTCTTCGTCAGGGAAGCCGGCAAGAGAGTGGCGACTCCGCTGCTCGCGGTGGTCGTCGCCATCGAGGCCGCGGACCTCATCTTCGCTGTCGACAGTGTTCCGGCCGTCCTCGCGGTCAGCGACGACGCCTTCATCGTCTACACCAGCAACGCGTTCGCCATCCTCGGCCTGAGGGCCCTCTACTTCATGCTCGCCGGCCTCCTGGACCGCTTCCACTACCTGAGCAAGGGCCTGGCGGTCATCCTCGCCTTCATCGGCGTCAAGCTCGTCCTTCAGGCGTCCCACAAGATGATCAGCTCCGACATCCCGGAAATCCCCTCACCGCTCAGTCTGGCAGTCATCGCCGTCGTCCTGGCAGGTTCCGTGGTGCTCAGTCTCAGAAGGCCCGCCCCGACAGGAGCTGTGGAGCAGACCGACGAACAGCGAGCCGCCGTCGCGGCCACCGAGCAGCCCGGCCCACCACCTGCGGTGGACGACCCTGAGCCCCCGACCGGTTCACCGGACCGGGACCCCTGACCCCGCCCGCGCCCCCGGCAAGGAGGCAGGGCACTTCCCCCTATCCCCATACGGGCATATCGTAAAGAAATGGTCAAAGGAAAGAGTGAGTCCGAAGCATACGTATGTCCGGCCTGCAAGAAATCCGTGCCGGTCGCAATCCACCGCCGCGTGACCTGCGGCGTATTCGTTCCCGTGTGGGGCCCGGGTGCATGTCACAACCGCGACTGCCCCGACTTCCGGTTGAACCCCAGACGCAAGCACTCCCCGACCCGGTAGCGAAATCGACAGCGCGGCGACGGCCGGCCCGGCCCGGTGGAGGTTGCCCCCGCGTCACCTCAGGCAGACGCCGAGGAGCATGCCACGGTCGTGCTGCTCGGCGCGGGCGAGGACGTTCGACCGGTGGATGTCACGCGCCTGGTGCTCGATCGCAGCGTCCGGCCGGTCGCGCAGTGCGCGTGGGTTCAGGGCCTCGACCTCGACGGTATTGTGCGGGTCCGGCTCTTCGCGAAGGCACTCGTCCAGGAGCCGCTTGAGGTTGCCGTCGTCGGTGCCGGCCTCGTGCGACGCGGGCCGCCCGCTGCCACGTGTCCGTGCGGCCCTGCCAGGACGATCGCCGCGCCGTTTGGAGGACCGAAAAGACCGACGACGGGGTCCTCATCTTCGACATGGACGGGCAGCCGCTGAGCGATGACGGCGATCTCCTGGCCGGGCAGACCGAAACCTCGACGAACATCCCATGGCGCTTCGAACCCGCAACCGCCACCCCCGAGGAGCCCACCGAGGAGTAGGACGAGGGGGCTTGATGGTGGCGGCGGCGAGCATCCCGGCGTGAGCGGCCGACCGCATCCCCATCCGGGGCCCGGGAACACCGGGCTGCCGGGTGCGGATACGGCCGGCCGGGAGATGGTCCTGGTGCGGCTAGAGCAGACGGGACAGGGTGCCCTCCACGATGGTCCCCGCCGTACCGGTGTTGACGAAGTCGCCGTACCTGTAGTGGGCCCGGAACACCTTTGACGAGCCGGTCCTGCACTCGGGGCTGTCGAGACGCAGGCTGCTGTTCCCGTACCCATTGTTGTAGCTCCACGTGAATGAACCCGGTGTGAACGTGGTGTTCGTGGACACCTTGAGGCCCGGGGTGGCCTGGGTCACGGTAGTACCGGTCACGACGACCGTGGCCAGCCCGTTCTGCACGGACCCGCCGTACATTCCCATGCTCGTCAGTTTCGCGTCGCCGGTGAAGGCGCTGACGAGGCCGACGGCTTCCCAGTCCGAGATTGTGCCGCCGCAGGTGGCAGCCGCTGCCGGGCCGGCCGTAACCAGACCCAGGCCGGCTGTCGCGACGGCCAAGGCAACCGCGGAAACACGCGCACGAAGGTTCACTGATCCTCCATCTTCATCTTTTGAATTGGGCGTCCTATGGTGGCCCGTCAGGTTTAAGGCTGAGTCAGGGCCTCAAGAGACGGTGCGGAAAATGTAGAACACCCCGGCGGGTGTCGTGTGAAAGTCGCCCTCATCTGGCTTGATAGGTCCGGCCGCAAGCACAATCCCGTCAAACGCACGGCGCTGGATCCGACGGGTGGGACGGCGTCGATTAGCGGCATGGGTCGGGTGGCGCCGTTGCCGCTTCCGCCGGTGAGGTTCACGGCGCGCCCGTCGGTGCCGGGGTGGTGTTTCGATCCGGTCCGGCCGCGACCGACCGGGCTCCCTAACCCCGAGCACTCGATCACCTCGATCGCCGAGCTCCTCGGCGTCAGCCCCGGCACCCTCGACAACCACATCCCCGACCTGCAAGAACTACGCGCCAGCCGCATCCCGGCCCAGCTCGGCGGGGGCGCGCGGTGATCCCCGGCCTGCACCGGATCAAGGGCGGCGCGGACCAGGGCCGGGCGGTGGTCGGGCATCAGCTCGGGCCAGGGCCGGCCGTGCAGGCCGGGGTCGCTGATGATCTCCATGAACGGCCCCTTCCCCCGGTCCGGATCGGACCACTCCACCGCCGGGCGAACAACATCTTCGGCCAGCCGCATGGTGCTGCGGGCGCGAATCGCCTGACAGGCGGCTCGGGACCGTGGGAGAGTCGGAGGTGACCCCGGATCAGTTTCCTGCTGGTCAGGGCCTCCGTGGTCCGAACCGCCGCGAGAACGATCAGTGCCCGATCGGGGGCCGGGGCTCGGCCTGGCCGGCCCGGCGGGACTGCCGTCGGGTGGTGCGCCTGCTCATGAGGGTGATCGCCGCCCAGGTGATCAGCGACTCGGAGTGCTGGATGAGGCGTTCGTAGTCGCGGGCGTGACGGCGGGCGTTCACGATCCAGGCGATCGATCCCTCCACCACCCGACGCCGCTTGATCACCACGAAGCCCTTCGCGCCCCTCGGCCGGCCGACCGTGCTCAGGGTCAGGTTCAAGTACTTCTTCGCCCAGCCGCCGAGCTTGGGGGCCGCGTAACCGGAGTCGGCCCAGACGATCGTGATCTCCGGGCGCATCAGGCGGAGCCGGAACAGCACCTCCTTCGCGGCGTCACGGTCGGTCATGTCGGCCGGGGTGACCATGACGAACAGCGGCAGGCCGTGGGTGTCGACCACCAGGTGGCGCTTGCGGCCGTTGATCTTCTTCGCGCCGTCGTAGCCGCGCGAGTCGCGGCCGACAGTGTCGGCGGCCTTCACCGACTGCGTCGACCTGCCGGCCGGTCCGCCGCTTGGCCGCCTCCGCCGTCCACCGGGCCTTGCCCTCCGGCGGGGTGGGGACCGCCGCGAACCGCTCGGCCTCGTCCGGTATCGACGCCAGGATCCGGTGGACCGTGAACGACACCCCGTCCGCCCGGCGCTCCTTCGGCCACTTCGAGGACGTCCAGCGGGAGTCCTTGATCGCGGAGTAGTTCAGGCCGATGTCCTCGGCCAGGCGGAACAGCGAGTCCTTGACCGTGAACAGCTCCTCCGCCGGCGCCGACCCGCCCGGCTCGCGCATCGGCTCCATCTCCAGCGCGTAGTCGCCGATCGTGAACTGCGCGCGGCTGGCCTCCTCGACCAGCTTCCGCAGCACGGCCCCCTCGTCCGTCATCCGCCAGTCGCGGCCCGGCCGGCCGAGACCCGAGTCCGAGCCTCGGCCGGCCTGTCACATCACTGGCTCACACGATCCTTCGGAGGGAGTGCCATGAATTCGGTGGACACCCTGATCAAGGGGGACGCTGATGACCTCGCTGACGGATCACCAGATTGGGTCGGCTCCTGACGGAACTGTTTCGCCGGAGGCGGGATCGGCCGATGCCTTGGAATAGCAGGGCCGGGCGATCAGCGCCAGGCTCACGTGGTCACCGGGCCTTTGCAACGCCCCTGCTATTCCAGGGCCTCGGCGTCCTCGGCCTCCTCGTCGACCACGGCGGCAGGCGAATATCCGGAGATGTCCAAATACCACATGAAGCGACCGTTGCTCATGTCGGGGGACGGTGTCCGGGTGACCTTCTGTTCCTTGTCATTGGGGTCGGCCTTGAGATAGCTGTTCTGCCAGTGAGACTTGAGGTAGACCAGGTCACCGGTTCGCAGGACGCGCCTCCCCTTGTGGGTGAAGGAGGTGGCAACGCCCGTCGGTCCCACCTCCACCTTGGGATACGTGTAGCCCGGATGATGGGACTTCGCGACGAACGCGTCGGCCACCACAAGCGAGCCACCGCCCTGGGGGACGGTGATGTTCTTGCCTGCGCCCATGTTCAGGCCACCGTTGGCGTTGAGGCCGCCGTGGAGGTTCACCGTGGCCTGCGCCGCGGTGTCGAAGCGGCCCGTCTTGAGCCAGAGATACCCGGTCGCCCCGGGGTCGAGAGTGACATTGCCGCCGGCGGTGACGTCACCGGTAGCAGCGAGGGTACCGTTGACCGTGACACTGCCGTTGAGGCCGAGCACGCCGGCCCCGCGTCCGTTGATCTGGCTGGCCGCGATGCTGATCGTACTGATGGCGCCGCTGTATGTTCCATCGCCGGTGACCGAGAGAACGCCGTCGGCGAAAGTGACTTTCACCTTCTTGGCGATATTCACGGCACTTGGCATGTTCTCGATAGTGAGCGCAGCGTTTTCGGGCGACTTGATGGCCTTCGCGATGATGGCATTGCTGAATTCGGTGCTGCTGTTCGAGACGGTCAAGGCTCCGCCTGCGATGGTCAGGGGCCTCTCATTGGGCGCTGTGGCGCTGTAGGGACCACGGATTTCCCCGACGCGGAGGACCTTGCCGGCCGCCTGGGTGACATGCCCGTTGAACACGCTGTCGCTGGCGGCAGTCACCGTGGTCACGGCGATGTCGGGGTCGTTGACCTTGATGTAGGTGGTGAGATAGCGAACTTCGTTCCCCATCTGCGCTTCGAGGGTGAAGCTCGAGTCGTCGACCAGCTCCACCGGGGAGGTCCAGCTGCCGCCGCCGGCCGTGGACGATCCCTGGGTGCCGTCCGGCTTGCGGTAGTACATGGTGTACGTCGCGTGGGGGGTGCCTTCCCAGTGGAGGGTGACCTTGGTGTTGCGGCCGATGGCCACGGCGGCCGGGCGGAAGCTGTGCAGGTAGAACGAGTCGTCGCGCTTGCTGACCTCGCCCCGGCCGGTGCGGTCCTCGAATCGGCCGGTTGCCCCTGCGGCCGAGGTGGACTCCTCCCAGACGATCGCGACCGGGCCGACGCCGCCGTTGACCTCGATGCCCCACAACTCCAGCTCGACGCTCCAGGTTCCGTCGAACGCGGCGGGCTCGCCCGGCGGCGGTGAGCAGGTGAAGACGACCTGGTTGGGGTCACGGGTGTCGCGCTCGACGGTCCACTGCCGTTTGCCCTCCGGCACGGTCAACTCGTGCCGGATCAGGGATGGTTCGCTGGTCAGGGCGGAAGCCTGGCGGCCGGTCGGGATGCGGACCTTGAACCACTTGCAGTGCACGGGCCAGTTACCGCCGGACTTCACCTTGCCGTAGGTGAAGGTCAGTTTGGCGTACTCCGGTTTCGCGAAGGTCGAGACATTCAGCGTGCCGGGCTCCGGAACCATGGCGGGCGGGAGCAGCATGGGGAGGTCAGCGGTGGTCACGGCTGTGGAACTCCTCTGTGCAGGGGGTCAGTTGGGCAGGGGTGTGCCGGTGAAGGCGGCGGTGCCGGCGCGGCGCTGCGGGCTGCTGTCGCCGAGCGCGGTGTTCTCGGTGATGCGGCACCGGGTGCCGAGCGGGGTGCTGATGTCGAGGGTGAGGGTGAGGGTCCAGGTTCCGTCGAAACGGGCGGGTTCGGCGGGGACCAGAGTGAGGGTGGTGACGGCCGGGTCGGTGGTGGTGGTTTCGACCAGCCACTGCCGGCCGTGGCCGGTGCCGCGTTCGAGTTCCAGTCGGGTGCGCAGGATGACGGGTTCTCCGGACGGCACGGATGCGTGCTCGGCGAGCGGGAGGCCGACGGAGATCCGCGCGCACCGCACCGGCCAGGCACTGCGGCCGCCCGGGTCGTCGCCGATGGTGAGGCGGACGCGGTCGAGGGCCACCTCTCCGGGCTGTGTGGCCGTCGCCGGGGTGTGCTCCAGGCGGTACGGGAGGAGGAGGGCCGGGTTGGGGCTGGTCACGACGCGGTTCCTTCCGGGGCCTGGGCAGGGGCGGGGGCCGGGGTGGAGCGGGTCCGTCCCGGGGCCGGCGGCTGGAGTTGGAGGTAGCCGGAGCGGGCGACGGGAAGGGGTGCGTCGGGGTGGGAGAGCTGGTCGGCGTTGTCAATGAGGTGCTCGTCCCAGTCGGGCAGCGGCAGGCCGGTCGCGGTGCCGTCCACGGGGATCGGTTCGGCCCAGGTCCAGTCGCCGTGCCAGGCTGCGGGGCGGGGCATGACGAGGGATTTGTCCGGCGGTTCGGCTTGCACGCCGAACTCGCGGACGGCGCAGGGTTCGGCGGCGGAGCTGGTGTGTCGCAGCCGCAGGAAGCGGGCGGTGAGCGGTGGTTCGGGAGTGTGGTGGATCTCGGTCACCCGGGTGTAGCCGCGCAGGACGGTCCACTGCTCGCCGTCGGTGGAGGCTTCCAGGTCGGTGGCTGTGGGGGTGCCGCTGCCGTCCG
Source organism: Streptomyces sp. BE303 (assembly GCF_036290945.1). Lineage (NCBI taxonomy): Bacteria > Bacillati > Actinomycetota > Actinomycetes > Kitasatosporales > Streptomycetaceae > Streptomyces > Streptomyces sp. BE303. The sequence continues at coordinate 13,582 of NZ_JAQYWZ010000693.1, forward strand.
GGCGGCCGAGGAGGATGTCGACGGCTTCCACTCGCCGTTCGGTGTGCAGGTCGAGCCGGACCCAGTCACCTGCCGCCGGCGGTTCGCCGCTCTCGTGGGAGGTGGTCGGGTCGCCGTCCGTCATCGCCGAGACGGGGTGGCCGGGCCGGGCCTTGAGGGAGGCGGCCGCCACCGGGGGGCCGAACCGGTCGGGTGCGAGCAGGGGGTTGAGGCGGAAGGAGGCGCGGATGCGGGCCAGGGCCCGGTGGGTGGTGTCCGCGTCCACGGTGACGTCGGCGACGGGGAGGATGTCGGTGGTGGCGTGGACGGCGGTGTGCGGGCAGGCGAGCAGGGTGAGGTGGTGGGTGGCGGGGCGGTCGGCGGGCCGGGCGGGAAGGGTGAGGTGGGCGCCGGTGTCGATGGCCGTCACGTAGCCGTTCGACGGGCCGTTCGGGTCGACGGCGTGGAAGCGGTGGTAGCGGGTGCGCTGGTCGTGGTCGTCGGCGGCGAAGTAGCCGATGAGGCCGTCGGACAGCCGGTCGGGGTCGCCGAGGCGCACGGTCCAGCGGTAGTCGGGGTAGTTCCGGTGGTCGGGATAGTCACTCGGGTCGGGGTAGTCCTCGTCCGGCGGGACGAGCGCGCGCTTCCAGCTGGGGTCGGTCAGCGGCTCGCCCATCAGGTCCAGGTTGAGGCGGGTGCGGATGAGGGCGATGGGGCGGCCGATCAGCCGTGCCGGGGAGCGGTCCTCGTCGGGTGAGGGTTCGAGGATGTGGTCGAGCGCGGTGTCGATCGTCTTGGCCAGCGCCTCGAAGGCTTCCGGCTCGTGGCCGAGCAGGCCGCGGGCGAAGGCTGCGACATGCGGGTAGGCGGCGGCGAAGTCGTCGTCCTCCGGGTGGCGGTAGGGGGCGTGCGGGAGCGTGTTCCAGGCGGTCGTGCGGGTGTTCCGGACGTCGCGGACCACGCGCAGTTCGCCGAGGGGTTCTCCGTCGGGGCCGTAGACCAGCAGTGTCCGGTCGAGATGATTGACCAGCAGCCAGCCGGCCACGGGTGCGTCGGCGCCCGGGAGTTGTGTGGTGTCAACGGTTTCGGCCGCCTCGGCGGGTGGCTGGTCGGCGCGCAGTGGCACGGCGTCCAGGCGTACCCGGGCCGGTTGGACGAGCCGGGGCGGTAGCTGTACGAAGCGCTGCGGGCCGGGCGGGTTCGGGAACAGGTCGTGGTCCGGTACGACGCTGTCCGCGCGGATCAGCGGGAACTGGACGGGTTGGGTGTCGACCGGCTGCACCAGCGAGCACACGCGTCCGAAGCGGTCGATGACGACCAGCTCGATGAAGTGGAACTGGCCGGCCCGCACGGGCTGGAAGCGTTGCGTGCCGTGGCCTTCCGCGCCGTCGGGGACGTGGTTGGTCTCGCCCGCCAGGGCCAGGATCGAGTGGTCGGTAACGGCCTGGGCTGCGCCGTCCTGCTGGATGAGCCAATCGTGGAAGCCGTCGAGGGTCTGGGAGAGCACGTCAATGCCCTCCAGTTCCTCGCGCATGGCGCGCAGTTGACGGGCGAGCTGCGGCGGGGCGTGCTCGGCGAGCCTGCGCGCCTGCTCGCGCAGCACGAAGCGGGTGGAGGGGGTGACGAAGGCACGCCCACCGAACGCGTTCCACCGCCGTCCGCCGTCACCGTCGCCAGAGGCCGCACCCCTGCCCGTCCAGCGGTAGCGGTAGCGGTCGGGTTCGGGATCGCCGTCCTCACCGAGGCCGTATTCCCAGTTGGGGGCGGCGTCCTGGCTCTGGTACGGGGTGGCGCAGTGTTTGATCTCCCACTGGAGGTAGAGCGGGAGCCAGGGCTGGCGCCATACCTGGCTGTACTCGGGCCACGGACCTTGGGAGTTGGCGGCCGGGTCGGCGACGACGGCGTGCAGCGCGGTGTCGGCGCCGCCGGCGGCCGGGGTGCGCACGGCCTGGTCGAGCAGGGCGAACTCGGCGACCACCGCCTCGATGATGCCCGGGACTTCGGGCGTGTTGGCGGGCAGCTGCGGGTTGGCCGGGACGCCGACCCAGCCATTGTTGATCTTCACCCGGGTGAGCAGCGCGGAGGGCAGGCGGCAAGGCAGCGGGTCGTCCTCGTCGCGGCCGAGCGGCTGCGAGGTGCCCGAGCCGGTCAGGGCGAGGACGGGGTCGGCGGGGCGGTGGTAGCTCTGCCGGGGCGTGCGCTTCAGCTCCAGCTCGTCGGCCAGCTCCAGCTTGTTGTCCGCGGGGTAGCGGTCGATCGCGGCCTGGACCTCTTCGGGGGTGAGACCGTGCGGGACCTTCCCGCTCAGCCGTTCGACCTCCGCTTCGAGTTCTGTCACCCGCGTGCCGGCCTCGTGGATCCGCTGGTCCCAGGCTTGCTCGTCGAAGGTGTAGTCGAGGGGGCGGCGGTTTTCGGGGAGGCGGCGCAGCCACCACAGCGTCCACAGCCGCCATTGTGCGGAGGCGAGCCGGTGCTTGGCCTGGTCGTGGTCGTCCTGGTCGCGGTTGAGGGCGGTGATCCAGTCCGGCCGGTCGGGTGGTGGGGCCTGGGTGTCGGCCTGGTCGCTCGGCCGGTTGACGACCCGCCAGGTGGCACCGCCGTCGTGGCCGCTGAACCAGGACCGGCGGGTGATCTCGTCGAGGGAGACCTGCCAGTCGGGGCCGTCGAGCTCGTCGGGGTTGCCGTGGAACAGGGCGCGGACCTGGTCGGCAAGGTCGGTGCCGCCGGTCTGGTGGTCGGCGAGGGCGGCGACGGCGTCGGCGGTGCTGTGGCCGATCGCGACCTTGACGTCCTGGGTCTCGGGGCGGTCGGAGGCGTGGTGTCCGCCGTCGCGGTTCCACGGGATACCGAGGGCGGTGCCGACGTACCGGGTCCGGGTGATCGTGTTCGGCATGTCGTCGGGGGCGGCCCAGCCCAGGGCCCGCAGCACGTCGGCCGGACTGTCGGGGTCGGCGTCGGGGGGCAGCAGGCCCTCGATGTCGCGCGCGGTGGTGAGGATGTCGGCGTCGTCCCGGCTGTACCAGCCGATCACGCAGTAGCTGACGGTGCACGGCGGCGGGTAGTTGTCGTTGGCCTTGAGGTCGGCGAGGGTGTCGTGGAAGAGGAAGACGTTCTCGTGGTAGGGGGCGAAGGCGGCGAAGGCGGGAAGTCCGCTGCCGATCGCGGTGAGAAACAGCTGCGGGCGGGCGGGCGGCTCGCGCCAGGGACCGTCACTCAGCTTGTGGGCGCGGCCGATGTAGTCGTGGCGCGGCGCTTCCTTGGGGGAGGCCGGGTCGACGAACGGGGTGAAGGCCGACTCTTCGGGCCCGCCGTCGGCCTTCTCCAGGTAGTCGCTGTGGATCAGGAACCCGGCGGCCTTCAGCTCGCCGCGCACCTGGGCGTAGCGCACCACGAGCCAGCGGTTGGGCACCCACGGGAAGGTGCTGACGCCGGTGGCGGGGTCGATCGCTCCGGTGGTCAGGGCTTCGGGCAGCTGCCACTGCACGTGGATGCCCTCGCCGGGGTTCCCCTCGGAGTGCTGGATGGGCGGCTCGGCGTTGCTGCGGTGGTCCTTGGAGAACGTCCACGGGTACTTGGGGGTCCAGCGTCGGAAGTCGTCGTACGCGGCCACGTCGCGGGTGGCCAGCATCGCGTGGACCTCGACGGGGACGATCAGGTCGGTGTCGGTCATCGGGCGCTCTCCTGGCCGGGCGTCGCGTCGAGGGTCAGGCGTTGTTCGACGGGGGCGTTGACGAGTTGCAGGGCGAATTCGCCGGGTGCGAGGTCGTCGAGGGCCGGGTCGAGGTCGGCGGCGAGCGCGGGGACGAGGCCCCGGTCGCCGCGCAGGGCGAGAACGTCCGGCGCACCGCCCCCGTCGGGCAGCCGCAGGTGGCGGGTGAGCAGGCCACCCGCGGCGGGGTAGTCGCGGCGCAGCGGGTGGCCGAGGTCGGGCCCGGGCCGGTGCTCACGCAGGTTGATGACGCTGTTGTCGCCTGCGGCGTCGTTGCTGTCGATGCCGAAGTGGATGCCTTGGCCGGGCTCGCGGATGACGATCTCGTCGGGCAGGGCGTCCAGGAGCAGCAGCAGCGTGTCGGGGGCGAGGTGGTCGCGGCGCAGTTCGGCGACGTTCGCTCCGCCGGTGGTGGTGAGGATGTCGAACACCGGCCAGGCCTCGACGAGTTCGGAGCGGATCAGCAGCCCGGCCCGGCCGGTTTCCGCTGTGCGGACGCGGGTGCGGCGGCGGTCGACGGCGGCGGTGAGCGCCGTGTCGACGAGTGCGTCCAGCGAGGTGTGGACGCCGACGTCGCGGGCTCCGGCGAGCAGTGCCTCGATCCAGTTCTCGTCGATGCGGAACAGCCGGATCGACTCCGGGGGGAGCATCGCGGGGTTGGGCACCAGGTAGTTGAACGGCACCCGGCGGAGCAGCGTCAGTTCGTCCAGCCAGGCCGGCAGGGTCCGGGTGTGTCGTTCGGCGGTGGCCTGTAGGGCCGCGGCCTTGGGTCCGGTCGCGAGTACGGCGCGGGCGCTCTGCCGGGTGACGCGGGTACGGCGGGCCGATGCCGGGGCCCGGTCGTGCGGGGCGAGGGGGCGGGTGAACGCGTCGAGGAGACCCGACGCGAAACCGGGAGCGGCCAACTCCCGTAGAGTCCGCCCGTCCAGGTCGGCGGGGTCGGCGGCGGCGAGCGCCGGGCCGGCGGCGGCCAGGGCCATCATCGTCGCCGCGGTGTTGGCCAGTTCGCGCCGCGCGCGGGTGATCTCCTCGCTGTAGTCGGGGTCACTCAGCGCCAGGGTGCGGCCGAGTGTCCAGGCGGCGGCGTAGGAGACGTCGAACAGTCCGTGCTCCGGCTCGTAGATCAGGGCGTGGTCGGCCGTGCTCTTCGGGGTGTCGCGGGCGAAGTCACGGGTCTCGGCGGCGATCACGGGGACGAACGGGCCGCGGTACCAGCCGTAGGTGGTCTCCCCCGACAGCAGCCGGTACGACAGTGGGGTGTAGCCCAGGTGCAGGCGGCGCTCGGCATACCGCTCGGCGTCCGGCGTGGACCGGGCCGCGGTGTCCGTGCTGGGGCGCAGGCGAAGTGCCAGGTTCTCCCGCCCCCCTTCCTCGCGGGCCGGTGCGACGAGGTCGCTCAGCAGGGCTGCGGCGTCGCGGGTGCCGGCCGGGTCACTGGTGAACGTCCAGGAGTGCAGCACGCACAGCCGCACGGACCTTACGCTCGCGCCCAGTTGGCCGGGGTCGAGCTTGCCGTTGAAGCCTTCCAGGGAGACCAGGTGCGCGGTGTAGGTGCCGGGCTGTCGGGGGAGGCGGTTGGCCGCCAGGACGGCGTACTGGCCCTCGGTCAGGATCTCGCCGTCGTCGCGCCGTTGCGGTCGGGTGGAGACGTCGCGGACGTGGGCGAGGTAGTTCAGTTCCTCCTCACGCGGCACCAGCGCGGTGAACAGCCCGGCCGGGACGTCGATGCTCTGGCAGCGGCTTGCCTCGATGGCCGGGGTGATGCCTTCGTTGCTGAGGTCGGGCCCGAGGATGCCGTCGCCGGGGCGGCGCAGTTCGGCGACGGTGCGGGTGGTGGTCCGGCCCAAACCCTCCGGGTCGTCGGGCAGTTCACCCGCACAGAACACCATCAGCGCCAGCCACGGGGCCTGTTCGGGCACCGCGCGGGCTTTCAGCAGCCGCTCCCAGGGCAGGATGGAGCGGTCCAGGGTGATGTGCGGCAGGGTGCGGCCGAAGTCGCCGGCGGCGCCCTCGGCCGGGTAGTGGGCGTGCACGGACGAGGGGTCGAGGACGAACCGGACCGCGCGGATCTCGAACTGCTGTGTGGTGGCGGGGATGGCCGGGTTCACGTCGACCCGGTTGCCGTCCTTGGTCAGGTGGTGCTCCGCCGTGAGCGTGTAGACGCCGGCGGCGGCAAGCGGGCGACGGTAGTCGTGGAAGGCGACGCGGAGGTCTTCGGTACCGCTCAACGTCGGTTCACCTCTCGGCTGTGGTGGTCATGGGCGCGTTGGTGAACGTGGTCTTCGCGAGGTCCGCGTAGCGGGTCAGCGGCTCGTCGGTGCCGGGGGCGAGGCCGAGGCCGGCCAGGGCGGCGTGCACCGAGGCGCGGCGGGCGGCGGTGGTCCGCGCGGCGATGCCGCGGTCGGGGTCGACGATGGCGCCGATGCTGCCCTCGCCCTCGTCGTCCGGGACGGACGGCGGCCCCTCCGGCGCCGAGCCCAGCAACGGGATCGGCGCATCCGGCAGCCCGTCGGCCTCCAGTGCCTCCGCGTCCACCCAGCCGACCGCGGGAGCCAGTTCGGGCTTGGGGATCTCGAAGGTGATGCCGGCCAGGCAGCCGCTGAGGAGCCCGTCACCGTCCAGCACGTCGCCGGGCTTTCCCAGCGGCGCACCCCACATCGCCTTGGGCATGTCCTGCCGGTGGACGGCCACGCCCCATCCGGTGGGGGTGTAGACGCTGTCGAACCGCTTCAGGGTGACGTGGTGATCGGAGACCACGCCCTGTCCCTTCGGCCCCATCGGCCGGATGTCGATGGTGTCGTCCTCGGTCCCGGCGAACGGCCGGCCGTTGAGGAGGATGCGGCCGGCGGGGACGGCGGCCTCGGTGCGCACGGCGAATCCGTCCATGGAGACCAGCAGGGGCTCCCCCGCTGCGGACCGGATCGCGGTCTCCTCGGGGTCGACGTCGACCAGCAGCCCGCGCAGCGGGGTGATCGACAGCGGGGCGGGCAGCTGGACGCTGAACTCCCCCCACTCGATGGGCGGTACGCCGTCCCGGCCGGTGCCGAACTCGACGGTGAAGCTGATGAACCAGACCTTGATCCTGGCCCGGCCGCCGATCGGCGGCCCCCACAGGTCCAGCGACACCCCGACTTCCAGGGAGACCCGGACCCGGATGAACAGCACCTTGACGGTGGCCGCAACCCCGATGCTCAGGCCCATCGACAGGTCGAAGTAGAACGGCTTCCACTGCACCAGCGCGTCCAGCCAGGCAGTGAACCACGCCTGGAGCTGGATGCCGTGTCCCTTGTCGTAGTTCGCGGACAGCTCGCCGCCGGCCATGAACGCGCCGTCGGTGAGCGCCGCGTACACCTGGCCGCGGATCGCCACCGGGCCGATCGCCCACCGCCACCCCACGCGCGGCGGGTCGGGGTAGTACGCGGGCCGCCTGAAACGGGGGTGGTAGCCGCCCAGGGTGAACACGAAGCCCTTGCCGCCCCCGACGGCGGTGCGGTCCTGGCCCCAGACGTAGAAGGACAGGCCACCGGTCAGCTCGGCCGCCGGGTCGATGACGTACGAGCCGGGCGCGATGACCGCGTCCATCGAGAACAGGCCCTGGTCGTGGTGGTAGCCGATGGCCAGGTCGATGACGAGCCGGGCGATCGGCTTCCTGGCGGCCTTGTTGCGCGGCAGGTCGACGGTGGTGCGGCCGATCAGCAGAACCTTCCAGGACTGGCCGCCCTCGACCAGCAGCAGCGCGCGGGAGCGGATGAATTCGAACGAGCTGAACTCGATCCCGCCCGCGCCCCAGTACTGGCCCTCGCGCGGGGTGATCCAGCCGCCGGGGCCGGCGAGCTTCTCCAGCACCTTCTCCGGGGTGTCGCCGCTGCCGCTGCCGTCCAGCCGGTTCACCAGCGGGAACTCGCCGACCTGGTCGATCCGGGGTGTGCGGACCGTGCTGTTGACACCGAAGCCGAGCGAGAGGGCGATCACCCGGAACGGGGGCGGGCCGAACAGCCCGCGCTCGCCGCCGGAGATCTCGCCGAAGAGGAACATCGACGACCAGCCGTCCACGGCCTTGGCGTACGACCCGGCGGCGTTCAGGGCGAAGAACCCGGTCTCCACCGAGGCGAGCCCGACGAACTGCTCCTTGAGCCCCGGGGCGACCTCCGAGCCGGTACGGCGCTCGACCATGCCGCTGATCCTCAGTGGCGGCCTGTCCAGCTGTACGCCCGCCCCGCGCAATCGGGGCGAGACGCTCAACTCCCCGTCGATTCCGAGCCCGAGACCCATCAGGACCAACCGGACCGGGCCCACCGACAGGACCGCGTCCAGCGCGACGAAGATCTGCCCGCCCGCGAGGCCGACGCCGATCCGCGAGATTCGCAGCGCCCCGAAGGTCAGGCCGAGGTCACGTGACGACGTGTCGTCCGAAGCAGCGTGCACGGTGACCGGGCCCCGGGAGGCGGCCACGAGTGTGCCGCCCGACCCTGTGGTGATCGGCAGGAGCAGCGGCTCCTGCGGCACCCCGCCGATACCCAGCTCGATCTGGACGGCGAGGCCGGGCCCGGCCGTCGTACCGGCGGCGAAGCGCGGCAGCCGGCGCCCCGCCACGGAGTCGATCCGGTTCAGCGCGTCGTTGACCGCGACGGCCTGGGCCGCGGTCCACCCGGTCGGCGTCGAGGTGAAGGCGACACCGTCGATGACGAGGTCCGCACCGGGCGGAATCGCCTCGCCGACCAACGGCAGATCCGAGACGCGCGCCCCGAGCCGGGCCCGCACCGCGGCCGCGTCGACCCGGGGGGCACCGGCGCCGGTACCGGGACGGCTGACGTAGACCCATCCGGTGCGCTCGGTCGAAGCTGTCAGCAGCACCTGACCCGTCACGGAGTCGTACCGCACCGACAGCGCGGTGAGCACCGGCCGCAACACCTCGGGCAGCTCGGGCAGCTCGACGCCGAGCGCGGCCACCAGGTCGGTCAGCGCGATGCCTTCGTCCGCGTTCCACACCGCGGTGATCGTCGACCCGGTGGCATCCTCGCGATAGTCGACGCCGAAGTCCAGCGCGCGCAAGCCACCGTGCCCGTCCGGGACCTGCACCGTGAGCGTCCCCGAGACTGTCCTGTCGTAGCCGCCCGATGCCCTGTGCGACAGACGGACGGCCAGGGCGAGCACGGCGTCGGCGTCGCCGAGCGGGAATTCACAGGAGCAGACCAGGTCGAACTCCCGGCCGCCGCTGTCGAACGACACCCTGGTCTCGCGGACGGTCAGGTCGGCGAGCAGTGCGGGCGGTGCCACGCCGAACAGGTCGAACAGGTCGGCGGGGACCACGTCCCTGGCGATGCCGGTGAACTGCCACCCGCCGTTGTCGTAGCCGGCCTCGACGCTCAGCACGGACCGGCCCAGAGCGGCCTCCGCGAACAGCCGGGCGGCCGGGCGGCCGGTTCCGGTGCTCCGGACGGACAGGGTGATACCGGTGAGGGCGAAGACGTCCCCGATGCTCCAGGGGCCCGCGAGGTCCAACTCGGCGCTGTAGTCCTTGGACCTCGCGTTGACCCACGCGCTGAAGGCCTCGACCTCCCCGAGGGGGACCTCGACACCGGGCAGGAACACGGCGAGGGCGTCGGTGAGCGGGAGCGGCCGGAGCAGCTCGGCCGTGAGACCGAGTTCCGGCACGGAGACCGACACCCCCACGAAGGCCTCGCCGATGCGCAGGACGCCGCCGAGCCGGGCACGCACGCTCGCCCCGGCGGTGCGCGGGGACCCGACGCCGAACTCGACGTCGATCTCCTCGATCTCGAACACACCGGGGATCAGCGGCCAGCGGGCGGGGATGTTCACCCGCGCCGAGGCGGCCAGCACGGGGTCCAGCCCTGCGGCCGCGCGATGGACGTCGGGGGTGAAGACGACGCTCAGACCGGCGAGTTCGACCGTGGCCGGGAGCGGGAGGCCGGGCAGGGCGGGCAACGTGAAGCGCTCGGAGGATGCTCCCGGCACGAGTTGGCCGAGGTCGCCCAGGGCGGAGAAGGTCACTCCGGAGAATTCGCCGTTCAGGGTGTACGTGCTGGCGGCCGGCCCCTCCTGGACCAGGGTCCGAAGCCTCAGCGCCACTCCCCCGGCGGCGAACGGCAGATCGCCGCCCACGGTCGCGACCGTGGACACCACGTCGCCGGCGCCGGGTTCGGCCGACAGCACCAGCAGCAGCCGTTCGAACCCGTACTCGCGCAGGAAGCCGGCTTCGAGCCGCAGGTACGGCAGGTCGACCTTCCACTCGCCCGGGTCCGGGGCGGTGGTCAGGGTGACGTCGAGGGTCAGGCCGGTCACGACCGGGGGTGACGCCGTCGCGTTCGCCGAGAAGGTGACCGTCACCGCGGCTCCCGGAGAAAGACCGGGGACCGCGACCGCTCCGGAGAGCGTGAGGTGTTCCGGGTCGGCGGCGGTCACCCCGGTCACGGAGAGGGGGCCGCCCAGGTGGGTGCCGAAGAGCTCCTCCGTCCCCGGCACGGCCAGTTCCTCCGCCGTCAGCCGGAACTCGCCTCCGACCACGGGGAACCTGCGCCGGAGTTCCTCTGTTGTCAGCGCCATGATGTGTCCCCTCGCTGGTCCGTCAGTAGTCGATCAGGACGTTGCCGGCGGCATCGAGCGTCAGGTGCCAGGTACCGCAGATGAAGCGCTCGTCGTCCGGCGTCGTGTCCGTCCAGAGCGGGTTCACCATCAACTGCGAGGTGAAGATCGACTGGTCGGTGAAGTCAGGGACGAACGACTTGTACGCGGGGCGGTCGTCGAAGTAGGTGTACTCGTGGGAGTCGGCCGGCTGGACGGCACCGGACCACAGCTTGACCTGTTCCAGGTGGCTGATCTTGGGGATGCCCGAGCCGTTGAACGCCTTGGTGCCCGAACTGACCGTGAGTCGCTGCGGTTTGAGCAGCCTGACCCACTTCTCGCGGGAGGAGGTGTCGCTGCCGTGATGCCCCATCTTGAGCGTGATGTTGGCCGAGGGGAGCTGGGGCGCCCAGGCGCCGAGAATGAACTCCTCGGTGAGTACCGTCGCGTCCCCCATGAGCATCATGACCGCCTTCTTGTAGACCAGCGCCAGCACCGCGCTGTCCGGGTTCGGGTCATAGCGGCCCAGCTCCTTCTGCAGCCGCACCTTCTCGTGCGGATCCGTCGACGCGGCCAGGACCTGCTGCCACTTGGCGTGCCGCGTCGCGTAGGAGCCGGAGGCATTGGCGGCCACGACGTAGAGCCCGTCGTCGCCGCCGAGTGGAACGACCGGCCGCCCGTACTGCCACGGGGTGCTCGCACCACCACCGGCCGCAGGACCGCTGAAGGCCAGGGAGTTGGCCAGCGGCTTCGCCCCCTTGGCCTTCAACCAGGCGTAGGTCGCATCGGCCTTGACCGCACCGAAGGAGTCCCGACCGTTCTTGTAGTCCTCCAGCACCCCGGTGAAGTAGCTGTCCTTGACCGTGAACCCGTCGAGCGCCCGCACCAGGAGGTTGTAGTGGTCCTCGTCGGCGTGTGTGATGAACAGGTAGTCGATCGTCTTCTTCGGCACGTACGTGGTGAGGAGGTGCTTGACGTTGGTGAGCGCGTCCACGACCCGCTCCGGCGGTCCGGGAATCAGGCACTTCGCACCCTTGGTGGAGCCGCAGTCGATCAGCACCACCTCGCCGGTGCCGTGTGGCGGGTCCGGGAAGACGATCAAGGTACAGTCCCCCTGGCCGACGCCGACGAAGATCACCCTCGCGTGGGGAACGGGCGGAACAGGAATTGCCATCGCAGACTCCAGGTCTCGGGCGTGCAGGGCAGGGCAGTACCGCCTACCGGTCGAGTGGCGGGTCTCATTCGCCCGCCGCATCCGCGACGACCTCAGCGTCGGCCGAGCCGTCCGCTCACCCTTCGACAGCCCGGCCGGCCGGCGCCAGCCCGTCCCGCCGAACCCAGGCCCCCTGGAGCACCAGCTCCTTGCCGGACCCCAACAGCGCGCACAGCCAAGGAAGTTCGAACAGATCTGGGCCCAGCACGAAGGGTCCTCCGAGCCGGAAGGCCGACGAACGGATCCGCAACGGACACGGACATGAGACACACTCCCTCGCTACCGACACGAGTGACGCTGCTGGAAGCACCCGGCCGACGGAGCAGACCGGGCCAGGACTCACCACACCGGGCACCGAGCAGCAGGCATCGACCCGTCGCCATCGGGACCGCCCGCCTGACAGGAACCGATCACATCACAGCCAGTGATCAAATGGTTCCTCAATGCGATATTTCGCCACCCGTGTGGCCAAATTCGGCATGGCCCGCCCCAGGGCCGACGGCGCCGCAGCCCGACCCGGAGCACCGAACCGGGGCAGCGAGCGTCCAGAGCCGACCGCCTGGCGACCGCAGCAGAACCGCACACGGAACCCGCCGGACTCACCGGTGACGAACTGCTTGATACGGTGCTGGTCCACGTCGTGGCCGACGACGCGGTGGCCCACCTCGGCGGCGCGCCCCGCGAGCGGCCGCCCGACGCAGCCCCGACCGGCGACGACAACGTCCATGACGACTCCGATTCGAGTGAGGAGCACTGCCGTGCCCCTGGTTTCCGTGGTGATGCCGGTCCACAACTCGGCGGCCACCCTCGGCGCGTCGGTGCGCTCGGTGCTCGCCCAGAGCCACGCCGACGTGGAACTGCTGGTCACCGACGATGCCTCCGGCGACGGCTCCATGGACCTGCTGCGGGACCTGGCCCGCGAGGACGAACGGGTGCTCCCCGAGGCGGCGCCCGAGCAGGGCGGCGCCGCCCGTGCCCGCAACCTCGCCATGGCGCGGGCACGCGGGGAGTTCGTGGCCTTCCTCGACAGCGACGACATGTGGCTGCCCCGGAAGCTTGAGCGGCAGATCGAGTTCGCCGCCGCCGGTGACGCGCCGTTGACGTTCACCTCGTACTTCAAGGTCGACGGCGACTACGAGGGCGAGGCCCGGGACTTCGTTCCGAACGGCCGGGTCATCAAGGCGCGTGAGCGCGTGACGTACCGGGACATGCTGGTGCAGGACCACATCGGGGCCCTGACCGCCATGTACTCCCGCACCGTGCTCGGCACGAGGCTGATGCCGGACATGCCCAAGCGGCAGGACTACGCGCTGTGGCTGGACATCATGCGGGACGGACACCACGCCCGGGGCCTGCAGGAGCCGCTGGCGGTATACCGGGCCGGGCGGGCGGGGTCGCTGTCCTCCAACAAGCTCGACCTCGTCGAGCACAACTGGCGGCTGTACCGGGAGCACGAAGGGCTGGGACTGGTCCGGTCGACCCGGGCTCTGGCCGGCGCGGCATGGCACTCGGTGCGGAAGTCCCACATCTAGTCCCAATGCCGTGTAGATAGAGCCGTGGGTGGCCGCGTCAAGTCGCCTGAAATGGGACGGAGCTCCTGCTAGAACCGTGTCGACCAAGATCACTGTTCGGTAGGAGCTCCGTTGGGTGCCCAGTCTGTCATCTCTCGTGAGG
>NZ_JAQYWZ010000694.1:0-467 GCF_036290945.1 Streptomyces sp. BE303
CATCACCGCCGACGGCGGCTACCGGCGTGGCAAGCCCTCCGCCCTCAAGCCCGCCATCGACGAGGCACTGACCAAGGTCGACGGCGTCGAGCACGTCCTGGTCGTCCGCCGCACCGGCCAGGACGTCTCCTGGACCGAGGGCCGCGATGTCTGGTGGCACGAGGCCACCGCCCGCCAGTCCACCGAACACCCCCCCGAGGCGCACGTCGCCGAGCACCCGCTCTTCTTGATCTACACCTCCGGCACCACCGGTAAGCCCAAGGGCATCCTGCACACCTCCGGCGGCTACCTCACCCAGGCCAGCTACACCCACCACGCCGTCTTCGACCTCAAGCCGGAGTCCGACGTCTACTGGTGCTCCGCCGACATCGGCTGGGTCTCCGGCCACTCGTACTTCGTCTTCGGCCCGCACTCCAACGGCGCCACCCAGGTCATCTACGAAGGCACCCCCGACACCCCCCACCAGG
>NZ_JAQYWZ010000695.1:0-1350 GCF_036290945.1 Streptomyces sp. BE303
CGCCGCCCTGCGCCGCGACCGCGACGAGGCCACCACGCTGCTCACCGCCGTCGCCGAATTGTTCGTCCACGGGCAGCCCGTCACCTGGCGGGTCCTCTTCGACGGCACCGGCGCCCGCCCGACCGACCTGCCCACCTACCCGTTCCAGCGCCGGCGGTACTGGCTGGAGACCGCCGCCGGGACCGGCGACGTCACCTCGGTCGGTCTCTACGCGTCCGACCACCCGCTGCTCGGCGCCGCGATGCTGCTCGCCGACGGCGACGGCGCCCTGCTCACCGGCCGGCTGGCCGCGGGGACTCCCGGCTGGCTCGCCGACCACCAGGTGTTCGGCTCCGTGCTCGTCCCGGGGACCGCCCTGCTGGACCTCGTCCTCGCCGCCGGACGACGGGTGGGCGCGAACGGTGTCGACGAGCTGATCCTGCGTGAGCCCCTGGTGATCCCGCCGCAGGGCGGCGTCCGGTTGCAGGTCCGGGTCGGGCCCGCCGCCGACGCGGACCGCCGCACGGTCACCGTCTACAGCCAGCCCGAGGACGGCGACGCCGAGACCTGGACCACCCACGCCGAGGGCACGCTCGCCCCGGCCGCCGGGGTCGACGCCGACCTCAGCCTGGTCGCCTGGCCCCCGAGCGGTGCCGACGAGATCGCGATCGACGGGCTGTACGAGGCGTTCGCCGACGCGGGTCTGTCCTACGGCCCGGCGTTCCGGGGTCTGCGCCGGGCCTGGCGGGCCGGCGGGACGGTGTTCGCGGAGGTTGCGGTCGACCAGCCGACCGACGGGTACGGCATGCACCCGGCGCTGTTCGATGCGGCGCTGCACGCGATCGGCGCGGGGGAACTGCTGCCGGACGGGGAGGTGCGGCTGCCGTTCGCCTTCACCGGTGTGCGGATCACCGGAACGGCTTCCCGGGAGCTGCGCGTCCGCCTCTCCCGAGGGGACGGCACCGACGAGGTGCGCCTCCTGCTCGCGGACGGGACCGGGATCCCGGTCGCCGAGGTGGACGCGCTCCGGCTCCGGCCCGTGACGGCCGGTCAGCTGGCGCGTGGTGCGGCGGACCGTGTGTTGTTCGGGCTGGACTGGGTGGTCCAGGAGGTGTCCGCGTCGGACGCGGCCACGGCCGTGATGGCGCTGGGCGATCCGCTGCCGGCCCCGGCCCCCGTGCTGATCGTGGATGCGACGGCGGCGGGTGCGGCCCGGGAGCGGGCGGCCCGGTTGCTGGTGCTGCTCCAGTCGTGGCTGGCCGACGCGGCGTGGTCCGAATCGCGCCTGGTGGTGCGGACGTTCGGTGCGGAAGGCGCGGAGATCACCGACGCCGATGGCGCCGCGTTGTGGGGTCTGGTGCGGTCGGCGCA
>NZ_JAQYWZ010000696.1:0-317 GCF_036290945.1 Streptomyces sp. BE303
CGGCCGAGCTGGCGGCCTGACCCCGCAGGAACCCGGGCCCGCAGGAACCCGGGCCCGCAGGAACCCGGGCCCGCAGGAACCCGGGCCCGCAGGACCCCGGGCCCGCAGGACGACGGCCGCGGGCCGGCACCCGGCAGATCGGGTGACCGGCCCTCGGCCGTCTCCGTGCGGTGGGGCCGGGTACGTGCCGGCCAGGCTTCCAGCGGGCCCGGGTTCCAGCGGGCCCGTGGTCCCGCGGGGGGAGGACGCCAGCGCGTACGCGGCCTCCGCCGGAGCCTGCTCGGCCGTCTTCTTGTCCCGCATCACGATCGTCGCCA
>NZ_JAQYWZ010000697.1:0-312 GCF_036290945.1 Streptomyces sp. BE303
CGGTCCTGACCGAAGGGGGCCAGGACCGCCTGGGCCTCGATCGGGTCGCCGAGCGTCGTGCCGGTGCCGTGCGCCTCGACCGCGTCGACGTCCTGCGGGTTCAACCCCGCCTGCGCCAACGCGGCCCGGATCACCCGCTGCAGCGACGGACCGTTCGGCGCCGTCAGACCGATCGACGCACCGTCCTGGTTCACCGCCGTACCCCGCACCACCGCCAGCACCCGACGACCCGCAGCCCGCGCCGACGACAACCGCTCGACCAGCAGCATGCCGACACCCTCGGACCAACCCGTCCCGTCCGCGTCCGCACCG
>NZ_JAQYWZ010000698.1:0-30380 GCF_036290945.1 Streptomyces sp. BE303
CCGGCCCGCATCGCCCGCCGAGGCGTCGAGTCCTCCCAGCGCCTCGGCCGCCACCGTTGGGTGATCGAGCGCACCGTCGCCTGGCTCGGCGGCTTCCGCCGGCTGCACCGCCGCTACGAACGCAAGGCCGACCACTTCGCCGCCTTCGCCAGCATCGCCGCAGCCCTCATCTGCACCCGACGGCTATCCAAATGAGATGTCTTCTAAAGCCTCGTAATCGGCGTGCCAGCTCCAACCTGGTGGATATGGGCTGGTCAGCAGCGCGTGGATGCCCGCACCCGTGCGGGTGTTCAACTCCGAAGCCGGGAGGAATCGCCGGTGGGGAGGCCACGGTGAATGTCTGCGGCGTAACCGTGGCGATGCTGTCGGGGCAACAGCTGGGCACCTCCCTCGTCGATCGGTTGTGTGGTGAACGTGGGAACCGTCCCCGGTCGCCCGTCCCGCCGGCCAGCCAGGCCGGCGGAGGGCAGGTCCGTTGCCGACTGTCGACCGTGGGACGGGGCGGAGGCCCCGTAGTAGTTCGAGGGCGGGAAAGCCGTCCACATGGCGAAGGGGGCCAGCAAGTCTGCAGGGAGGCCACTGGAATGCCGGGAGGACGCTGGTGAACACCGGCGAGCTGGACGACGTTCTGTTCGGGGCGGAGATCCGGGTACTGGGTATCCAGACCAAGCTGCACCGATGGGCGATGGGTGATCCCCATCGCAGGTTTGACGACCTGTTCAATCTCGTGGCCGATCCCGCGTTCCTTCTGGTGGCGTGGGCTCGGGTGCGGGGGAACAAGGGCGCGCGCACGGCCGGAGTGGACGGTCAGACCGCCTACTACGTGGAGGCCGTGCAGGGGGTCGAGGTGTTTCTCGACCGGCTGCGGTCGCAGTTGAAAGACCGCAGCTTCCGCCCGGTGCCGGTGCGGGAGCGGATGATCCCGAAGGCGAACGGCAAGCTCCGTCGTCTGGGGATTCCGACCGTGGCGGACCGGGTGGTCCAGGCGTCCTTGAAGCTGGTGCTGGAGCCGATTTTCGAGGCGGACTTTCGTCCGTGCTCGTATGGCTTCCGGCCGAATCGGCGTGCGCACGATGCTGTCGCTGAGATGCGACTGCTGGCGTCCACTTCGTATGAGTGGGTGCTGGAAGCCGATATCGCGGCGTGCTTCGACGAGATCTCGCACACGGCCCTCATGGACCGGGTGCGGAACCGGATCGGGGACAAGCGTGTGCTCACGTTGGTCAAGGCGTTCCTCAAGGCCGGGATCCTCAGTGAGGCCGGGCAGTTGAGGGACACCGACTCCGGCACCCCGCAAGGGGGCATCCTCTCACCGCTGCTGGCCAACGTGGCTCTGACCGCTCTCGACGATCATTTCGCCGAGCAGTGGAAGGACCGCGTCGAGCGAGCCAAGCGACGCCGTCACGGGCTCGCCAACATCCGGCTGATCCGGTATGCGGACGACTTCGCGATCATGGTGTCAGGCACCAGGGCGCACGCCGAAGCTCTCCTCGACGAGGTGGCGGAGGTGCTGTCCACGCTCGGGCTTCGGCTCGCGCCGGACAAGACGAGGGTGGTCCACATCGATGACGGCCTCGACTTCCTCGGCTGGCGCATCCAGCGCCACCGGAAGCGGGGCACCAGCAAGTACTACGTCTACACATACCCGGCGCGGAAGGCCGTCAGGTCGTGCGCCGTGAAGGTGAAGAAGATCTGCTGGCAGGACGTCAACCTGCCGCTCGAAGCCCTGCTGCATCAGCTCAACCCGCTGCTGCGGGGCTGGACCGCCTACTTTAAGCCCGGCGTGTCGAGCCTGGCCTTCCAGTATCTGCGTGCCTTCACATGGCGTCAGGTGTTCGGATGGCTTCGGCGAAAGTACCGCCGGACCAACTGGAAGGACCTCCGCCGACAGTACTGCGGTGGAGGATGGTGGCCCGTCGACGGGAAGACCACGCTGTTCAACCCCGGCTCGGTACGGACGACCCGCTACCGATATCGAGGGGCAGCGATCCCTTCCCCATGGCCGAGCACTGCATGAGGAGAGTCCAGAACCCCGCGGGGCTTGTGGAGAGCCGGATGCGCTGAGAGGTGCATGTCCGGTTCGGAAGGCGGCCCGGGGAAACGGGCTGGTGGCAACACCAGTACCGCGCCCCGGGCCGACCTTACGTCGTCCTGGTCGACGGGACCAGGCAGGACACCGAGGCATTGCGCGAGGAGGTCGCCCAGGTGCTCGCACCAATGGGGCTGCGGCTGTCACCGGCCAAGACCCAGGTGGTGCACATGAGCGAGGGGTTCGACTTCTTGGGGTTCCGCATCCAGTGGCGCCGCAAGAGAGGAACGGACAAGTGGTACGTCTACACCTTCATCGCCGAACGGCCCCTGCGGGCCCTGAAGGCGAAGATCCGTTCCATGACTCACAGAACGTCGCAGCAGGACCTGACCGTGGTGCTGTTCAACTTGAACAGAGCCACACAGGGCTGGGCCCACTACTTCCGGCACGCTGTCGCGAAGCACGTCTTCAGAAAGGTGGACCACCTCGTCTGGTGGCGACTGATCCGCCTTCTGTGCACGCGAAACCGCTGGAACTGGCGGGATGTCCGCCGACGACTGACCACCCCCACAGGGCGGTGGCTCCCGATCACGGCGGGCAGGAGCGAGTTGCGAAAGATCAGCGCGATCCCGGTGACCCGGTACCGCTATCGAGGCAGCAAGATCCCCAACCCCTGGGTCCCCGAGACCGCCTGACGGCAGAGACCGTGGAGAGCCCGTTGCGTCGAGAGGCGCACGGCGGGTGTGCGCCGTGAGGCGCTTCGTTGTATCCCCGACGCAGTCGGGAGGAACTCGGAGGGAGGTTCCTGGGTCACCTGACTCACCTGGACGCGAAAGCGCGAGGGGACAAGAGCATGTCAGGGAAGCGGTGGCCGCCCGGAGGTGTCCGGGGCGGGGCGCCGCGAGACCCGCGCGATATGGCCAAGGCTGGATTGCTTGAAGCCCAATCTCCAGCAGTGAAAGTGCGCACTCGTCGGAACGACACCTGAAACCGACGCCACGTCATGTCCGGTCATGAACCCGAGGACCGGACAACCTCCGTGACGTGGAGCATCGCCCAGCGAGGGCGGTCAAGGAGATGAGTGGGCGGCCTACGTCGTGCTCGATACGTACAGCGAAGACGTACCACGGGATCGCCTACGGGGCGCGAGCCCTATGGCGACGGAGTGCCCGTAGTAGTCGCAGGAGTGACGACCTGCCAGGGAGGACGGGAAAGCCGTCCGCAGGGCAAAGGGGCACAGGTGATCGAGATGTCCAGTGAAGGGAGGCATGCGTAATGCAGAGCGCCGAAGCGGTGCTGGACGTCATCCGTAAGCGCGGTGAGAGAGGACTGCCGGTCGAGAGGCTGTATCGGCAACTGTTCAACCCTCAGCTGTACTTGGTGGCCTACGGACGCATCTACGCCAACGCGGGTGCGATGACGCCCGGGACCACCGGGGAGACCGCGGATGGCATGTCGCTGGAGAAGGTCGGCAGCATCATCGACGCCTTGCGCGCCGAACGCTACCGATGGTCTCCGGTTAAGCGGGTCTACATCGAGAGGAAAGGGTCAACGAAGAAGCGCCCGCTGGGCTTGCCGACCTGGTCGGACAAGCTGGTCGCCGAGGTGGTGCGTCTGCTCCTTGAGGCGTACTACGACGTCCAGTTCTCCGACCGCTCCCACGGGTTCCGGCCCGGACGTGGCTGTCACACCGCGCTCAGCGAGGTCGTGGAAGTCTGGAAGGGAACCCACTGGTTCGTCGAGGGGGACATCTCCGACTGCTTCGGCAGCCTCGATCACGAGGTGATGCTGTCGACGCTGGCGGAGAAGATCCACGACGGCCGGTTTCTACGGCTGATCAGCCACACGCTCAAGGTCGGATACCTGGAGGACTGGCGCTGGCACGCCACGCTCAGCGGCGCGCCGCAGGGCGGGGTAGCCTCGCCGATCCTCTCGAACATCTACCTCGACCGGCTGGACCAGTTCATCGAACAGTCTCTGCTGCCCGAGTACAACAAGGGCCTGCGACGGCAGCCCAACCGGGCGTATCAGGTCATCGGTTACGCGATCGAGAAGGCCAAACGGCATGGCGACCGGGAGGCGGTGCAGGCGCTTCGGCTCCGGCGTCGCTCCCTGCCGAGCCAGGACCCGAACGATCCGGACTACCGGCGACTGCGCTACGTCCGTTACGCCGACGACTGGCTCCTGGGGTTCGCCGGCCCCAAGCACGAAGCCGAGGAGATCAAGACGAGGATCGGCGAGTTCCTGCGCGATGAGCTCAAGCTGGAACTCTCCGAGTCCAAGACCGTGATCACCCACGCCACCAGCCAGGCGGCGCACTTCCTCGGCTACGAGATCAGAGCCCAGCACTCCGACACGAAGATCACCCGGAACCGTCGGGCGGTTAACGGAGCGATCGGCCTGTTCGTGCCCAAGCAGGTGATCAGGCAGAAATGCGCGCAATACATGAGCAAGGGACAACCCGCGCAACGCGGTGTGCTGCTGCACGACGAGGACTTCACGATCGTCGCGAAGTACCAGGCCGAGTACCGGGGGTTGGTCCAGTACTACCTTCTCGCCCAGGACGTGTTCCGCCTGGGCAGGCTCCAGTGGGTCATGGAGACCTCGCTGCTGAAGACGCTGGCCGGGAAGCACCGGTCGACGGTCACGAAGATGGCTCGGAAGTACAAGAGCACCGTCGAGACACCTGAAGGACCGCGAACCTGTCTGACCGTCACCGTCCCACGCGACCGGGGAAGGAAGCCGCTGGTTTCCCGCTTCGGCGGGATCCCGCTCAAACGACAGCGCACGGCAGTCCTCACCGACCAACGGCCGGTCATGGCCAGCACGAAGCGAAACGAGCTGATCCATCGGCTCCTCGCCGAGTGCTGCGAGATCTGCGAAGCCCGGACGAATCTTGAGGTCCACCACGTTCGCAAGCTCGCCGATCTCAATCAGCCCGGACGTCGGGACAAGCCCGCATGGGTGCACCTCATGGCGAAAAGACGGCGAAAGACCCTGGTGATCTGCCGCCGCTGC
Source organism: Streptomyces sp. BE303 (assembly GCF_036290945.1). Taxonomy (NCBI): domain Bacteria; kingdom Bacillati; phylum Actinomycetota; class Actinomycetes; order Kitasatosporales; family Streptomycetaceae; genus Streptomyces; species Streptomyces sp. BE303. The sequence goes on from NZ_JAQYWZ010000698.1 coordinate 5,048, forward strand.
CACGAGGACATCCATGCCGGACGAGGCACCGCACCACCACGGAAATGATCACTGGAGAGCCGGATGCCGGGAAACTGGCCAGTCCGGTTCGGGAAGGGGCCGTCGGAAAAGGACCTCCACCAGAGGCACCTCGTCGGCGGCCTACTTCACTCGGCGAGAGGTCCGGGGAAACGGACCGGGAGCAATCCCGGCACCGCGCCCCGGGCCTACTCAGCGACGAGGCCGGATTCTCCATGACGCCGCCCCGCGCCCGCACCTGGGGCCGGCGCGGAGACACCCCCGTCGTCTGGGTCCGTGGCAGATCCCGCCGCCGGACCTCGGTGGCCGCCCTGTGCTGCTATCGCCCGGGCGAGAGCCGGCTGATCTACCGGCCCCGCAACCATCTCCTCCTCAAGGGAGCCCGCAAGAGCTTCTCCTGGAAGGACTACCGCGACCTGCTCGTCCGGGCCCACATCCAACTCGGCGGACCGATCGTGGTCGTCTGGGACCATCTCAACACCCACCTGTCTGCAGGGCTGAAACGGTACGAGGCCGAACACGACTGGCTCACCACCGTCCGTCTCCCGCCCTATGCACCCGACCTGAACCCCGTCGAGGCCGTCTGGTCACTCGTACGCAGAGCGATGGCGAACACCGCCTTCGGAACGCCCGACGACCTCGACCGCACACTCCGCCGCGAGTTGCGCCGAATCCAACTCCGACCCCACCTGATCGACGGATGCCTGACCGCCACCGGCCTGACTCTCAGACCACCGACCCCACCCTGAAAACCTCAGTAATCAGCGGTCGAGTCGTCGTGAGACGCCGGGCGGCCAGGTGTGCCGAACCATCGAGGGCAACCGCTTGAAAGCCATACCCGGCGTCTCTGGACCTCAGGACCATACGACTGGTCCATCCGACCCACCAACAACGTAGGACCGCTTGACGTGGAACAAGCGAGTTGTCGCACGGGCTCGGCGGGAGCTTGTTCCCGAATCTTGCTGGGCAGCCTAGGCTGCCGGGATGACGACATCTCAGGCGACTGGGCTTGGCGCGGTGGTCTTCGACTTCTTCGGCGTCCTGACCTTCAACATGGTCTCGGTCATCGAGGCGTTCGAGGACAGGGAGAAGATCGTCCGCGGCACGTTTCTCCGAGGCTGGGCTTCTCCGGAGGGACAGGAGCTGTTCCGCCGGCTCGAGCTCGGCCACATCACCCAGGAGGAGTGGAACTCGGGTTTCGGTGACCTGATCGACGTCGAACCGGCCGGCTTGATGGCTCGGTACCTCCACGACGCCTTCCCCGCCTACCCAGTGCTCCACGTCGCCCGTCAGGCCCGTGCAGCCGGGATCAAGACGGCGGTGCTCTCGAACTCCCTCGGCCGCCACCCGTTCGACCCGTACTCCGGATTCGACCTTGCCGGTACGTTCGATGCGGTGGTGCTCTCCGCCGACGTCGGCGTCCGCAAGCCGGATCCGGCAATCTTCCGGATTGTGCTGGACCGGCTCGGTGTGAGTGCGGTCGAGTGCCTGTTCGTCGATGACAGCGAGACGAACCTGGAGGCCGCAGCCAGGCTCGGCTTCACGCCGTTGCTCGGACTGGACGAGGACGTGGTGGCCCGGCGCCTGCGCGAGCTGCTGCACCTACCCGGCGGCGGCCTGTAGGAAGTCCGCGACGGGCCGGTAGGCGGCGTGCGGAGCGAGCTTGTCCCGCAGCCCCTTGAGCTGGGAGGAAGAGCGGGCGGAATCGACAGAGCCAAGGCAGGCGGCCGCCTGCCACGCGGAGGCGACGGCCGCATCGAGGTCGTTCAGGACGAGGTGGGCCTCTGCGACGCGGGCCAGGTAGATAGCGTGGCTGCGGGGGAACTCCTCGTCGACGCTGGGGTGTGCCCGCATGCCGGCCTCGAAGCGGCGCAGCGCCTCGGCCGGGTCGCCGAGGTCGAGCGCGGACGAGCCGGCGATCATCTCCACTTCCGAAGTGGTCACCCAGTAGAGGAACTCGGGCTCGTCGTCGTGCGGGCCTTTGTCCAGCATGGCGTGTGCGAGGTGGAGCTGGCGGCCGGTCGCCGCCTTGGCGCCGGTCTTCGACAGCGCGCGGGCGGTGCGGGCGGCAAGCATTGCTTCCATGCGGGGGGTGCTGTGCGGCCCCAGCTGTGAGCGGGCTGTCTCCAGGAGGGCCACCGCGCGGTCGGCCTGGCCGGTGGAGTAGAGCTGGACGGCTGCGAACGAGATCGTATAGATGCCTCCGGTCGTGTCGCCTGCTTCGGCGGAGGCGCGCAGGGACGCGTCGAAGTACCGCTGGGCATCACCAGGGTGGTGGCCTTGGTCGAAGGTGCACCAGGCGACCTGCCGCGCCGCTTCGCCGGCGAGGCGGAGCAGGCGGTTCGCGGCACCGCCCCGGTAGCGGCCGGCCTTGAGGAGGGTCACCGCGAGCGACAGCTCCCCGAAGGCCTGCTTGCGGACCTCCTTGCTGCCGAGCTCGTCGTCCATCCGACGCAGGAGCTCGAGTCGGCCAGCCATGTTGGCCAGCAAGGCCGTGCCCCCGGCGCTCTGCGCATTCTCGGCAGGAGCGCTGGGGCGGGTGAGCAGGGCCGTGGCCCAATTTCCCGCTGATACCGTCAGCGCGGATCCGGCCTTGACGAACCCCCGGCGATCCACTCGTCCTCTTCTCCCGTCCACGAGGTCAGTGAGGACCGTCAGGGTTGCCCCGTCCTGACCCCACGGAACGGCGGACGGCACAGGCCCGCCATCGGCCAGCTCCCTTGCGAACCGGCCGCCCGTTCCCAGCGCCCGGTCGTAGGCCGCGGCCACGTCGACGGTCACCGACCTGTTCCCGTTCTCCACGTTACGCAGATACGCCGGTGTGAAGCTCGTTGCCTGGGAGAACTGCTCCCAGGACATCCCGGACTCCTGGCGTGCCTGTCGCAGATCGTGCCGTAGTCGCTCGGACATCGCGACGCTCCTCGGGATATGGGATCGCTTGTGGATCGGCCCCCGCCATTGTTCCCGGGGCGCTGGCGGTGTGTGCTCGGTTCAGCACAGATTGCCACTTCCACCTGGTCGGAGCTGGGCCTCGGCACCGCAGGGCCAGGCTCTGCCCCGTACTCCTGACCTCGAGAGGTGCACGATGAACGTTCCTGTCGAAGCCGACCCGGCGGCCGGCTCTCCGCCCCACGGACGGTTTCCGGACCTCCCGGCGGGCGGCACCTACACCATCGGCAAGCGGGCGAACTGCGACATCGCCCGCACGGTCGACGGAACCGACGGCAGCGACCTGGTCACCGTGGAGCTCGTCCTGACGGCTACTGAGCTGACCGAGCCCGGTTTCGTCTGCGACTTCGGTGACCTCTCCGGGCTCCAGCAGCACGTCGACCAGGTCCTGGACCACCAGGACCTGGACAAGGTCCTGGCCGATCCCACCGACGCCGGAATCCGCGCCCACGTCCGGACGTGGGCGCAGGAGAACCTGCCTGACGACGTGCATCAACTGCTCGACGACGTCCGGGTCTTCACCGGCCGCGTTCCCGCCCCCGCCGATGACAGGGCCGTCCGCTTCCGGGCCCGGCACTGGCTGTGTGATCTGCCCGAGGGCCACAAGTGCGGGCGCCAGCACGGCCACGCCTACCTGGTGACCCTCCCGGACCCGGACCAGCCGGACAACCTGCTGCCGGTGCCCGAGGAACTGCGCGAGGTCGTGCTCTCGCGCTTCCACGGGCAGGTCCTCAACGCGGTCTTCGACTTCAACCCGACCTGTGAGCACCTGGCGGCGGTGCTGACCGCGTGGCTCGCCGAGCAGGAGCTGACGGCCGAGGGGGGCCGTCCCTTCACGGTGCGTGTGTCCGAGACGGCGAGCACCTGGTCGCAGTTCACCCTGGAGGCGGCGTGAGTACCCGGGCGACGGCGGCCGTCTCCCCCGACGGAGCCGCTGCGCCGGGAAGCAGCGTCAGGTACAGGCACCTGGGCTGGGATGACGTCCAGGCGCAGGCCGCCCGGATCGCCGCCGCCGTCCGGACGGACGGGGTGCCGCAGACCGTGGTGGCCGTCGTGCGCGGCGGCATGGTCCCGGCGGTGCTGCTCGCCCATCAGCTCGGTGTCCACGACGTGCGGGCGCTGGAGGTGACCCACACCGTCGACGACAGCGCCAACGCGGCCAAGACCCCCGAACCCACGGTCCGCAACCCCGCCTCGCTGGGCGGGATCGACGGGTTGGACGTGATCGTGGTGGACGACGTGGCCGGCACCGGCCAGGCCCTGGCCAGGGCGGTGCGAATCGTGCAGCAGGCCGGCGCCGCCCGGGTGCGCAGCGCCGTGCTGGTGGTCAACGAGGCGAACTGGACCGGCGACAGGCCGCCCGGCGAGACGGTGACCTGGATCGGGGAGACCGTCCGCGGCTGGGTCGTCTTCCCCTGGGAGGCGTCCGCGTCGGCGGTAGCGGAGGGGGCGTCGTGAGCACGGTCGCGCTGGTGCTCTTGTCCTACAGGCCCGACCAGCCGTCGGGTATCGACCGGTCGGTCGGCGCCTTGGCCAAGGGGCTGCGGGAGCTCGGGCACACGCCGCTGGTGCTGGCGGCGGGCCCGGCCGGTCCGCTGGACCACCTGGAGCCTGGACTGGTCCGGCTGTCCAGCGTCACCCTGCCGTACCCGGCGACGAACGCGGACGCGCTGGCCGCCCTCGCCGACCCCGCGCCGGTGACGGCGGAGGTCCGCTCCGTCCTGGCCGAGCACGGCGCGGACGCGGTCTGCTGGGGAGACACCCTGTGGGGCCTGGGCTACCTGAGCCCCGCCCCGGCCGGGGTCACCACCGCGCTGATGGTCCACAAGATCCGCCCCGGCGCGGAGCAGCGCTGGCAGAACGCCCTGGCGGCCGCCGACGTGATCTGCCCGGCCAGCGACTACCTCGCCCACGGCGGCGCGGCCGCCGGGCTGGACACCAGCCGCTGGCGGCCGGTCCTCAACGCCCTGCACACCCTCATCACACCGCCCACCGCCGGGGAGCGGGCGAAGCTACGGGAGGCGGGGCCGGTGCGGATCGTCTCGCGCGCGGACCCGGCCAAGGGGTTGGCCGAACTGCTCTGGGCCCTGCCCGCGGACTGGGAGCGGCCCGTGGAGTTGGTCCTGGCCGAGGCCGGGTTCGAGCTCCAGAGCGGAGGGCAGGCCCGGACCCTGGCCGCCTGCCGGGAGGTCGAAGCCCATCGCCCCGGCCTGGTGAGGATCCTGCCCGCGCTCGGCTGGGCCGACGTACCGGTCTTCTTCGCCGGCGCCGCCGCCACCGTCATCGCCACCCAGGTGCCGGAGACGTTCTGCTTCACCGCCGCCGAGGCCCTGTCCGTCGGCACCCCGGTGATCGGTGTCGACCTGGGCAACGTGCCGCTGCTGGCCGGCGAGGCCGGGCGCTACGCACCGCTCGAAGCAGGTCCCGGGGCACTGTGGTCGGCCGTGGCCGAGCTGCTGGCCGACCCCGGCCAGTACGAGCGGGCCAGCGCGGCCGCGCCCGGCCGGATCACCCGCTTCACTCCCGATAAGTCCGCCCGCGCGCTCCTGGACGCCCTCAGGCTCTGAGCGCCACCGCACGACGCTTCGTCGCACGGGCGCACCGTGCGGCCCCGTCACCCTTCCCACGGAGAAGTGGAGGACATCCTTCGTGAACACCACCCTGACCGCCCCCGCCGCGCCGGCCGCAGGCCCCCGCGCCCCGATCGACACCGCCGCCGTCGAGACCCTGGTGCACCAGCTGCTCGTCGCACTCGGCGAGGACCCCGCCCGGCCCGGTCTCGCCGAGACGCCGGTCCGCGTCGCCAGGTTCTTCACCGAGTTCCTCGGGCACGAGGCGGGCACCACCGACACCACCTTCGAGTACCAGGCCGAAGGCGAGGGGTGCGTCGCCGTCGGCGGCATCCGCACCGCCTCGCTCTGCGAGCACCACCTGATGCCGTTCACCGTCGAGGCGGTCGTCGCGTACGCCCCCGCCAACCGGGTGCTGGGCCTGTCGAAGCTGGTGCGGATCGTCCACCGGCACGCCCACAAGCTGCAGCTGCAGGAGCGGCTCGGCGCCGAGATCGCCGAGGACGTCGCCCGCCTCGCCGGCAGCAAGCAGGTGGCGGTGTGGATGGTCGGCGACCACTCGTGCATGGTGGCGCGCGGGGTACGCGCCCACGGGACCCGCACCGCCACCGAGTACCTGCTCAAGCCGCTGGCCGCCGACACGGCGGCGGTGGAGCGGCTGCGCCGCGTCGCCGTACTGGCCGGCGGTGCGCGATGAGCGCCGTGGTCACGCTCGAAGGCGTCAACGGGGTCGGCAAGAGCCACCTCGGCCGCCTGGCCGCCGCCGCCCTGGGCCCGGTGTGTGTGCCGCTGGTCGAACTGCCCGACTCCGCGCCGACCGGACTGCCCGGCCAGATCATCGCCGCGCTCCACAGCGAGGGCGACCGGTTCCTGCGCACCGGCCACCCAGGTACCGAGACGCTGCTGCTGGCCGCGCTGCAGGTCCACCGGCACGAGGCGCTCGCCCCTGTTCGGCCCGGCCAGGTGGTACTGGAGGACCGCGGTCCGGCGTCGGTGGCCGTCTACCAGGCCGCCGTCCTCGCCGAGGCGGCCGCCGCCACCGACGCGTGGGCGCTGGAGCGGGCCCTTGCCATCGAACAGATGATCCGGGGGTGGCGGCCCGCTCCCACGACCACCGTGCTGGTCACCAACGACCCTGACGCGTGCCGGGCCCGGTTCGAGCGACGCACCGGCCAGGCGGCGAGCGCCGACGAGCGGGCCCTGATGTCCCGTGCCGGACGGCTCTACCACCAGCTGGCCGCCGTGTCGGACGGCTACGTGGTGCTGGACCGGCGGCTGATCGGCGAAGCCGACGCCGTCAACCTCATCACCGGGCTGTGCCGCGACGCGGCCGCCACGACCGCGGACGGGGTGGCCGCGTGACGCCGGGGAAGACGGTCAGCCTGCTGTGGGGCCTGCGTTCGTTCTGCGCGTCCCACGGCTGCCTCTACTGCTACTTCGGCACCACCACGGAGCACAGCGTGCAGATGCCCACCCAGCTCGGGGTGCTCTCCCACCTGTCGCCGAACGACCTGACCACCGACCAGGCCCTGTCCTTCGCGGCCACGCTGGCCGACTCGCCGGTCGGCCGGGTGTTCCTGGCCGGCGGGGAGCCGCTGCTGTGGAGGCCGATCATCAAGCTGATCGAGGTCCTCAAGGCGGGCGGCCTGGAGGTGGTGGTGTGCACCAGCGGTGTCGCCCTGAACCGGGCGGACCTGCGCGATCCGCTGATCGAGCTGGGAGTCGACGCGGTGTCGGTGTCGCTGGACTCCGCCGACCCGGTCCACAACGACCGGTGGCGGCCGCCGCGCCGCGAGGGCGACGGCTGGGAGGCCGTCGTCTCCGGGATCAGCGCGCTGCTGGAGGCCCGCGGTCCCGCGCCGCGGCCCAAGGTCGGCATCTACAGCGTCATCACCGCCCGCAACCTGGCCGACATCGTCGCCGTGCCCGAACTCGCGGTGGCGCTGGGCTGCGACTACGCCGTCCCGCAGCCGATCGCCCTCGACGGCGGCCACAAGCTCGCCAAGGCGCTGTCCCTCACCCCCGAGCACGCGCCCGAACTGCGGCGGCACTTCGACGAGCTGTACGCCGCCGAGCTGCCGCTGGTGCTGCCCGAGCGTGCCTACGCCGGCCAGGTCGCCTCCGCCGTCACCAAGCCCACCGACCTGGTCCCCGGCTGCTTCGGCGGCGACACCCTCTTCTTCGTCCAGCCGGACGGCACGGTGTGGGACTGCCCCTCCGGGCTGAAGATCGCCGCCACGGCGCCGGAGCGCCACCGCACCATCAAGGACACCGCCGCCCGGGACCTGTTCCCCGCTCCGACCGGCTGCGGCGCCGACTGCTCCCTGTTCTCCGTGGACTGCGTCAACATGTGGCCGCTCACCGGCTTCCCCGTGCTCTCCCCGACCGGACCGGAGGTTCACCGTGCCTGAGAACCCCGCTCATCAGGTGATGGCCGCCGCCGTCGCCCGCATGCCCGACCCGTCCGGCTGCCAGGAGGTGATGGCGCTGGAGGAAGAGCTGGCGGCCGCGTTCGGCACCCGCCGGGCCGTCGCCGTCTCCTCCGGCACCGCCGCGATCACCACTGCGCTGGCCGCCTGCGGCATCGGAGCCGGCGACGAGGTCCTGCTGCCCGCCGTCACGGTGGTGATGACGGTCGCCGCCGTCGTCGCCGCCGGGGCCCGCCCGGTGTTCGTCGAAGCCGCCGCCAGCGGCCGGGGCCTGGACCTGGCCGACCTCACCGCGAAGACCGGCCCGGACACCAAGGCCGTCATCGCCGTGCACCTGGCCGGGCGCACCGACGGCATCCACGATCTGGCCGCGTACGCCCGCACCACGGGCCTGCGGCTGATCGAGGACGCCTGCCAGGCCCAGGGCACCACCACCCGGGGCCGCCCGGCCGGCACCGTCGGCGACATCGGCTGCTTCTCCCTCAAGGACGGCAAGATCATCGCGTGCGGGGAGGGCGGCTACCTCCTCACCGACGACGACGCCCTCGCCGACCGGGCCGCCGCCTACCGCACCCACTGGCAGAGCCCCGCCCCCGGCGCCCCGGCCGGGAGCCGCCTCGGCGTCAACTACCGGCTCGCCGAGCCGCTCGCAGCCCTCGCCCGCCACAACCTCCAGCGCTTCCCCGACGCGCTGGCGCATCGCCGCCGGCAGGCAGCGGCCCTCCACCGCGCGGTCGACGGCACCGCGGGCCTGGAGCCGATCGCCGCGAGCGACGGCGACATCCCCAACGGCTACGGCGCCCTGTGGCGCCTGACGCTGCCCGAGCCGCGCGCCTTCGCCGCCCACCTCGCCGGCCTCGGCGTGCCCAACAGCGTCGGCACCCACCGCCTCACCGCGGCCCACCTGCACTCGGCCTGCTCCGGCTACGCCACCGGCGATCTTCCCCGCGCCCGCGCTACGGTGGACACCCTGCTGGCCGTCCCGTTCACCGAGCACGACAGCGAACAGGTCATCGAGCAGTGGTCGTTGACGATCCGGCAGGAGGCCGCCGCGTGGAAGAGCTGATGCGCGATCCCCGCTTCGCCGGCATGACCCTGGTGGTGATCGACTTCGAGGGGCTCACCCCCGCCGGGCGGCCCGCCGAGCCGATCGAGGTCGCCGCCCTCGCGCTGCGCGCCACGGGCGGCCGGCTGGTGGAGGTCGGCCGGTTCGAGTCGCTGATCCGCCCGCCCGCAGACGTCCCCGTCACCGCGATGGACACCTCCCAGACCGGCCTCACCGCCGCCCTGCTCGCCACCGCGCCGCCGGCCGCCGCGGTGATGGCCGGCCTGGACTCTCACCTGAGCGCACCGCCGTACCGGCTGGTGGCCCACCACGCGCACACCGAAGCTGGCCTGATCGCCCATCAGGGCGAGCACTGCCCCGTCCTGGCCGCAACCCCGCTGCTCGACACGATCGGCCTGGCCAAGACGGTCCTGCCGCATCTCGGCTCCTACCGACTGGACAACCTGCTCGGCCACTACGGCATCCCCAGACCCGCGGACCGGCACCGGGCGATGCCGGACGTCCAGGTCACCGCCCAGATCCTGGAACTGCTGCTGGCCGAAGGGTGCGCCACCGGCCGGTGGCGCACCCTGCTGGAGCTGGACATGGCCGCAGGACTCCAGCCCAAGCGCCTGACCCCGGCCGTCCCGGACGCGGAGCAGAGCGCCCTGTTCTGACCGTCCGCCCTCACGCCGCCAGGCGCAGCGACCCGTCGGCGATCATCGCGAAGAGCTGCTTCACCTGAAGGCGCGAGTCCTCGGACAGTCCCTCGACCTCGGCCGCCTCCTGCTCGGTGAACCAGCGCACCTCGTGCACCGCACTGCCGGGCGCCCCGTCGTCACCCACCCGGGCGACGTACACGTGGTCGATGTGCCGGTGCGGCTCGCGGGTGTGGTTGTCGGCACAGGCGTCCATCTCCACCACCCACCACGGCGCGACAGGCGCACCGTGCGGGAAACCGGAGGGCAGCGGAAGCGACGGACCGGGCAACAGCTCGGCCCGCAGCCCCGTCTCCTCCGCGATCTCGCGCAACGCGGCCTCCGCCGCCCCCTCGTCGACCTCGACATGCCCGCCGGCCGGAAGCCACAGCTCCAGCCGCGGGTGCCACACCAGCGCCGTCCTGCACACCCCGTCCCCGCCGACGCGGAAAACGAACGCACTCGCCGTCGATTCCTTGATCACTTCGCTGCTCCTCGGCACTCGGCCACCCACGGCGCCGCACCGGCCCACCGGGCGGCAGGCGCCGAGCCTTTCACACCACGCACCACCCAGATGACCAAACGTCACCGATCCGGCCACCGCGCCGCCGGCCCCGCCAAGGGAGAAATCCGTGGAGCCCGTCTGGAACGGCCAGCTCACCTGCGACTACGAGCACACCAGGCCCGGCAGCACCCCGCTGGAGCTCGACCTGTACACCACGTCCCTCACCCGGTGGCCCGGTGTGTTCATGAGCGACCCCCGCCCGTACGGGCGACTGCGGCGGCCGGGGATCGTCGACATCCCGGAAGGCGACCACCTCGCCCTCACCGGGCGCTGGCACCAGCTGCTCGCTGATCCCGCCTACGCGAGCGCGATGGTCACCGCCGCCGAGCAGCGCCACCGCCTCGCCGACACCACCCTGCTCGCGCTGGAGCACCAGCTCGAGGCCGGCGCAGCGGCTGAGCGGCAGCTCGCAGCGGCGACCGAGGCGTTCCTCGGCGTGATGAGCGCCCACATCGTCAACTGGCTGCTGCCCGACGACGACTGGCAGCACCTGCTCGCCGACCTGCTCGGCGGTGACGCCGAGGGGCGGGCCTGCCGCCTGGCCCTGAACACCCCCGACGTCACCGGCCACCTGCTGGACGCCCACCTGGTGCTCCTGGACGGCGCCGCCGCGCTCGCCGAAGGCGCCGACCTCGCCGTCGCGGCCGGCACCCTCGCCGCGCGGGCCGGAACCCTGTACGGGGACGGCTCCCCGGCCGCCGCCGCGATGCCGCTCGAAGACCATGCCCGCGCCGCCGGGCTTCTCAGCGCCACCGCCGCCACCGACACCACCGGCCAGCGCCACGTCATCGACACCTCGCGCCGCCGCGCGGTCCAGCTGCGAGACGCGTGGGTGCTCGCCGCGCTGCTCGCCGCCGCGGGCGACCCGGTCTCCACCGCGCGGGTACAGGCGATGACCATCGTCTGCCGATGGGCGGCCGGCAGCGAGGAGACCCGCAAGGTCCAGCGGCACCGCTACCTCGCCGCGGCCCGCCGCTGGTGCGAGCACCACGGCGCCGACCCCGCCACCGTCACCACCGCCGACCTGCTGGCCCCGGGAGCCGACCGATGACCACCGCCCTGCCCTGCCTCGACGAGGACCTGCACTGCGAAACCGCCGGGGCGAAGGCCACCGCCCTCGCCCGCCTGGCCGCCGCCGGGCTGCCCGTCCCTGCGGGCGTCGTCGTCCCCGCGGGCCACCCCGAGGAGCAGCTCGCGACCGCCGCCAGCGAGATCCTCGCCCGCTGCCCGGCCCCATACGGGCTGATCGCCCGCTCCTCCGCCACCACCGAGGACGGACCGGACGCCTCCTTCGCCGGCCTGTTCACCTCCCGCATCGCCCCGGCCGAGCCCACCGCGCTGCTGGAGGCCGTCCGCGCCGTCCGCGCCTCCGCCCACCACCCGACCGTCAGCGCGTACGGCCAGGCCATGGGCGTAACCCGCCTGCCGCGCATGGCCGTTCTCGTACAGGCCGCCCTGCGCCCGGCCTGCTCCGGTGTCCTGGCCGCCGACGTCACCGACGCCCGGTGCACCCGCTGGCGGATCGAGGCAGTCCGCGGCCTGGCCGAGCCGCTCGTCTCCGGCAACATCACCGGCGAGATCCACACGGGCCGCCCCGGCCACAATGCGACCGTCCTGCCCGCCCGCCAGGAGATCATCCAACTGCCCGCAGCAGCAGCCGAGTCGACGATGCCGCCGGGCGAGTGGCTGGACCTCGGTGCCGTGCTCCGCGCCAAGCTGCAGACATCCGCCGCCGGCGTGCTGCACCTGTACACCCCGGCCGCCCTGGCGGACCGTCCCATCCTCAGTGGGGAAGCCCGCAGGCGGCTCCTGGACACCGCGGCGCAGGCGGCTGCGGTTCTCGGGCTCGAGCGCGTCGACGTCGAGTGGGTGATCGGCAAAGACGGCAGGCTCCACCTCGTGCAGGCCCGCCCCCTCACCGCGCCGCTCACCGACCCCGCCGCCCCCCGGACACCGGCCGACGACGACGGCCGGGTGCTGCACGGGATCGCGGCCGCCCCAGGCGCCGGCACCGGAACCGCCGTCCACGCCTTCGACGACACCGGCATCGCCGGCCAGGTACTGGTCTGTGACGCGCTCGGCCCCGAAGCCGTGCCGGCGCTGCTCACGGGACCCGCCGCCGTCGTGGCCACCACCGGAGGCGAGCTCTCCCACACCGCGATCATCACCCGCGAGCTCGGCATCCCCTGCGTCACCAACGTCACCGACGCCCGCACAGCCATCACCAGCGGCACCACCGTCGAGGTCGACGGAGGCGCCGGCACCGTCCGACCCGCCCTGGCCGTCCCCGCGCAGCGCACCGCCCCCACAGCCCGGCCGCTCACCGCCACCGCCGTCCTCGTCCGCACCCTGGAGCACCCTGTGCCCGCCGAGGGCCGCGCTGCCACCCTCCTGTGGCACGCCGAGCACACCCCCGCTACCGCCCCGGCCGGGATGGGCGGCGACGGCCCGTACCCCGTCGGTGTGCTCGTACCCGGCGACCTCACGGCACTGGTCACCGTTCCGCCCGGGTACGGCCCGATCCGCCTGCCGGGGCTCGGCACGCTGCTGTGGCCCCAGGACGCCCCGCCCCCGCCCACCGAGATCGCCGTCCTCGGCCCAGGCGGACAGGTCCTCCACCGCAGGACGGTGACCCGGTGACCACCGTAGAACTCCTCGGCGACGCGCAGGCGCTGATCGTGGACTGGGACGGCACCGTCGCGGACAACACCGCCGCCCGCCACGCCGCCCTCCAGGCCGCTCTGGCACCGCACGGCGTCACCGTCCCCGCCGACCGCTACCGGGCACTGGCCGGCCTGCCGGTACGCGAGGTGATCTCCCAGCTCGCCGCCGACGCCGCTCTTCCTGCTCCACCGGTCGAGGAAGTGGTGGCCCGCAGCCGGGCGGCACTGCTCGCCGGACCGGCACCGGACCCGATCCCCTGCACCCTCGCCCTCCTCCACGCCGCCCACCGGCTCGGCCTTCCGCTGGCCGTCGCCTCCAGCGCCGCCGCCGTCCTCGTCCACCACGGCATCCACCAGCTCGGGCTGCAGTCGCTGCTGCCGGTCGCCGTCACCCTCGACGACGTGCCCCGGGGCAAGCCCGCGCCGGACGCCTACCTGGAAGCCGCCCGGCGCCTCGGCGCCGACCCCACCCGATGCCTGGCCGTCGACGACGCCACCGACGGCATCACCGCAGCCCTGGCGGCCGGCATGCGCACCCTCACCATCCGCGACGGCCGTCTCGTCCCGGCCCACACCGCCAGCACCCCTGGAGCCCGCCATGCCGCGCAATCCTGACGACCAGTTGACCGGTCCGCAATCCGTACTCGCCGTGTTCGCCCACCCCGACGACGCCGAGCTGTGGGCCGGCGGGACCCTCGCCCTCCACGCCCGACATGCGCCCGTCCACATCGCCGTCCCCTTCCACGACCCGGTCCGCGACGCCGAGGCCAAGGCCGGAGCGGACGTCCTCGGCGCCACCCTCCACCAGCTCGCCGAGCTCACCCCGGCCGCGATCCGGGCCCTGCTCGTCCAGCTGAAGCCGCACGTGGTCATCACCCACCCCGTCCTCGACACCCACGCCGAGCACCGGCACACCGCCGAGGCCGTCCTCGAAGCCCTGCCCGAGGCGAAGATCGAAACCGGCCGACCGCGGCGCCTCTACACCTGCGACACCTACAACTCCCTCACCCTCATCGGCCCGACCACCCCCACGGTGATGGTCGACGTCACCAGCACCTTCGACACCAAGATGCGGGCCCTGCGCTGCCACGAGTCCCAGCCCATCGACGACCACTTCGGCCCCATGGCCGAAGACCTCGCACACCTGTGGGGCAGGCGCAGCGGCTCTACCTACGCCGAGGCGTTCACCGCCCTTCCCGTCCTCGGCCGCCTACCCGGTGCCGACCACCTGTGATGCCGGCTGCCTGCCACCGCGCCGCCCTTCCTGGAACTCGGACAGAACCAGCAGCTGAGGAAAGCCAGGCACAACACCCATGAAGGATAGGAGAGTTGACCGCGGGCGCGCGCCAGCAGCCCATCTCCTGCTCTGCGGCATACGCACTCCTCGGCGGAGGGTGGGTCCCCCTCTTCTGCAGACGTCCTCGAAGCAACGAACGATCAACCACAGCAACGGAGGAATCACCGCATGATGAAGATCAGCCAGGTATTAGGTCCGACGGTTCAGGGTGAGGGGAGCGCTGCCGGACGGCACTGCCTCTTCGTGCGAACCTTCGACTGCAACCTGGAGTGCAACTTCTGCGACACCGCCTACACGTGGGCGGTGACGGACGAGAAGGCGGCCAAGACCCACAGCGGGAAGCGCTACGAGCGCGACGAGCCCATGTACGGCCTCAAGCACATGGACGCCGCCGCGGTCCTCGACCGGCTGAGGGTGCTGTGGGACATCGAGCACCGGCCGACGATCATCGTGATCTCCGGCGGCGAGCCGATGATGCAGCAGCGGGAGCTGGTGCCGCTGCTGGAGCAGTTGCGCGGCTGGGGCCACGAGGTCCACATCGAGACGGCCGGCACCATCGCCCCCCTCGCGGAGTTCGACGAGCTCGTCACGCAGTACAACGTCTCCCCGAAGATGGCCAGCAGCGGCAACCGGGTGTCCAAGCGGTTCAAGCCGGAGGCGCTCACCGCTCTTCGGGACAGCGACCGGGCCTGGTTCAAGTTCGTCATCACCGAGGACTGGGAGACGGACCTGGCGGAGGTCGACCGGATCGTCGAAGATGTGGCGCTGCCGCCGCAGCGGGTGATGGTCATGCCGGAAGGGTCGGACGGCCGGACCAACATCACCATCGCCCAGAAGATGGTCGACGCCGCTCTTGAGCGGGGCTTCGGACTGTCCTTCCGGACCCACGCCTTCCTGTGGAACGACGACCCGGACCGGTAGGACCGGGCGCTGAGGAGAGTGCGGCGGCCGGTTGGTCTCATTGTCCCGTACACCCGGGCCGCGGTCGCCGGCATCCGGGTTGACCGCGCCTACACCGAGCTGGGCTGGGCTGGGAGTGAGTACGCCCTCAGCCGGCAGCCCGGCCGAGCGCCGGCCGGAGCTCACCGGGGCGCCCACCAGGTGGTCGGCGCCCCGGGGCCGAGCTGGGAGCTGCCGACGCCCTGAACCCTCGTGGACCACGACCGGCCGACTCCCTACGACGCATCGGAGTGCAGATGACCGACCGCACCACCGTCCCCGCCCCGCGCAGCGTGCTGCCGGCGCCGCCGGCCTCCGCTGCGTCCGCGCCCGAGAGCGGGGACCTCACGGGGCACGTCAGCCAGGGGTACTGGGAGACCTTCGAAGGGCAGGCGTCCCGCACGGGGCTGCTGACCATCTTTCGAAGCCTGCCGGCGATCGTGCGCCAGGTGTGGGTCACGGCCTGGCGGGCCGACCCGCGCGCGGCCGTGCTCGTCGCCGTGCTCCAGTTGGTCTCCGCCGCGCTCGCCTCGGCGGGCCTCCTCGCGTCCGTCAACGTCCTGCAGCGGGTCTTCGCCGACGGGGCGAGCGGGACGCGGATCCGCGCGGCGCTGCCGGCCCTGGCGGTGGTGGCCGTCCTGCTGCTGGTACGCGGGCTGATGGACACCGGCATCGCGCACTGGCAGGCCCGCCTCGGACCCCGGGTGCGCCAGGAACTCGAGGCGCAGCTGCTGGCGCTGACCAGCCACGTGGGCCTGGACGTGGTGGACGACCCGGGGTGGGCCGACGACGTGCGGCGCGCCTACGACCGGGGCCTGTACTTCGCCAAGGAGTCGGTCGGCAAGACGATCGAGCTCGTCTCGGCGTTGCTCGCCCTGGCCGGCGCCGCCGGGGTGCTGGGGGTCCTGCACCCGCTTCTGCTCGTCCTGCTGCTCGCCGCGGTGGTGCCCAAGGGGGCCGCGTCGGTCACCTCGGTGCGCAAGGGCTACCTCTCGGCGGTCCGGCAGAGCAGCCTGCGCCGGCGCATCCTGCACTTTTCGTGGGTGCTGTACGAGCGGGACACCGCGGCCGAGCTGCGGACCTCCACCGCCCAGGGCGCGCTGCTGGCCGAGCACGAGGTGCTCGCGACCCGGATCGGCGACGAGGAGGTCGCGCTGGGGACCGAGCAGGCCCGCACCGCGCTGGTCGGGCGGGCGCTCGGCGGGGTCGGCCTGTTCGCCACCTACGCGGTGCTGGCGTGGATGCTGGGTGCCGGCTGGCTGCCGCTCGCGGCCGGCGGCGGCGCCTACTTCGCCATCCAAGCCAGCCAGAGCGCCCTGATGCGGGTCGTCATCGCCGCCCACCAGGTGTTCGAGAACAGCCTGTGGGTGCGGGACCTGGCGGACTTCCAGGAGACCTGCCGGCGCCGGCTGCCGCGTACCACCGGGCGCCCGGCGCCGGCCGCGGTCAAGGAGATCACCGTCACCGACGTCGCGTTCTCCTACCCGCAGGGCAAGCAGGCCCTGCACGGCGTGTCCTTCACCCTGCGGGCCGGGCAGAAGGTGGCCTTCGTGGGCCGCAACGGGTCGGGGAAGTCGACGATGTCCCGGATCCTGGCCGGGCTGTACGAGCCCTCCTCCGGCAGCGTGCACTGGGACGGCACGAGCGTGGACCACTACGACAGCGAGAGCATCCAGAGCCGGGTCGCCCTCGTGCTCCAGGACCCCGGCCACTGGCCGCTCACCGCCCTGGCCAACGTCACCATCGGAGCGGGCACCATCAACTCCGCCGAGCCCGACCGCGCGCTGCGCGCGGTACGCGCCTCCGGCGCCGACCGGGTGATCGAAGGACTCGACCACGGCTGGATGACCATCCTGAGCCCGCAGTTCGAGGGCGGCGCGGAGCTGTCCGACGGCAACTGGAGCAAGATCGCGTGCGCCCGCGGCCTCTACCAGAACGCCCCCGTGCTGATCATGGACGAGCCGACCGCCAGCATGGACCCCCTCGCCGAGCACCAGCTGTTCCAGGCCGTCCTGGACGACTACGCCGGCCCGGACACCATCACCGTCCTCGTCTCCCACCGCCTGGGCCCCGCCGTCGCCTGCGACCTCGTCCTCGTCTTCGACGAGGGCCGCATCGCGGAATCCGGCACCCACCACGAACTCATGGCCCTCGGCGGCATCTACGCGGCCATGTTCGAGACCCAGGCCGCCGCCTACCGCACCGGCGCCGAACCAGGGCACATCGCCTGACGGTGCCGACACGCCCCTACAGCCCAGCCGCCCACCGAGCCGGGCTGCTGACCGAAGCTCCGTCAAGCCCACGCCGCTCCAGGAGAGGAACCGCCTCGTGCAGCACCCCCCGCGCAGTCCGCGCAAAGCCCTGCCCTCGGACGCCGCCGAGCTCACCCGGCTGCGCCTGGTCATGCTCCACTCCGCCGGGATTGTCCCGTCGGAGCCCTGGAACGCCGAGTGCGAGCGGTGGTTCCCCGACCGTCTCGCGGACGATGTGCGATTCGCCGCGTTCGTCATCGACGACAGCGCGGGACGGCTGGTCTCCTGCGCGGTAGGCCAGTACACCGACCGTATGCCCCGGCCCGGGCAGGGCCCGCACGTCGGGCACATCGCCTCGGTGGCCACCGACCCCGACCACCGCCGCCAGGGCCACGCCCGGCTCGTCGTCGCGGCCGTGCACGACTGGCTGACGGCCAGCGGCTGCGGCCAGATCAACCTCACCGCCTCCCCGGAGGCCGAGCACCTCTACCGCTCGCTCGGCTACGCCAACGTGGCGGGCCCGGCCCCGATGACCTGGAGCGCCCCGTGACCGAGACCGAGCAGCACCCGCCCTTCGACCTGATCGCCGACGCCGCGGCCGCCGGGATCCAGCGTCCCGCCGCTTCGGTGCTGCTCGTCAACCACTGCGCTGAGCTGCTGCTCGTACGCCGCGCGGCGACCGCGCTGCTGGGAGGAGGGCTGTGGGAGCTCCCGGGCGGCGGCGTCGAGCCGGGTGAGGGCGTGCTGGACACCGGCCGGCGCGAGCTCCAGGAGGAGACCGGTATCACCGGGGCCCGGTTCACTGCCTATCTCGGCTTCCACGACTACACCAACGCCCGCGGGGTGCTGGCACGAGAGTTCGTCTTCGCCGCCGTCGTCGACCACGAGCCGGAGGTCGTCCTCAGCCCCGAGCACGACGCGCACCAGTGGGTGCTGCCCGCCGAGCTGCCCGACCGGCTCGCCGACCACGAGCGGGACCTGATCGCGCGCCACGCCGCCCAGCCCAAGCCCTTCCCCGGCTACCAGCCCTTGCCCGCCTACCTCGCGAGCATCCCGGCGGCCCCGATGTGGGGCGCGATCTTCTTCACCACCGTCACTGGCGAGGCCGTGCTCCTGCGCTCCACCAACCCGCTGAAGGGACTTCAGTACGCGGGCGGGGACGTCGAGTTCACCGATCTGACTCCGCTGCACGCGGCGGTACGCGAGACCTGGGAGGAGACCGGCATCCGCCTGACCCCCGCCCCGGAGCTGCTGCCGCTGGTGGCCATGGTGGTCGAGCAGCCCCGCGCCGGCTGGCCGACCAAGGTCGGACTGGTGTTCTCCGGCGGGGTCCTCACCCCGGCGCAGCTCGCCGCGATCCGACTCAACCCGGACGAGCACGACAAGGTCGTCACCGTCAACGAGGCCGGGCTGAAGCACCTGGACGACCCGCACGCCCACGACCTCACCCTCGCCGTCCTCGACGCGCTGCGCACCGGCGCCCCCGCCTACGTCGTCCGCTGACCGCCCAGCCCACCTGAGGAGAACCGTGACCGACACCGCCGAACCGGCCCCCGACCTGGTGGCCTACCTGGCCGCGCACGCCGCGCCGACCGCCTGCGCGGACGCGCTGATCCGCGACGGGCAGGGCCGGGTGCTGATCGTCGACCCCGTGTACAAGCCGGGCTGGGACCTGCCCGGCGGCATGCTCGAGGACGAGGAACCCGTCGACGGCCTCACCCGGGAGCTGCGGGAGGAACTGGGGCTGAACGCCGAGATCGGCAGGCTTCTCGTCCACGACACCGTGCCGCGCGGACGGTGGGGCCGCACTCTCCTTGCCCTGGTCTACGCCGCCCACCCCAAGGCGCCCGTCGACGTCGAGCATCTGCCGCTGCAGCGCAGCGAGATCCGCGAGGCCCGCTTCGCCACCGAGCAGGAGGCGATGAGGCTGCTCGCCGCCCCGGTCGCGGCCCGTCTGGCCGAGGCATCGCGGGCGGAGCGCGGCGCGCACACCGCGGTGCTGCGGGACGGACGGCGCGTGCTGCGGGACGGGCTCGACTACTACCGGCAACTGCCAGCGCCGATGGCCGCGGCCACCGTGCTCGTGCGCGACACCGAGGGCCGGATTCTGGTCCTCGACCCCCGGTACAAGGACCACGCGGAGCTGCCCGGCGGCATGGTGGAGGCCCACGAGACTCCGCGCCAGGCGGCCGCGCGCGAGATCGCCGAGGAACTCGGCCGGCGCGTGCCGGTCGGCCGGCTGCTGGTCTCCGACTGCAACCCGGCCACCCTGTCCCGGCATGGCCGCGCCCTGACCTGCCACGTCTACGACGCCGAACCGCTGGACCCCGCCCAGGCCCGGGCGCTGCGCTTCCCCGACGGGGAGATCCGCGCGGCCCGGTGGCTGTCGCCGAAGGACGCCCAGGAGGCGCTGCCGGCGGTGCTCGCCGACCGCGCGGCCGCCGGCCTGCGGGCGCTGGAGCTCGGCAGCGTCGTGGAGATCAACCGCAGCATGGGCCCTGGCGCCGACGTGGCTGCCGAGTCCGGGGCGGGCGCGTGACCGCCCGCGCTCCGGTCCGGAGCCGCTTGCCGGGAGGGTGGTGAGCATGGCAGGCCGACACAGCCGTCCGCCCGGGCCCCGGCCGCAGAGCGACGGTGACACCGCCCGGCACCTGAAGGCGCTGGTGACCGGTCGCCCGGTCATCGAGGAGGGCCTCAGCGTTCCGGACGGTGGCGACCGCGCTTTCCTGCCCCGGCGCGTCTTCCACCCGGACAGCCGGGTGCAGCTCTGCCTGGTCCGCCTCGATGCCACCGATCTCTTCCCGTTCCCTCCGCCCGACCGCCCTCCGATCGGTGAATCGTGACCGGCCGGCGCCCGCTGCACCGCTTCCGACGCGATCGGGGCAGAGCAGACCGGAAGGCGCTTGAAATCGAAAAGTCCGCCTTCGACCCGGGCTCGCCGGGAACCGCCTGGCTTGATCGGACGACTCGAACAGCGGCAGGATCTCCAACCCCGGGCACCGTTCCCGATGAAGCATCAACTCCTATGTAAAACATAGTCATTGACGCTGTCGTGCGACGTGACGGCGCTGGGTCGCGCCGCGCTCACCTTCCAGGACAAGGGGCTCTACGAATGATTGACTTCGGGATAATGACGGCTTCTGCCCGCCGCGAGGGAATCGAACACTTCGGGGTCGGCGTCGTGGTCCGCGACCGCTTCGGTCGGGTCCTGCTGATCCGGCGGGCCACCCACGACGACCTGCCCGGTCTCTGGGAGTACCCGGGCGGCGTCCTGGAGGGCGACGGGGACATCGAGGCCGGCGTGGCGCGCGCGCTCGCCGAGGCGACCGGCCTCACGGGCCAGCAGCTGGAGTTCGCGCGCACCCTGGACTACACCGACCACAACGGCCCCCTCGTGCGGCAGTTCGTCTTCACCACCGTCGTCCCGGACGGCACGACCGCGGTCCTGTCCGGCGACCACGACGGCCAGCAGTGGGCCCGGCCCGACGCTCTGCCGCACACCGGTGACGAGCAGCACGAGGTCATCACGTGGCTGGCCGGCCGCCTCGCCACCCCCGGCTGGCGGCCCGTCGGCGGCCACCTCACCACCATCGCCCGGCCCGCCACCTACGGGTCCTTCCTCGTCACCGACCCCGCCGGCCGGATCCTCCAGATGCGTTCGGCCGCCGCGACGGCCGTCTGGGACTTCCCCGGCGGGATGGTCGAGCACGGCGAGTCCCCGTTCGATGCCGCAGTGCGCGAGGCACGTGAGGAACTGGGCCTGGACCTGGCCGCGGAGAACCCGCAGGTGCTCCGCCGTCGCCTGGTCTCCGTGGTCCACACCCAGGCCGACGCCGACTACCCGGTGCCGGTCGTGGGCCACGTGTTCGACGGCGGCACCCTGACCGCCGAGCAGCAGGCCCGCATCCGCCTCGACCCCGCCGAGCACACCGAGTTCCGGTTCGAGACGGCCCACGACTGGCGCCACCACATGGACCTGGGCCACTACCAGCGGCTTCGGCAGGTCCTGCGTGCCCACCGGTGCGGCCGCCCGCTCTACCTTCAGCGC
This sequence comes from Streptomyces sp. BE303, assembly GCF_036290945.1. Taxonomy (NCBI): domain Bacteria; kingdom Bacillati; phylum Actinomycetota; class Actinomycetes; order Kitasatosporales; family Streptomycetaceae; genus Streptomyces; species Streptomyces sp. BE303. Next base: position 26,521 of record NZ_JAQYWZ010000698.1, read on the forward strand.
CCCGCCCCGGCCGGCGACGACTTCGAGGGCGTCCTGGTCCTCGTCACCGATGCCGCTGGTCGGCTGCTGATGCACCTGCGCGACACCGGTCCCGGCCCCTGGCCCGGCTACTGGACTCCGATCGGCGGCTGGCGCGAGGGCGACGAGAGCGCCGAGGAGAGCGCGGTGCGCGAGGTCCGCGAGGAGGCCGGAATCGGGATCGACGCTACCGGGTTGCGGACCCTCCCCGACCCCCACCCCGGCCTCGGCCTCCCGCTCACCCGCGTCCTGCACGCCGCCTGGAACGGCTCCGAGGACGACCTGGTGCTCGGCGACGAGGGCCAGGCCCTGCGCCTGGTCCCCGCGGCCGATGTCCTCGGCCTCCACGTCCCGCCCTACCTACAGCACTACCTCCCGCTGCTCGCCGGCAGCCAGCCTGAAGGAGTCCGCCCGTGAACGCCGCACCGACCGTCAGCCGCGAGCCGGCCGTGCCGTGGCCGTGGCAACAGCACGGCCGCGAGACCCTGCTGGACACCCGCTCCTACCTGATCCACCGCGACACGGTGACCCGGCCCGACGGCACCCAAGGGGTCTTCGAGTTCCACCAGGCCCAGCTCGACGGCGCGCTGACGGTCGCGCTGGACGAGCAGGGCCGGATCGCCATGGTCCGCTACCGCTCCTATGTCCACGGCGAGGTCCTCACTCCGCCCGGCGGGAATCTCGACCCGGGCGAGGACCCGCTGCAGGGCGCCCGGCGCGAACTCAAGGAGGAGTCCGGCATCACGGCCGCCACGTGGAGCCCGCTCGGTGAGATCGCGCTGATGACCAAGAGCACCGCTCACTTGCACATGTTCCTCGCCCGGGACCTGACGGTCGGTGAGCAGGAACTGACTGCCACCGAGACGGGCATGACCGTGGAGTGGTGGCCGCTCGAGAAGGCGGTGGCCGCCGCGACGGACACCCTGCCGGGACAGACCCACCGCAAGGTCCGCTACCAGGCCCGCTTCGACCCGCCGACGGGAGGCTTGAGTCATGGCTGACAAGTTCGTCGGGTCGACTGCTTTGCGTCGTGAGCAACACCGACCGCGCGATGGTCATGCGGCTCGACCGTGAAGGGGATCCGGGTGAACATGCCGTGGACCCTGGAGCCGAAGGCTGGAGCAGCGGCTTCATCCTGGCCAATGGGCAGGGCGACGAATACGCCGACGAAGACACGGTGCCTGTCGCCGAAGCCTTCCAGATCGTTCACCACATCCTCTCCGTCGGCGGGCCACCAGCCGATACGGCGTGGGCGGTGGACAGCTGACGGACCGCCGGTTCCCGGGTGCGGCACGCTTCGTCTGTCATGATTCTCCGGATCGCCGGGAGCTCAGTTGATAGTGAGGGTGGCGATGCTGTCGATCCTGGAGACCGTTCCCAGGCCGAGGGTGCATGTGAGGACGGCGGTCGAGGGGGCGACGAGCTGGTACACGACGGTGTCGCCGAGGAATAGGCCCGAGGTGACGGTGCCCGTCACGGTAGTGGTCAGGACGGCGGCGGCGAGGTTGACGGTCCTCGTCCCGGTGACGACGGTGGTGGCTCCGTTGTTCCAGGTGAAGGTGATGGCAGCGGGGGTGGTGCTCAGGATGGTGAGGCACGAGTAGGAGGGGATGGTCACCTGGTAGACGGTGACGGGTTCCGAGCTGATGGCTGGCACGCTCAGCGAGGTGCAGGTGTTCAGGTCCCGGGTGATCGTTACGGTGGTGCTGACCGGTGTCAGGCTCAGAGGCGGCGAGTACGTCGAGGAGTCGTTGCTCGGTGTCGTGCACAGGATGTCTCCCACGGCGGCCTGGGCCGGCGCGCCGGCGGTGATCGTGGCTGCGGCCAGAGCGAGCAAGCAGAACAGGCTGGCAACAGGGTTTCGCTTCATGGTGCGTCCCTTCCTGGAATCCGAGGGGTTTGGCGCTGTTCCTCGGCAGCGACCGACGCTCGGCCGCCGCGTGGGGCGCCACGGTGGACCTGGCACCCGGCCGGGGCGCGGTCTGCGGGGCGGGGATGCCCCGCGTCTGCGGCGTAGTTGGGACCAGAGCGCGTCGAGCCTGGCTGGTCCGTGCGCCCGCGGTTGTGTCGGCTGGTCACAAGTCTGTGGACAGAGTCGGCGGTAGCGTGCCGACCCGCTCGAGTATCGGCCACCGCGATCCAGGGGAAGCCGAACATGCTGGTCGGAGAGTTACGCCTGGTACAGGTCTTGGCAACGGCCGGGAACCGCATGTGGTGGGTGGAGCCGGGGCGGTCCAGTGCGCGATGCGGGATCGCTCGGTCGTGGTGCTCTACTCGGTGTTCACGATCGCCAGGCGAGGGCGATGCCCTGCTCTCCGGGAGGTCGGCAAGGGCGTGGACGGGCCCGGTTGGAGCCAGGTTGCGACGGACGGCGCCGCGGCGAGCCGAAGCGCGGCGCGGGCTGCCGCAGGAGACCAGTTGGCTGATGAGGGTCAAGCCACATGATGACTTGTTCCGCACCACGCGCCCAGAGGCGTACGCGGACTTGTTTGCGCGCCCCCAGCGGCGCCGTCGGACATCGGTGTCGGTCACGTCCGTTGGCCTTCTTCCTGCCGTCGAGACCCGGCTCGCGGCGAGGCGCACTGCACCGACTGGGCTGGCGATCGTGGTGGACGCCCTCGGGCTTCAACTGGCGGTGATGGTCGCCGCAGCACCCGCCACCGACCGCGACACCGACCGAAGACGGCTGGCCCGCCATACGCGAACGGCACTGGCACGCCACGCTGGTGTGCGCCGACAGCGGCTACACCGGATGCCCGGTCGACCTCGCCCGCGACATCCTGCGGATCGCGCCGACCGTGGTCAAGGCTTGTGCCTGGACCGCTCCTCGGTCAGTACGGTCCGGGTTCGGGTCAGGTCCCTCAGTCGGCGCACCGGTTTCGGTGGTACGAACGAGGGCCGCAGCATCCCGCGTTCGGCGAGCTTTGCGAGCCAGACGGCGTCGAGCTTGTCCGTCCTGGGCCGGCCGGGGGACGTTCTTGACCTCACGGGCGTTGACCAGCCAACACTCCAGGCCCCGGGCCTCCAGGAGGAAGAAGAACACCTTCCAGTACGAGCCCGGTAGCCTCCATCACCACCCGGGTCACCCCTGGGCACAGCAGCCGGTCTCCCAGTTCGAGGACGGCACTCGTGGCCGCGGCGACGTTCCAGACCTCCTGGACTCGGCGGCCGTCCCGAGCCGGGTGCGGGAAGCGCATGCACACCATCCCTGCCGCCTTCGCCACGTCGATGGCGGCTACCCGCTCGACAAACCCCTCGACCGTCTCGATCTCCTCTGTCTCCACATCTACCCCTTCACGGCAGGCCTCGGCAGGCGGCGGCCGTCCGGGAGCGGGAGGGGAGAACGGGAGTCTGAACGGCGTGCTCGTGGCAACGGTGCATGGCCCCTCAGGCCGACTCCGGCATCAGACTTACGACCTGGTGCGTGATTGCGGCGGAGATGTGGCGACCTGAGCTGCTGCCGCTGTCAGGTGGTGGCAGTGCGGTCGGAGACGAGGCCGGCAACGGCGAGGTAGGTGGCCGGGAGGGTGTCGCGGCGGTGGGTCCAGCGGGCCAGCCCCTTCCAGCGCTTGTGGTCGGCGAGGGCGTGCTCGACAGGAATGCGCTGGGAGGAGTGCTCGTGGCGGGCCTGCTCCCGGGCCTCGTGGACTTCCGGCGCGGCGATCTTGTTCGGCTTCCTCGGCGGTGTGACGGCCTTGCCAGGTCCGCCGTTGTCGGTGACGATCGTGACCAGCGGCTGCACGGTGCCGTCGGTCGCGCGCCGGGCCAGGTCGACCAGCTGGGCTCCGGCGAGCCGTTCGGCTTCGGCGAGGGCGAGCTCGATGGCGGCGATGGCGTCGTGC
>NZ_JAQYWZ010000699.1:0-1361 GCF_036290945.1 Streptomyces sp. BE303
AGTGGACGTTAAGTCCGCTTTCTCTCGGTTCATGATCGCTCGTTCGTGTGAACGTCGGCCGTACTGGCGTGCCAGTCGGGGTTCGGGTGATGTTCTGCGGCGCATGGACAGACGGGCGTATCCGAGCGACTTATCGGATGAGCAGTGGGCGTTGATCGAGCCGATGATCACGGCCTGGAAGCAGGACCGGGTGGCGCGATCGGCTACTGGGGATCCGGGGGCCTGTGATCTGCGGGAGATCGTGAATGCGATCTTTTACCAGAATCGGACGGGCTGTCAGTGGCGCTACCTGCCCCATGACCTGCCGGCCTGGTCGGCGGTGTTCTACTACTTCGGCTTGTGGCGCCAGGACGGGCTCGACCGGCGGATCCAGGAACTCCTGCGCTGCCAGGTACGGGAGAGGGCCCGCCGATTAGAGGACCCGTCCCTCGTGATCATCGACACCCAGTCCGTCCGTGCGGCCGCCGGTGTCCCGAAGACCACGACGGGGCTGGACGCGAACAAGAAGGTGTCGGGGCGCAAGCGGGGACTGGCCGTGGACGTCATGGGGCTGATCATCGGCGTCGTCGTCCTGGCGGCCTCCGCCCACGACAACGCCGCCGGCGCCGCCCTGCTCGACCAGGTCGCCGAGCGGTGCGGGATGCGTCTGGAGAAGGCCCTGGTGGACCAGGGCTTCAAGGACGAGGTGATCATCCACGGCGCTTTGCTGGACATCGACGTCGAGGTCGTCCGCCGCAACCCGGCCGACCAGGGCAAGGGCTTCGTCCCGCAGCCGAAACGGTGGGTGGTGGAGCAGACAAACGGCACCTTGATGCTGCATCGGCGCCTCGCTCGCGAGTACGACCACCGGCCCGACAACTCCGCCTCACGCGTCTACTGGGCCTCCACCGCGAACATGACCCGCCGCCTCACCACACCAGCCCCGGCCTGGCGCGACACCCTCGGACTGGCCGCGTGAACGTCGCCGAACTCCTGGCAGACCTCCAGACCCGGCAGGACGAGGCCACCGCCCGGGCCGCGGAACTACGCGCCCGGATCGAAGAGCTCGCCACCGACCTGACCGAGACCGAAGCGCGGCTCACGGACCTGGCCACCACCCGAAAGATCATCGCGGAGGTCACGCCGGCAGGAACCGAATCCGAGCCACCCGAGACGAACACCACCTACCAGGCCATCGTGAACGCCTTCAACCAGCACCCCGACCAGGCATTCCGGGCAGGCGAGCTGCACGAACTCCTCGGCATGCCCACCGACGAGGCGTCCGTCAACATCACCCGCAGCCGCCTCGGACGCCTCACTCGCCAAGGCTTCCTCACCCAACCCGGACGAGGCCGCTACCAGAAACGGACTTAACGTCCACT
>NZ_JAQYWZ010000701.1:0-303 GCF_036290945.1 Streptomyces sp. BE303
CGCGACCTGACCGACTCGGTCAACTTCATGGCGGGCAACCTCACCGCCCAGGTCCGTTCCATCGCCCAGGTGGCCACCGCCGTCGCGGAGGGCGACCTCTCGCAGAAGATCACCGTCAACGACCGCGGCGAGATCCTCGAACTCAAGACCACCATCAACACGATGGTCGACCAGCGGAGCGCCTACGCCGCCGAGGTCCCCCGGGGCGCCCCCGAGCTCGGCTCCGAGGGCCGGCTCGCAGCCACCGCCGCGGGGGAGGGCGGCGCCCGCACCAGGCCGCGCCACCCCGACACCCGCACCGCG
>NZ_JAQYWZ010000702.1:0-458 GCF_036290945.1 Streptomyces sp. BE303
GCCCAGGGCCGTTCACCACCGCAACGTCCACATCCGGGAACGCCGCCAGCACCTCCGCCTCGGAAGCACCCACCGCGAGCATCGCCCCACCCGCCGGAAGGGCCTGCATCAACCTGCCACGCGCCGCGACCGCGTCGACGTCCTGCGGGTTCACCCCCGCCTGCGCCAACGCCGCCCGGAGCACCCGCGGCTGCGACGGCCCGTTCGGCGCCGTCAGACCGTTCGACGCACCGTCCTGATTGACCGCCGTGCCCCGCACCACCGCCAGGACCTGCCGACCGGCAGACCTCGCAGACGACAACCGCTCCACGAGCAGCATGCCGACACCCTCGGACCAACCCGTCACGTCCGCACCCGCACAGAACGACTTGCTCCGGCCGTCCGGCGCAAGACCCCGCTGACGCGAGATCTCCACGAACACATCCGGAGTCTGAATGACAGTCACACCACCGACCAGC
>NZ_JAQYWZ010000703.1:0-48854 GCF_036290945.1 Streptomyces sp. BE303
CGAGAGATGACAGACTGGGCACCCAACGGAGCTCCTACCGAACAGTGATCTTGGTCGACACGGTTCTAGCAGGAGCTCCGTCCCATTTCAGGCGACTTGACGCGGCCACCCACGGCTCTATCTACACGGCATTGGATCTAGCCCTGTGCCTCTCGCCTCTCTCGCCTCGCAGCCGGGCTCGTACGCGCAGACGGCCAGGGACTACTTCGAGGGCGTAGCGGCGCGGGCCGACAAGGACGGGGACGGCATGGCCACCACTCAGGAACTCACGCAGGCCGTCCTCGCGAGCTGACATACGCCGGCCGCGGCCGGACGGGACAGCAGTCCGGTACGGGGACACTCGGGAAGCCCACTGTCTCCGGCCCTCGGCGAAATGAGCAGCACGCAGCTGACGACGGCGCAGGGCCGCGCTCTGGATGCGCGAAGGGCCGGCGGCCGGCGATGTGCCTGTTCCTCGGGCAGGGCCACGAGGAGGTCGCGCGGCTGTTGGGCGAGGGACTCGGTGACGGACGGCGGGTGTGGCGGGTGCCGACAACCGCCGCGAGCGGTCGGGCCCGTCGCCGTCTGGGCCCGGAACCGTTGAAGGTCCTGTTCGCGCGGGTGTGCCGTTCGGTGGCGGTGCCCGGGACGGCGGGTGCCTGGTACCGGCGCCGGCAGTTGGTCGCGGTGGACGGCACCACACTGGGCCTGGCGGCCTGGCGGACACCGAGGCCGGCGACGCCTTCTCGGCCGCCCGGGCTCCACCCTGGACGAGATCAAGACGGCGGTAGTCGGACGGTCGCCACAGGCCGATGAGAATCAAGGCGTTGTCGGCGGTGCAGCATGTGTCATGGGCAGGTGGCCTGCGTATTCGGCCGCCGCACCCGGCGGCGGCCGGGTCGCCCCGCCCGCCGCCGGGCCATCACCGCAGGTCAGCGCCGCAGACCGCGGTCCAGCGCGGCGATCAGCGAACCCTGGGCGTCGTCCCCGTCCAGGGACCAGACCATCACGCCGCCGAGACCGTTCCGCCGGGTGTAGCGGGCCTTCTGGGTGGCGGTGGCCGGGTTGTCGTACGTCCAGAACTCGGTGCCGTCGTACTTCCAGGCCGCGCCGTACTCGCGGTCGGTGTGCACGGCGCCCGGCAGGTCCTTGATGGCCTTGTAGGGCAGTTGGCCGCCGCCGAGCGGGGACATGCCGGTGGCGGGCTGGTAGAGGCCGTTCTTCGTCCCGGCGGGCACTCCCGTCCAGCCGTAGCCCCAGGACGGCACCCCGAGCACCGCCTTGCGGGCCGGCAGGCCGCCGGCGAGGTAGTGCCGCACCACCCGGTCGGCGCTGTAGCTGTCGCTGGCGCCGGAGGGGTCGGCCGGGTCGGTGTAGAGGTTCGCCTGGTGGTTGGTCGGGCCCTGCGGCTCCCAGGAGCCGTGCATGGTGTAGGTCATCAGGTTGAGGTAGTCCACCTGGCGGGCGACCTTCCTCAGCTCCAGCCGGTCCGCGACGTCGGTGTTGGCGGCGACGGCGGCCGTCAGCAGGTGGCGCCCCCGCCCGCCGTCGCGCACCGCGTCCAGCTGCCGCCGGAACTCGGCCAGCAGCAGGGTGAAGTTGCGGCCGTCCTCGGGGCGCACCGAGTTGTCCGGCAGACCGTCGCCGCCCGGGTGCTCCCAGTCGAGGTCGATGCCGTCGAAGACGCCCGCGCCGCTGCCCGGGCCGCCCTCCGGAGAGCCCAGCTGCGGCAGGTTGCCCTTGATGTAGAGGTCGACGCAGGAGGCCACGAACTTCTTGCGCGCCGCGTCGGTGGCGGCCACGTCCGAGAAGTACTTGGACCAGCCCCAGCCGCCGATCGAGATGACGGCCTTCAGGTGGGGGTTCTTGGCCTTCAGCTTCCGCAGCTGGTTGAAGCTGCCCTTCAGCGGCTGGTCCCAGGTGTCGGCGACGCCGTCCACCGAGTCGGCCGCGCTGATCGGGCGCTGGTAGTCGACCCAGGCGTCGGCCTGGTCGGCCAGGTTGTCCGCGAAGCAGGTGCCCTCGGGGGAGATGTTGCCGAAGGCGTAGTTGATCACGGTCAGCTTCGCGGCCTGGCCCGAGTCCTGGACCTTCTTGGGGGAGAAGCCGCTGTAGGCGCTCCACGCGGTGAAGTAGGCCACCCGGTGGCCGGGCAGCCGGCGGCTGTCGTCGTCATCGGCGTGAGCGGTCGCGGGGGCGGCGACGAGCGAGGCGAACAGAGCCGTCGCCAGGAACGCGGAGGTGCGTCTGAACATACTGGTGGCCTTGTCTGAGTGGGGTCAGATGGTCTGTACCAATCGTGAGAAGAGATCTAGTCCATGCCGGGGCGCGCACACAAGAGGCCGGGCCACACGAAGTGGCCCGGCCCGCTGAGGAACTGGTGGGGTGTCAGAATCGGGCAGCTTCCCGGGTCCAGACCCCTTCGGGGTGCTCGTCGACGGGAAGTCGTAGGTCGGGCTGCGCGCGGCAGCCGGGGCTGGCCTGCTCGTCCGAGGGCCAGCGGTGTTCCCGGTCGGGCCAGAGCAACTGGACGACGGGGACCGGGGTCTGTCGGTAGAAGCCGACGAACGTACCCAGCAGTGGATAGTGCCAACTGGGATCCACCGGTTGGCATCGGAGCCGGTAGCCCTCGATGACGTCCGAGAGCAGCGTGCCGGGCTCCGTCGATGCCCCGTCGCGAACCCGGACGGCGGCACTGCCGACCCAGTGCATCAGGCCGTCCAGTTCCAGGCCGAACATGGCGACCTCCGGGACCCGGTAGGAATGCCACAGGCCGACGGTGAAGGCCCAGTCGGGGACTTCACCTCCGCCACCCACGCCGACCACGTGGCAGCCGTGCTCGCGTACGTGCGCCATCTCGGAAGCCCAGCGCTTCGCGCGCCGCCGCCGTGCGCGGAAGGTCGCGGAGGCGGCGGGGTCACAGAGCACACAGGGGCACGGGGGAGTCGCGGCGAGGTCGGTCACCCGGGTATCCAAGCAGATCAGGATGCGGCTGATCACGATGTATGGAGCTGCTCCGCCGACGGCCGCAGATCCCGTTCGGGATCCATCTCACGCTGGTGTGCGAGATGCCCGGCCTCCCGTGGGAGCCGTTGATCGCCAAGGAACGCGTGGCCTCACCGCTGGACCCTGCGGGCGACCTGTTCTCGCCGACACCTGTCGGCCGGGCGACCCTGCCAGGCCAGGCCAGGCCAGGCCAGGCCCGGCCCGGCTCGATGAGGTCGAACTGGAGTTCCGCGCCCAGATCGATGCCGTCGCCGACGCCGGGCTCACGCCGACCCGCCTGGACTTCCGTTGCCTGGCCGGCGGCGGCCGAAGCGACATCCTCGACCTGACCGCCGTGCCGGCGGCGGAGTACTCCCTCGCAGTCCGGGTCTGGCCCGAACCCGGGCGCCGGGTGATGCGGGGACGCGGGCTGCCGGTCGCCGACAACGACTTCCTGGACGGCTTCTCCCTCGGCATCGAAGGAAAAGCGGCTCGATACGCTCAGGTGCTGCGTGACCTGCCGGCCGGGCTCAACGAGTGGGCGGTACATCCCAGCCTGGGAGACAGGGAGTCGCAGGCCGTCGACGGCGGCTGGCTCGTGCGGCGGACGGACTACGAGTTCCTGACATCCCCGCAGGCCCGTGAGGTCCTTCAGCAGGAGGGCCTAGCCGTGATCGACTGTCGAACGATTCAGCGAGCCTGGTCCCAGGGTGTGAGCCTTCGATGACCGAAGCGGCCTGTCGTCTCTGCGGACGACAGGCCGTCCGCTGCCCGCGAGGTCGGCCCGCGACGGCCGGTTGTTCGGCCTGCGCGCTGGTGGTTGGCCGGAGACCGTTCCGTCGTGGTGCTGACTGACGGAGACGGAGCAAGGCTGACACCCGCGTTTTGCGGGGAGGACAGCAAGCACGCCGCCAGGGTAGGGCTGCGCGACGGCTGACCCCGTGCGCGGGTGCCACCCGCTCAGGCGCGGTGGTACTGGGCGGGGGTGGGTACCTCGCCGTCGAGTTCGGCGGCTGCGCGGCGGGCCCAGTAGGGGTTGCGCAGCAGCTCGCGGCCGAGCAGGACGGCGTCGGCACGGCCTTCGGCGACGACGGCCTGGGCCTGGGCGGGGTCGGTGATCAGGCCGACGGCCGCCACGGGGAGGCCGGTCTCGTTGCGCACGGTCTCGGCGAAGGGCACCTGGAAGCCGGGTGCGGCTTCGATCCTGGCGTCGGGGACGATGCCGCCGGTGGAGACGTCCAGCAGGTCGACGCCGTGTGCCTGGAGCTCCTTGGCGAGGCGGACGGTGTCCTCGGAGGTCCAGCCCTCGCGGCCGTCCTCCGGGTTCTCGGTGAGCCAGTCCGTCGCGGAGACGCGGAAGAAGACAGGCAGTTCCTCGGGCCACACCGCGCGCACCGCGTCGACGACCTCCAGCGCGAAGCGGGTACGGCCCTCGAAGGAGCCGCCGTAGCCGTCGGCGCGGCGGTTGGTGTGGGGGGAGAGGAACTCGTGGATCAGGTAGCCGTGAGCGCCGTGGATCTCGGCGACCTGGAAGCCGGCGTCGAGCGCGCGCCGTGCGGCGTCGGCGAACTGCTGCACGATCCGGCCGATCTGCTCCTCGGTGAGTTCCTCCGGCGTGGTGTGCGTGGGGGAGAAGGGCACGCTGCTGGGGCCGACCGGCGCCCAGCCGTGGGTCTCGTCCGCGGCGAGGGCGCGCCCGCGGTCGACCCAGGTCCGCTCGGTGGACGCCTTTCGACCGGCGTGGGCGAGCTGGATCGCGGGGACGGTGCCCTGCGACTTCAGGAAGGCGGTGATCCGCCGGAAGGCCGCGGCCTGCTCGTCGTTCCAGATCCCGAGGTCGTACGGGCTGATGCGGCCCTCGGGGCTGACCGCGGTGGCTTCCGTGATGATCAGCCCGGTGCCGCCGACGGCGCGCGCCGCGAGGTGGGTGAAGTGCCAGTCCGTCGGAACACCGGCCGCGTCCCCGTCCGGCGTGGCGCTGTACTGGCACATCGCCGGCATCCAGATCCGGTTGGGGATGGTCAGCGCCCGCAGGGTGTACGGGGTGAAGAGGGTGGTGCTCATGTCGGACTCCCGGTGGGTCGGCGGCGCCAGGGGACGGGGGCGCTCTCGCAACTGGTTGCAGCTGCAATTTATGTCACCGAAGATAGTTGCACGCGCGGGCATCTTGCAAGGGCCTGCCGCGCGACCTCGCCGCACACCCGGGCGCCGCCGCCGAGACGGGCAGACCGCCGACCAGGATCCGTCGCCGGACGACTCGATGCCGGAGCGGGCTGCGATCTGGAACCTACGGCCGAGGGTGCGCCCGGTGCTGGTCGGTGGCGGCGTTCCGTTCCTTCCCGGCACGGGTGACGGGTGGATCTCGAACTCGTCGAGACCCGCACCTTCGGTGGCAACAGGTCGGGCCCGTCGAAAAAATATGTCGACATCGGTCGCGTGATCGGGGACGCTTCGCGCGATGACCAGAATCGACGACACACCGCCCGCGTGGGACGAGCGCACCCAGCTCGCCACGTTTCTCGACTACACACGTGACACCGCCCGCGCCAAGTGCGACGGCGTCTCCGCGGAGAACGCCCGCAAGGCGCTCCTGCCGGGCTCACCGCTGATGACCATGAGCGGATTGGTCAACCACCTTCGCTGGGTCGAGTACTACTGGTTCCAGGTGGTCTTCCTCGGCGAGGAGGACCGGGGCCCCTGGACCGAGGAGGACCCCGACCGCGAGATGCGTGTCGCCGTTGACTTCCCGCTCACGCAGTTGCTCGACGAATACGCCGAACAGAGCGCCCGCTACCGCGAACTGGTCGCCGGGAACAGCCTGGACACCCGGGCCGAGGGAGTCGTCCGCGACGGTCTCCATGTCGACCTCCGCTGGATCCTCCTTCACCTCACCGAGGAGACGGCCCGTCACAACGGCCACCTGGACATCCTGCGCGAGATGCTCGACGGCCAGACCGGCGGCTAGTGCTGTGGCCGGGACGGTTCACCGCGGTCGGGAGACGGCTCGCGGGAAGAGCGCGGTCCGCGAGGGGACTGGTATTACTGGTGTATGCAGGAAGAAACCGCGCGGTCCGCGATCGACACGTTCATCTCCGCGTTCAACGCCTCGGACGACAGCTACGTGATTGCGCTGCTCTCCCAGGCCCTGACCTCGGACGTGGTCTTCTGGGGACCGTTGGGCCGCAGTGAGGGGATCGAGGCGGTCGAGCGGTTCGTGCTGGACATCCGGCGCCACCCCGCGGGGACCGGCACGATGGTGCGCTGTTCGGCGGTGGACATGCCGGACGAGTGGGCCCGGTACAAGTGGATCTTCACGACGCCGGACGGAGGCCCCCGCCTGGCGGGAACGGACGTCGTCCATCTGCGGCGGAGCCTCATCGACCAGGTCATCGTCTTCGCGGGGGAGATCGAGCCGTCCGCCCCCTGAGCCATCTTCCTCCGGCGCCGCCCTTCTCCTGAACCGGCCCCGTTCGGGGCTCCGGGGCTGCCCGGCCGAGATCGTCCTCACAGCACCTCGGTCGTCCGGGCCTGGCCACGAGCGGACCGATGATGCGCTGTGGCTGTGCAGGTTCGGGGTTGGTCGGGCTGCGGTGTTGTGGGGGTGTCTGCCCCGACGAACGCCCGAACGCCCGAACGCTTCAAGGCTCGCGGCACCCGAGAGCGTGTGTCCCGTCCCCCCTCCGGTCGTTCGCGCGTGAGGGCGGATCCGGCTCCACCGCCCCGGTACGGACCCCGCGCCGCGCGGCGCCGAGGAGTCCACTGTTTGTTCGTCCCCGGCGAACTGATGCATGATGAGGACGACCCGAGCCGATCAGGGTCCGAACCTTGAACTGCGTGGTGGTGGTGGATGGCGGGCGGCACCCCTCGGCGGGGGCTGCGCGGGCTGGTCGGCCGGCGGGGCGAATGCGGAGCGCTGGACCAGGTGATCGCCGGCGCCCACGGGGGCCGGGGCCAGGTGCTGGTGCTGCGGGGCGAGCCGGGAGTCGGCAAGTCCGCCCTGGTGGAGTACCTGGCGGGCCGTGCGACAGGGTGTCAGGTCCTGCGGGCCGTCGGCGTCGAGTCCGAGATGGAGCTCGCGTTCGCAGGGCTGCACCAGCTGTGCGTGCCCCTGACGGGGAACCTCGACCGCATTCCCGGCCCCCAGCGCGACGCCCTGTCCGTAGCGTTCGGCCTGAGTGTGGGGAGCGCGCCGGACCGCTTCCTGGTCGGCCTGGCGGTGCTCAGCCTGCTGGCCGAGGCGGCGGAGGAGCAGCCGCTCGTCTGCGTCGTCGACGACGCCCAGTGGCTCGACCAGGTCTCCGCCCAGACGCTGGCGTTCGTCGCGCGACGGCTGCTGGCGGAGCGGGTGGCGCTGGTGTTCGCGGTGCGCGGGTCGGCGCCCGCCGCAGGTGGTGACCCCTTCCGGGGGCTGCGCGAGGTCGAGGTCCGGGGGCTGCGTGACGACGACGCGCGGGTGCTGCTGGACTCGGTGGTGCCCGGACGGCTGGACGAACGGGTCAGGGACCGCATCGTCGCCGAGACCCGCGGCAACCCGCTGGCTCTGCTGGAACTGACCCGGGGGCTGACCGCGGCGGAGCTGGCCGGCGGGTTCGGGCGTCCGGACGTCCGCCCGCTGGCGAGCCAGATCGAGCAGGCGTACCTGCGGCGCATCGGATCGCTGCCGGCCGCGGCGCAGCGGTTGTTGCTGGCGGCGGCGGCGGAGCCGGTGGGTGACGTGCCGCTGCTGAGGCGGGTCGCCGAGCGGCTCGACATCGACGCGCACGCGGCGGGAGCGGTCGAGGCGGCGGGACTGGTCGAGTTCGGGACGAGGGTGCGTTTCCGCCACCCGCTGGTGCGCTCGGCGGCCTACCGCGCCGCCGACCCCACCGTGCGCCGGGACGTGCACCGCGCGCTGGCCGAGGCGACCGATCCCGATGCCGATTCGGATCGTCGGGCCTGGCACCGCGCTCACGCGGCGCTCGAACCCGACGGGGCGTTGGCGGACGAGCTGGAGCGGTCGGCGGGCCGGGCCCAGGCCCGTGGCGGGATCGCGGCGGCAGCGGCGTTCCTGAGACGTGCGACCGAGCTGACACCCGACGCGGGCCGTCGTGGAACGCGGGCGGCCGCGGCCGCGCAGGCCGCCTTCGACGCGGGCTCCCCGGACGCGGCGCTCGACCTTCTCGCCGCGGCGCGCCTGAGCCCGCTGGACGAGGCGCAGCAGGCCCGACTGGCGCGTTTGCGGGCCCAGTTGGCCTTCGCCCGCCGACGTGGCGGGGAGGCGCTTCCGCTGCTGCTGGATGCGGCCGGCCGGCTGGGGCGGGTCGACGACGCGCACGCGCGGGAGGCGTACCTCGATGCCGTCGGGTCGGCGGTCTTCGCCGGGCGGCTGCGGGAGCGCGTCGGCGTGCGGGAGGTTGCCGCGGCCGCCCGGACGGCGCCGCCGGGGGCGCAGCCGCCGCGGCCGACGGACCTGCTCCTCGACGGCCTGGTGACCTGGTTCGCCGACGGCTGCGCCGCAGGGGGGCCGCTGCTGAGGTCCGCGCTGGGGGCGTTCCGGCAGGCCGCCGGAGGTGAGGGGGCGGAGGTCATGCGCTGGCTCTGGCTGCTGTGGCTGGTCGCCGGTGAGATGTGGGACGACGAGACGTGGCACCGGCTGACCGAGCACGCGGTCAGGTCGGCGCGCGAGACGGGGGCTCTGAACTTCCTTCCGCTGGCGCTTGGTTACCGGGCCGCGCTGTCCGTGCACACCGGTGACTTCGACCTCGCCGCGGAGCTCGTCGACGAGGCCGACACCCTCGCGGAGGTGACCGGTCACTCGCCGATGGCCTATCCGTCGCTCCTGCTCGCGGCCTGGCGCGGCGAGGGGGAGCACGTCGCGGAGGTGATCCGGAGCGCCGCCGTGGACGCCGTCTCGTGGGGCGAGGGGCGGGCGATCGGTGTCGAGCACTACCTCCTCTCGGTGCTGTACAACGGTCTCGGCCGGTACCAGGACGCCCTGTCCCATGCCGAACAGGCCTTGGAGCACGAGGACGTGGCGGTCATCGGGTTCGCCCTCGCGGAGCACGTCGAGGCGGCGGTCCGCGCCGGTGCCCCCGAAGCGGCCGGGGCGTCGCTGCGCCGGTTGGCGGAGCGGGCCGACGCCGGCGGTACGGACTGGGCGCTGGGTGTCCTGGCCCTGTCCAGAGCGCTGGCGAGCGAGGGTCCGGCCGCCGACCGGCTCTACCGCGAGGCCGTCGAGCGCCTCGGACGCGGCCGGATCGCCGTCCACCTCGCCCGCGCCCACCTGGTGTACGGCGAGTGGCTCCGACGCGAGAACCGGCGGGTCGAGGCGCGCGTGCACCTGCGCACCGCTCACGAGATGCTGGGGCGCTTCGGAGCGGGTGCCTTCGCCGAGCGGGCCCGACGTGAACTCCTCGCCACGGGCGAGACGGTGCGACTCCGTCCGGCCGACGCGGGCGACCTGCGCGAGGCCCTCACGGCCCAGGAGGGGCAGATCGCCCGCCTGGCCGCCGACGGCCTGACGAACTCCGAGATCGGCGCCGAACTGTTCATCAGCCCCCGCACCGTGGAATGGCACCTGGGCAAGGTGTTCACCAAGCTCGACGTCAAGTCGCGCAACAGGCTCCGCGCCGCTCTGGCCGGCCCCTGACGGTCCGGGCACCGACCGCCCCCGGGGGAGACCCGGGGGTGGACCGGGGATTTCCCGGGCGCCGGGCGGTGGGCCGGGGCGGCAGCGTGTGTGCACGGCGGCATCGACGGGATGCCGGTGTGAAACGGAGCCGTGGTGACCGTGTCCGACGACCTGTCCGCGACGTGTGCACATCCCCAACAGCGCGCCGGGGAGGATACGTTGGACGAGGCCGCAGCCGTCTTCGAGGGGCTGCGCCCGTACCTCTTCGGCATCGCGTACCGGATGCTGGCCAGCGCGGTCGAGGCGGAGGACGTGGTCCAGGACGTGTGGCTGCGCTGGCAGCGGACCGACCGCTCGGCGGTGGTCAGCCCCGTGGCCTTCCTGTCGCGCGCCACCGCCCGGATGGCCATCAACGTGGTCCAGTCCGCCCGCTCGCGCCGGCAGATCTCCCTCGGCCCCTGGCTGCCCGAGCCGGTCGACACCGCCGCCGACCCCGAGGCCGACCCGGAGGCCGGTGTGCAGCGGGCCGAGGAGCTGGAACTCGCGCTGCTCCTGGTCCTGGAGAGGCTCACGTCCAGGGAGCGGGCGGTGTACATCCTGCGCGAGGCCTTCGAGTACTCCTACGCGGACATCGCCGACATGCTGCGTCTCAGCGTCGTCAACGTCCGCCAGATCGTGAGCCGGGCCCGGCGTGCCCTGGCGGAGGGGCAGCGGGAGACGGCGGACGCGCGGGAGCTCCGGGCGCTGCTGGAGGCCTTCGTCGCGGCGGCCCGGACCGGCGACGTCGGCTCCCTGGAGTCGCTCCTGGTCCCGGCGCCGCCGGGTGGTGGCCCGCGGGTGGTCCTGCGCGCTCACGGGGCCAGTCGCGCGACCTGCGAGCCGGCCATCAGGAAGGCGCCGACCGCGAAGTCGGCGGTGGTCTCGTAGGTGATCGGCCGGCTCGATTCCGGGCGGTCCCCAATGCCCTGGACCCAGCCCAGCCGTCCGTCCGGGTGCACGGCGTCGCGCACGAGCGCGTTCCAGCCCCTGGCGAGGACGGGCAGGTAGGTGCTCCGGTCGATCAGGCCGGTGCGGATGGCGTAGGCCAGGCCGTAGCAGAACAGGGCCGTTCCGCTGGACTCCTTGCCGGGCAGGTGTCGCGGGTCGCCCAGGGAGGGGTTCCAGAAGCCGTCCGGGCGCTGCGAGGCCAACAGGGCGCGGCTGATGCCCTGCATGTTCCACCGGTACTCCGGAGCCCGTTTGTCGGTGGAGGGGAGGACGGAGAGCACCTTGGCGTGGGCGGCGTAGGCCCACCCGTTGCCCCGGGACCAGAACACGGGCCTGCCGTCCGGCGACAGCCGGCCGGAGCCGCCGGGGGACCAGGTGCCGTCGCGGTACCAGAGCTCGTGCGTGTAGTCGTACAGCCCACCGCCCTGGACCCGTTTGGTGTGGTGGTACAGCGCGTACATCTTCGCCCAGTACGCGGTGTCGCCGCGCAGCGCTCCGAGCCGGGCCATCGAGGGCATCGCCATGTACAGGGCGTCCGCCCACCACCAGTCGTCCGTCTTCTCGGGCCGGTCGGTGTGGACCATCCGGTGCAGGGACGACTCGATGGCCGCGATCCGCTCCTCTCCGCCGAGTGCCTCGTGGAGGTCCAGGTACACCTGGCCGGCGTTGTGGTGGTCGGCGTGCCGCGTGGTCACACCGCCGGCGAGGCCGTAGTCGTGCTTCTCCGCCCAGGACTCGGCGTACGCGAGATAGCGTCGCTCGCCCGTCAGCCGGTAGGCGGCCAGGTCGCCGCTGAAGTAGGTGGCACGGGCCCAGAGATTGTCACCGGGATCGGTGTGGGCGTTGATCCAGTGGTCGTTCACCCGGCGCACCGACTCCAGGACCGCGGCCCGGCCGGGCAGCACGTCGGCGGCGACCGCGTCCGCCAGGCTGGCCGCGGTGGCCGCGGTGGCCGCGGTGACGGTGGTGGCCGCGGTGACGGTGATGGCCGTGATGGCCGTGGTGGTGAGGGGGAGAGCGGAAGGGATCCGCAGGAAGGTCCGGCGTCGCACGGTGTTACCTCCGGCTGAGGGCTCTGCGGGCGGGGGAGCGGAGTCGGGCGCGGGCGAGGGGCCGCGCGGGCCGGGGCCCGTCGGTGGCCCTCGGTGGCCGTCGGCGACCTGGGCCGCCACGGTGCGGACGTGTGAACGGAGTTCCCCGGACCGCCCGTCGACGACGACCGCGCTCGCCACAGATGACCGTGCGGGACCGCCCGGTGTGACAGCCGGCGGCACCCGCGCCCGCCGCGACGGCCGACGCCCACCGGCGCGCGTCACAAACACGCCACCTGAGCTGTCAGTTGAGCGTGAAGCCGAAACCCACCACCAGACGGACCGTACGGCCGGCGGCCGTCGTCCTCACCGCCGCCCTCGCGCTCACCGCACTCGGCACCCGGCCGGCCGCCCCGGCCGTGCCCCCCGACAAGGTGACCTGGGTCATCCACAAGCTGGACGACGACCCCGCCCACCCGGGCGGAGCGTTCGGCAGGGACCTGTACTACTCCGCTGTCACCCAGATCCGCAACTGGATGGCAGGCCCGACGGTCCGCGGCGATGTGCGCCTGAGCCAGGCGGACAGCGACGGCATCATCGGCATCGACGTCCGCAACCACGCGAGTGCCCGGCTCGTCACGCTGTTCCTGAACCCCCACAGCGGATACCTCACGGGCTTCCACACCCGCAACCAGAACGTGTACTACTTCAGCGACGCCAACCCGGACATGGTCTCGGAGATGAAGGGGTACGCGAGGTCGATCGGGGCGAGTACCCACCGGATGCACCTGTCCGGATCGTTCGACGCGTGGTACGACGCAGCCACCGGCGGCGGCCTGCCCGCCCCCACGAGCATCGGCACCCGATCGTTCCGCGACATGGCCACGTCGCTGGGCAACTCGCCCGGGCCGGAGTACATCGACCGCTTCCTCCCCCAGACCGCCCAGTACCTGCTCGCCCTGAGCCCGGCCTACGCCCAGGCTCCCCACCTCACGCTCTTCCGCGACCGCGTGGGCGACGCCCTCGCCAACAGCACCTCCTCGGCGGTCGTCCTCGACAACCGCACCAGAGAGCTCCGCTCCAACTGGGAGAAGATCAACAACGACGCCCTGCTCAACATCCCCTTCCTGGCGGACGACCGGACGGCAGGCGGCGCGGTCCTGCCCTACCCCGTCCACCTGGGACCCGTGAACGGCACGCTGCGCACCGTCTCCGACGTGGTCTCCACGCTCCGGATCCTCACGAACAACCAGGGACGCGAGATGCGGTAGGGGCCGCGTCGGGCGAAGGGCCCGGCCCGGGGAGGAGTTGCTCCCCCGGGCCGGGCCCTTCGTGCGGGCGGCGGGCCCGCACGGCCCGAGGCGGCCTGCCGCCCGCGGTCTCGGCAGGGCCGGCAGGAGCAACAGGGCCCGGCCGGACGTCGTAGCGACGTCCGGCCGGGCCCCGAGCCGGCTCGGCGGGCTCCGGCGGTCTAGCGGGAGGGCCCGAGGTACGGGGTCATCCGGATCTCCCGGTGGATGTCCCCCATGGTGCGGAGAGTCCCGTTGATCGGGCCGATCTCGAAGTTCTCCGGGAGCCGGGTCGCGGCCTCGGCGGCCCGGTGGTTCCTCCACCACTCCGCGTGCCGGGCGGCCCAGTTGGTCCAACGCGCCCAGGCGCGACGGACCTCCATCGACCCCTCGTCGTAGACCGAGGTCCTCGTCTCGTAGGTGGTCCGCCCCATCGCGCGGGCGACGTCGTCACGGAAGCTGGTCCAGCGCACGCCCAGTTCGTAGGCGGCGGCCAGGGTGCGCATGGCTTCCGCGATCTGGGGGAGGTGATCGTGGTGGGCACCGACGGTCATCCTCCAGAGGTACCAGCTGGCACTGCCGAAGTCCGCGGTGTTGAAGTTCCTCTGGAGCCCGACGCCCGACGCGTTGATCCGCTGCTCCCAGTCGCCCCAGCTGCCGTTCATCTGGAGCGGGAGGGCGCGGCCGTTCTGCGACAGGGCCAGCTGGTGGATCTCCGAGATGACGCTGGGGGCGGCGTCCCGGAAGTAGAAGTAGGCGTTGTGGGCGGTCACGAACCCTGCGATGTAGAGCGACTGCGGGTTGATCAGGAGCGTGCCCCGCAGCTGGCTCAGTTCGCCCTCGATTTCGAGGACGATGAGCCCGCCCGCATGGTCCTGGATCTCGCGGATGTCGCCGTCGAACGGGTGACCCGCGGCTTGACGGATGGCGGTGACGACGTTCGTGTACTCGGTTTCACCCGAGATGTCCGACGCGGCGTCTTGGATGATCTTGGTGTGCAGGTACCTCCACTGGCCGGGCCGGACATCCGCAGCTGCGGGTTGTGCCCAGACCCCAGTGGCGGCGACGGCGAGAGCGGCGACCAGGAACACCTTCAGACGGTGCGCGATCCTGCTCCGGCGGGTTCTTGCCAGCACGGCTTTCCGACCTCCAGCGGCTTCGGTGAGGTGAGAACGCGGCATGCGCCGCGTTCCACCCGACTGACCGCACAGGGCCGCGCGGTGTGACACGCGGCCCTTGGCCGCGGTGGCACCCGGCTCAGGGCGCGGTGGCCTCCCAGGCCGCCTCGATCATCCGGAAGACCTCGTCCACCGTGGCCCCGGGATCGTCCGCCCGGCAGCCCAGCGCGTAGGCGTCGATGGCGAACCGCGCGGTCGCCCGGCAGGCCGTCTCGCTCCGGGACAGGTGGGGATCGGCGGCCAGCGCCGCCGCCAGCGCCTGCGCGTGACGCAGGCTCATCGACTCCTCGTACTCCTGAAGGGCGGGTGATCCCTCGATCATGCGTCGGAGGGGGGCGCTGCCCTTCGCCGTGCAGTGCCGCACCTGGGCCCGGACCTCGCGGTGCAGCGCCGGGATGAGCGGCTCGTGCGGAGGCCGGTCGGTCACCGCCCGCGTGAGGCGCTGCTCGAAGTCCCGGTCGCGCTCGAACACCAGCGCCTCCTTCGAGGCGAAGTGGGCGAAGACGGTGGTGACGGCCACGTCGGCCTCGGCCGCCACGTCGCGGATGCCCACGGCGTCGTACCCGCGCTCCAGGAAGAGGTGCAGCGCGGTGTCAGCGATCTTCTGACGGGTCGCGGCCTTCTTGCGTTCGCGGCGTCCGGGCGGCTCGATCATGTCCTGACACTACCAGGTAGGAATCCCTCACCGTTGTGAAACACTAACGGTTAGGGCTATCTTCGGTCGTATGAGGAAAATCAGCTTCGCCGAGTTCGGCGGTCCCGAGGTCCTGCACCTGGTGGAGGCCGAGGAGCCCCACGCGAGCCCCGGTCGGATACGCATCGCCGTACGGGCGGCGGGTGTCAACCCCGTCGACTGGAGGATCCGGGAGGGCCAGGTCCTGGGAGCCCATCCGGTCGAGCTGCCCGCCGGGGTCGGCCTGGACGCCGCCGGGGTGGTGGACGAGGTCGGCGAGGGCGTCGAAGGGATCGGGATCGGCGACCGGGTGTTCGGCGAGGGCGCCGACACGTACGCCGAATTCGCCGTGCTGTCGGCCTGGGCCCGGATGCCCGAGGGGCTGACCTTCGAGGAGGCGGCCGGCTACCCGTCGGTGGTGGAGACCGCGCTGCGCGTCATCCGCGAGGTCGGCGTGCGGCCCGGGCAGACGCTGCTGGTCAGCGGCGCGTCCGGCGGCGTCGGGTCGGCGGTGCTGCAGATCGCCCGCGCGCGCGGCATCGCGGTGATCGGCACGGCCGGGGCTGCGAACCAGGACTACCTGCGCGGCCTGGGCGCCCTCGCCACGACCTACCACGACGGCTGGGTCGAACGGGTGCGGCACCTGGGCCGGGTTGACGCGGCCCTCGACCTGGCCGGCTCGGGCGTGATCCGCGAACTCGTCGAGCTGACCGGGGACCCGCGCAAGGTCGTCTCCATCGCCGACCTCGGTGCGCCGCAGCTGGGCGTCCGGTTCTCCGGCGTGGCCGGGAGCGTGCCGGACGCGCTCGCCGAGGCCGTCGACCTCATCTCCCGGGGCAGGCTCCACATCCCGGTCGAGAAGTCGTACCCGCTCACCGAGGCGGCGGCGGCGCATACCGACAGCCGCGCCGGCCACACCCGCGGGCGCCGGGTCCTGGTCGTCTGAGCCGCCACCCGCCACCCGCCGCCGGCGTCCCGCTCCGGGCGTCCCGCGTCGGCTGCCGGCCGGGAGAGTGCGAGGCCCGCGCCACCCGTACGAGCAGGCTCAGCCGAGCAGTTGGTACTTCGTGGACGGGACGCCGGGGTTGTAGCTGCAGTCCGTGGTGGTCGTCTTCAGGCTGTACGTGAAGCCGGCCGTGGTGTCCGGCCCCGCCCGATTGGGGTCCGCCCGGGTCCGCCGGAACGAGGATCCAGACCCGTCACCGCCCCTTGGCGAGCCGCTCCTGACCGGAGACGGCAGGGACCGTCCAGGACGGGTGGGTGTTGACCTGGGTCACGGTGGCCCCGGCCAGCGTCTTGTAGCGGGTCGCGATCCTCTCGGCCTCCCCGACGGGCAGCGCCCCGCCGTGCTCCTCGGCTAGCGCGATGGTCTCCTCCGGCCCCAGGTCCCGGTTGGCCAGCACGATCGCGTTGACGGCCGGCCGGCGCATCCGGTCGTAGCGGCGGAGCGCGGCCTCGGCGTCGTCGTCACGGGCCAGGCACCAGGCCAGCACGCGGCCGTCGACGACGGACTGCGAGCCGCCGTTCATGCCCATGGGGAACATCGGGTGTGCGGCGTCACCGAGGAGGGTGACCCGTCCGAAGCTCCAGCGCGGCAGAGGGGCGCGGTCGGTCATCGGGTACTCGACGATCGCCGTGGACCGTTCGGCGAGTTTCGTGAGGTCGATCCACGGCAGGTTCCACGACGACAGTCCGGCGCGGGCCTCCGCCTCGGCGACACGACGGCCGGGGCCACCCGGAGGCGGGGCGGATGGCCCGTGCCGGACCTCCAGGACCCAGTTCACCAGGGCATCGGCGCCCGCGGTCGCGGGGTCCTCGATCGGGTAGGCGACGAACTTCGCACCGGGGGTGCCCCCGGCCACCACGATCGAACGGCCGTCGAGGATGTGCGGGTGCGGTGCGACCCCGCGCCACATTTGGACGCCGTTCCCGCTCGGGGCGCTCTCGTCCGGGTACAACCGGCCGCGGACCACGGAGTCGATGCCGTCCGCGCCGACCAGCACGTCGGCCTCGTCGACCACGGGCCGACCGCTCGACCGGTCCAGGAAGTGGGCTCGGACGCCGCCCGCATCCTGCTCGAACCGCTGGAACAGCAGGCCGGTGCGGACCGAGTCCGGCCCCAGCCGCTCACGTACCGCCGCCAGCAGCAGCAACTGCAGACGGCCGCGGTGCACCGAGTACTGCGGCCAGCGGTACCCGGCCGCGCGCCCCAGCGGCTCCTCCCAGACCGTCTCGCCCGTCCGGTCCCGGTAGCTCAACCGGTGCGGGGGCAGCGCGACGGAGGCCAGCTCGCCGTCCAGGCCGAGTTCGCAGAGTTCCCGGACGGCGTGCGGCAACAGGTTGATCCCGACGCCGACCGCCTCGACCTTCCGTGCCGCTTCGTACACCCGTGGCGCGAAGCCGGCGGCGTGCAGGCTCAGGGCGCAGGTCAGTCCGGCGATGCCGCCGCCGACGACGGTCACTCTCATCTGCCTGTCCTCGCCCTTCGCCGGGGCCCCGGTCCGGCCGACGCCCTGTCACCAGCTTCGGTGCCCCGGCCGCGCGCGTCCAATACACGGCGGTGATGGCAGCCGTCACGATCGCTGATCGGACCGGGGTCGTCGTCCCGGGCTCGCGATCGGTCGGGGTCGGGCGCAATCCGGTCGCTCAGGTGCGCAGTTGATAGCGTGTCAGTCATGGAGCTCCGTACGCTTGAGTACTTCGTGGCGGTGGCGGAGGAGCGGTCGTTCACGAAGGCGGCGGCCCGCTGTCACGTCGTGCAGCCCGCGATCAGCCAGCAGATCCAGGCCCTGGAGAAGGAGCTGGGAGAGCCCCTGTTCGAACGGCTGCCCCGGCAGGTGGTCCTCACCTCCGGCGGGACCGCCCTGCTGCCGCACGCCCGGGCCTGTCTGGCGTCGGCCGCGTCGGCGGTCCTGGAGTTCGCCGACCGGTCCGGTCTGCTCGGCGGCTCGTTCGCGCTCGGGACAGTCGGCGGCCTGGAAGGGACCGTCATCCCCCGGTTGCTGGGGGAGTACCACCGCCGGTATCCGCGGGTCGCGGTGAGTCTCGTCGGGGCGTCGAGCCCGTCGCTGCTGGCGAAGGTCCGCGACGGGGCGATCGACGCGGCCGTGGTCGCAGGACCTCCGGACGGCGGACCCGCCGCCGTCGCCTCGCGCGTGCTGCTGGAGGACCGGATCGTCGCGGTCCTCCCCGCCGGAAGCCGGCCCGCGAGCGGTCCGATGACCTTCGACGAGGTGGTCCGGAGCCCGGTCATCAGCTACGGCTCCGACAGCGGAGTGCACGTGTTCATCCGTGAGGCCTTCGCCGTGGAGGGGCTGCGGCTGGACATCGCCTACGCGACGAACGACGTCGCCCTCCAACTCGCGCTGGTGGCCGAGCGGATCGGGATCGCTCTGACGTCCCGCGCGAGTCCGGTCCTCGCCGCCGACCGTCGTTTCGACGTCGTGCCGCTGGAGCCCGCCATCCGCCTGCGGAAGGTGTTCGTGTGGCGGGCGGGCACCCGGCCGTGTGCGCCCTTGCGGGCCTTCCTCGACCTGTGGACGGAACTGTCCGACCGACCGGAGCGTGGCGGGGGTGTGTCAGGGGCCACCACCGGCGGATGACGTCCGGTGGGGAGGGTGGGCACAGGCGAACGGAGAACCGTGGAACGACGACGACCGCGGTATGACGGTGGCCGGCACCGAGTACTCGGTGCCGGCCACCGTCATGCCCGGGTGGGACGGGCCCCGGGCTCACTCGGCAGGGGCCGGCCAGGGGCGCCCGGTGAGGGCGGAGGCCACGTGGTGGAGGTTGGCGGCCATGGTGCGACCGGTGGAGTGGGCCCAGTCGTGGCCCTTGTCGTCGTCCAGGTAGTCGGGGCCGGGACCGGGGCCCAGGTGCCAGTAGGTCCAGGCCTGGGCGGGAATCGTGTAACCGATGTCGACCAGGCCGCCGGAGATCTCGCTGATGACGTGGTGGGCGCCGTCCTCGTTCCCGGTGACGACGACGCCGGCCACCTTGCCGTAGGCGACCGGCACTCCGCGGTCGTCCGTCTCGGAGATCATCGCGTCCATCCGCTCCAGGACGCGCTGCGCCACGGAGGACGGGCGGCCGACCCAGGTCGGGGAGGCGACGATCAGGATGTCGGCGGACGTGAGCTTGTCGTGCACGGGCGGCCACTGGTCTCCGTGGCCCATGTCCGTCCCCACTCCGGGCCGGATGTCCAGGTCGACGGCGCGGACGGTTTCCACCTCCGCACCGAGGCTGGTGAGTTCGTTCGCGACGACGTCGGCCAGGGCCTCGGTGTTCGACGGCTCGGGGGACGGTTTGAGGGTGCAGTTGATGACGAGAGCTCGCATGATCCCCCGCCGCTTGCGGCACGGCGAGTTGGTCGAGCTGATCGGCGGCGTCTCGCGCAAGGTGCTGACGCAGACGCTGCGGCGGCTCCAGGACCACGGGCTCGTCGAGCGGCGTACCTACGCCGAAGCGCCACCCCGCGTGAATACGGCCTGACCGAGCTCGGGCGCACCCTGG
Organism: Streptomyces sp. BE303; assembly: GCF_036290945.1. Taxonomy (NCBI): domain Bacteria; kingdom Bacillati; phylum Actinomycetota; class Actinomycetes; order Kitasatosporales; family Streptomycetaceae; genus Streptomyces; species Streptomyces sp. BE303. The sequence goes on from NZ_JAQYWZ010000703.1 coordinate 19,245, forward strand.
AGGAGCCCATCGCCCTGCTGACCGAATGGGCGAGATCCAATGGTGGAGCGATCGTCGCCTTTCACGAGGCGGCTGAGACGGCTGAGGTGAAAGACACCTCGGACCGTGAGCGACGCCCCTGAACCGGGTCACGGGCCGTGATCCCGCCGCTACCGTTCGGTTCAGGCCCCGGTGGTCTGGTCGGCGATCATCGCGAGGAGCTGCCGTCGGCCGTGCTCGCGCAGGACGCGGCGCTGGCGCACGGCGCCGTTGCCCTCGCGCAGCAGGCGCTCCAGCACCGGGACGATGTGGCGGTGTTCGCCGTCGGCCTCCAGAGCGGCGTCCACGTGCTCCAGGAGCGTCGCCGCCGCGGCGGCCGGGGCGACCAGGCGGCCGGCGAGGGGGTCGAACACGGTGCCGGTGCAGCCGTGGCGGGCGCCGTGCCAGACGGCCGCCGCCAGCTGCTCCGGCAGGACGGCCGGGCCCGGCCGTCCCGCGCGCTCGTCGGCGAGTGCACGGGTTGCCAGGGCACGGACCACGCCGGCCAGCATGACCGCCTCGTCGGGCCGGAGCTGGACGTCCATGGCGCGTGTCTCGACCGTCGGGTACCGCTCGGAGAGCCGGACGTGCCAGTAGAGCTGTCCGATGTCGGGGATCAGCCCGTCGCGGACGAGCGCCGTGGTGCGGCGGTCGTAGTCGCGGTCGCCGTCGAAGTGCGGGGGCGGCCCGCTGACGGGCCAGCGTCCGAAGACCGGGGTACGCCAGGAGGCGAAACCGGTGTCCGTGCTGTGCCACAGGGGCGAGTTGGCGGCGAACGCGATCAGCAGCGGCAGCCAGGGGCGCAGCCGGTTCAGCACGGTGACGCCGGCGGCCCGGTCGGGGACGCCGATGTGGACGTGCATACCGGCGATCAGCTGCTCGTCGGTCAGGCGCCCGGTGTCGCCGCGCATGGCGCGGTAGCGGGCCGTGGGTGTGACGGGGACGGGCATTCCGTCGGTGCCGGCGAACGGGGCGGCGGCGCAGGCGGCGAGCACGCAACCGTCCGCGCGGGCGGCCTGGCCCAGTGCGTGGCGCATCCGGAGGAGGTGGCCGCCGCCCTCGTCGAGGTCGTGGCAGACCGGGGTGGCCACCTCCAGCTGGGCCTGGAGCAGCTCGTGCTGCACCTCGCCGCTGTCCAGGGCGGGCTGCAGTCCGGCCGCGTCCCGGACCTGGACGGCCCGGGCGCGGGGCAGTCCGGTCACCGCGTCGAGGAGGAGGTACTCCTCCTCCATGCCGAACGTGAGCATGCCGCGCGTCTACCCGTTCGGGGCGTCGGCAGTCGTTCCCGCGGCGCCCGGTCCCGGTCGGCCCGAGGGTTCGGCCGTGAGCGCCGTGCCCGTCCGGGTGCGCAGGTGTACGGCCGTGCGGCCGGTGCGGCGGGTCGTCACCAGACCGGCGGCGCGGAGGGTGCCGAGGTGCTGGGAGACGGCGCCGGCGGTGACACCGAGGCGGGCGGCGAGGTCGGGGGTGCTCAGCGGTTCGCCGAGCTCGGAGAGCAGCGTGGCGCGGGTGCGGCCGAGGACGGCGGCGAGGCCGGCGGACGTCGGGCGGGGCTGCTCCCAGAGCAGTCCGACGCCGGAGGCCGGGTAGCGGATGGAGGCGGCGGTGCGGGGGGAGTGGTCGACGATCACGTCCGGCCAGCCGAAGACGGACGGCATCAGCACCAACCCGTGGCCGCCCGCCTCGACGGTCCACGCCGCACCCGAGCGGCGGCGCCCGTGCACCACCAACTCGCCCTCCCGCCAGACCACGTCGCCGTGCAACTGCGCGAAGAGCCCCTCCACCCCGCCGTCCACCAGCGCCACCGCCCGCCGGCCCAGGTCCGCCTCCAGCACCGCCCGCATCCGCCCCCAGTGCGGGGCCACCAGCCGGGCGTGGCAGCGCGTCAGCGCGTCGGCGGCCCGTTCCAGCAGCACGGCCGGTTCCGGCAGTCGCCCGGCCCGGGCGCCCAGCGCGGCGGCGCACTCCGCCACGACGTACGCCGGGTCCGTCGTCCGCAAGCCCGCCACCTCGGCGTCGAACGCCGGCAGGCGCTCCTCGGGCACGGGGAACAGGAACGACGGCAGGCAGCCCCCGAGCAGCGTCCGCAGCAACGGCAACTCCGGCTCCTCCGCCAGCACCGGCTGCGCCTCGCGCACCCACGGCCGGTGCACCTCGTGCCCGCCGACACCGAGCGCCGCCCGCACTCCGAGCACCGTCTCGGCCAGCGGCGACACCGCCAGCCGCACCCGCGCCACCTCGGCCGCCGAGAGCCGGATCTCCACCGCCACGTCCGCCCCACTCCGCTGATCGTTTAGCCCTGGCTGAACGATAGCCGGGCCCGGCCGCCGTCCCCCAGGCTGTCCGACATGGAGTTCTTCACCTCGTACGACGGAACCACGCTCGCCTTCCGCACGCTCGGGGACGGCCCGCCGCTGCTCTGCCTCCCCGGCGGCCCCGGCCGCGCGGCCGAGTACCTCGGCGACCTCGGCGGACTGTCCGCCCACCGCACGCTGATCCTGCCGGACACCCGGGGCACCGGCGCCTCCGCGATTCCCGCCGACCCGGCCACCTACCGCGTCGACCGCCTGGTCGCCGACGTCGAGGCACTGCGCCGCCACCTCGGCCTGGACCGCGTCGACCTGCTCGGCCATTCCGCCGGCGGCAGCCTGGCCATGCTCTACGCCGCAGCCCACCCCGACCGGCTGAACAGCCTGACCCTGGTCACCCCCTCGTTCGCCGCCGTCGGACTGCCCTCCGACATCGGTGTGGACGAGGTGATCGCCGCCCGCGCGGCCGAGCCCTGGCACGCCGAGGCCGTGGCGGCGCACCGGCACATGACGACCGCGAACAGCTTCGCCGAGGCCGCGCCGTACCGGCTCGCCTTCGAGCCGCTGATGTACGGCCGCTGGGACGACGCCGCGCGCGCCCATGCCGCCGCCGACCCCGCCCAGCGCGCGCTCCCCGTCAGCGAGCACTACTACCAGGGCTACACGCCCGACACCGGGGAACTCCGCCGGCGCCTGGGCGCCCTGCACCGCCCGACGCTTCTCCTCGCGGGCGAGGTGGACGTGTGGCCCACCGCCGGAGCCGCCGTCGACGCCGCGTCACTCTTCACCGAGGTGACGCTCGCCGTCCAGCCGGGTGCCGGCCACTACCCGTGGCTGGACGACCCGCAGGCGTTCACGGCCGTGCTGGAGGGCTTCCTGTCCGCGGTGGGTTAGCCGCCCCGGCCCCGCCCCCGCCCCGGGCCCGGACGCAGACGTCGGCGGTGACGTCGCCGGCCATCGGCGGGCGCCGATGGCCGGCGCGGGCGAGGTCAAGGGCGCGGCGCGGCCGGCGTCGTCCGGGGCGGATCGGGCCGGTACCGCGCAGAGACCCGGCCGGAACGTGCCGAGTTGTCGCGCGCGGACCTGCTCGGCCTCGTACCAGGCCGGTGAATACTTTGCTGCGCCGGTGTGATTGCCCGCGGCGGCGCCCGACGGTGGTCGTGCAGACCGCACGGGGAATCCTAGGGAGCCGCCCGATCGACATGTCCGAGCACGAACCCGTCTTCACCGTCACCACCCGGGACGGCCTCGCCGGCCCGGTCCTGGAATGCTCCGGCGAGCTGGACCAGGACCAGACCGCCCGGCTCCACAGGGCCCTGCGGCGAGCCCTCGCCGCCCGTACGGCCCCGCCGATGCTGCTGGTCGACCTGAACGCCGTGACCTTCATGGACTCCGCGGGCCTCACCACCCTGCTGCGCGTACGCATCGAAGTGGCCAGCCAGGGGACCGAGGTCCACCTCGCCCGCCCCTCGCGTCAGGTCGCCCCGCTGCTGGAGATCACCGGCGCCGGGCAGATCTTCCCCGTCGATCACCAGGTGCCTCCGGCCCGCCCCGCTTGTTGAACCCTCCGAACGCCGCCGAGTCGCGCACGGGTCCGGCCCTGTCGCCGGCCGGTCTCCCGGGGGCACGGCGTTCTGTGCCGGTCACGGCCGTTCGGATGCAGGGCCGGGTGACGCGCAGAGGTGGGCGGGGATGGCTTCGAGGCTCAGGGGTATGTGTGCGGGGCCCTTTGTCGCACATCTGCAGGAGGTCGGAGCGTGGACGCGATCGTGTTGCTCAAGGACGATCACAAGGCCGTGGAGAAGCTGTTCAAGGCGTTCGAGAAGGCCGGTGACGGCGCCTACGCGGAGAAGCGCCGGATCGCCGATCAGGTCATCGAGGAGCTGACGGTTCACGCGGTCATCGAGGAGAAGGTGTTCTACCCGGCCGCCCGCGAGGCCGCCCCGGAGACGAAGGACCACGTGCTGGAGAGCGTGGAGGAGCACCACGTGGTGGTGTGGATGCTCTCCGAACTGGCCGGTCTGGACCCGAAGGACGAGCGGTTCGACGCGAAGATGACCGTGCTGATCGAGAACGTGCGCCACCACGTCGAGGAGGAGGAGAAGGAGTGGTTCCCCGAGGTCAGGAAGGCCATGGGCCGGAACCGACTGGTGGAGCTCGGCGAGCAGTTGGAAGAGGCGAAGAAGACCGCTACCCGGGACCCGTTGAAGGTGCCCTCCGCCGCGGCGTAGCCCGCGCTCCGTGGCGGTCCCGAGGGCGGTGACCGGACCGGGGCGGGAGTCCGGCGGACTCCCGCCCCGGTCGCGCGGCCGGGGGCGGCAGGCGCCCTCAGGCGAGGCCGACGAGTGACGTGATCCGCAGACCGGGCGAGCACCGGAGCACGCGGTGGTCGCCGCCACAGGTGATCTCGACCTCCAGGCCGCCGTCGCCGTCGATATAGACACGGTGCCCCGCCGGTCCGGTCCTGGCGCTGGCCGTCACGACGGCGCAGCGGACCGCGCCGGCCGGGTCCCGCAGGCTCGCCAGGTAGGCGGCGGTGACGGTGACGCCTGCCACGGTGGTCATGCGACCGGGTGGTCGAGCCGGAGGAACCGGCCCAGGGCTCGTGGCGTTCCGCTGTCGGTGTCGGACATGACGACCACCTCTCAGTGTCGAAGCTCCGTGCGTCGCACGCACCCCACCACCCTGCCTCCTGCCGGCGCGAGACGCGCGACAACCCGTGCGGGGCTCGGCTGCTCGGAGGACGTCGTGCGCGAGCCTGCTGCCGACCGGAACACGGCCACCGCCCTCCCGCTCCCGCGTCCGCAGAGCGGGTAGCCGCCGGAGCGGGCGCTCCGCACGCCGGTCTTGCCCCGTCCTCCATAAATGGCTACGTTGTATCCGAAAGGTGTTTCGGTAGCGCCGTAGCCGATAGCCGATACCCGGCGACCGGACTCCCGGACGCCCGTCCGGTGTGGACGCGCGGTCCGGTCCTACGGACCCCGACACGACCCCGGCACCGGACCCCGCCGCCCTGCCCGGCAAGATCAACGTGAGGCCGACCACCATGACAGCACCCCACGACACCGATGTCCTCGTCGCCGGAGCCGGACCCACCGGCTCCACCCTGGCGGCCGACCTGCTGCGGCGCGGTGTTCGCGTCCGCGTCATCGACAAAGCGACACGCGCCTTCCAGGGCTCCCGCGCCAAGGGGATCCAGCCCCGCACCCAGGAAGTGTTCGAAGACCTCGGCGTCCTCCACGAAGCACACGCCGAAGGCGGCCCCTACCCGCTCGCGGGACTCCACCTCGGGCCGTTCACCGCGCCGTGGCGGATGCAGCAGCGGAACAGACCGACCCCGGACGTGCCGTACCCGAACATCCTCCTGCTGCCGCAGCACCGCACCGACGCCATCCTGCACCGGCTGCTCGAACGCCACGGGCTGCGCATCGAGTACGGGGCCGCCCTGGAGACCTTCGAGCAGGACGCCGACGGCGTGACGGCGACGCTCTCCACCGGCGAGCGGGTGCGCACCGGGTACCTCGTCGGCGCCGACGGCGGCGCGAGCGCCGTCCGGGCGGCGACCGGTCTCGGCTTCGTCGGGGAGACCGACGACTCCGACAAGACCCTCATCATCGACGGCACGATCGACGGGCTCTCCCGCGACCGGTGGCACATGTGGCCCGGCGCGTCCGCCGGAGCGTGCCCGCTGCCGCACTCCGACCAGTTCCAGGTGATGATCCGCCTGAAGCCGGGCGAGGCGCCGGATCTCGACCACGCCGCCCTGACCGGCCGGTTCCACGCCCTCACCGGCCTCAAGCTCCGCGACATCACCTGGACCTCGGTGTTCCGGCCCAACGTCCGGCTCGTCGAGCGCTACCGCGCGGGCCGGGTCCTCCTGGCGGGCGACGCCGCCCACGTGCACACGCCCGCCGGCGCCCAGGGCCTCAACACGGGGGTGCAGGACGCCTACAACCTGGGCTGGAAGCTCGGGCAGGTGATCGCCGGCTCGCCGGACCACCTGCTCGACAGCTACGAGGCCGAACGGCTCCCGATCGCCGCAGGCGTCCTCGGCAGGTCCAGCGAGCTCTACCGGAGCCTCGGCCGGCACCGGGTCGCGGGCCTGAAGCGCGGAGACGAGGAACGGCAGCTCCGACTCACCTACGCCGGCGGCCCGCTCGCCGCCGGCGACGCCCCGGCCACCAGGACCCTGCGCGCGGGCGACCGGGCGCCCGACGCGCCGTGCGCCGCGCCCGGCACCAGCCGCCTGTTCGACGTCTTCCGGGGACCGCACTTCACGCTGCTGGCCTTCGGCCCCGGCGCCACAGCGGCCCTGCCCGGCCTGACCTGGCCGGCCGAGGGGGCCGAACTCCACCGCTACGCCGTCCGCGACGGGCGCGGGATCGACCGTGGCCACCTCACCGACGCCAGCGGCCGGCTGTCCGGCATCTACGGCGTCGACGGCGACGCGCTGATCCTCGTCCGGCCGGACGGTTACGTCGCCGCCGTCATCACGTCCGACTGGTCGGCCTCCTTCGCCACCGCGACCGCGGCCTACACCCCGCGATGACCCGGCAGGCCGTCCGGCGCCGCACGACGCGGTCCGGGCGCCCGCGGTCGGTCCGCGCGCCGCCGAAGACGCGCCGCGGACGACACCCCCCATGATCTCGATGTACCCGGCGCGGACCTGCTGGACGGCGCGCCCACGGTCGACAAACGGATGGTCGTCTTCTCCGACGGCGACCACGGCGTCTACAACCACCGGCCCGACCGCGACACGCTCATCGCCGACCGGGGCCCGCTGTCGGCTACATCGCCGGGCGGTACCGGGCATGCGCCTGATGATCGACCACCTCGCCGTCCACCCGTTCGAGCGGCTGCCCGCCGCGGCGGCCCACCTCGACACCCTCCTCGCCCTCGCGCGCCACCCCGGCAGCGGGGTGAAGGCAACGGGCGTACCGGGCATGGCGACGGATCCCTACCCCTTCACCAGCGCCCACGGCGTACTGCGGCAGGTCTTCGACGCGTTCGGTGCCGAGCGGTTGTTCTGGGGTACCGACATCACGCGTCCGTGGTGCTCGCGGCGGGAGGCGGCGACGATGATCACCGAGGAACCGCCCTGGCTGCGGGGCCGCGACCTCGAACTCTCATGGGCCGCGCCGTGGCCGACCGGATCGGCTGCAGCCGACCGGCGGAACGGCCGTCAACGAGGCCGTCAACGAGGCCGTCAACCCGGGCGTAGGCGACGTGCGTCAGCGCCGCGAAGGGGGTCAGGGCCCCGAGGCCTCGCCCGGCTCAGACTCCGGCTCCGGCTCCGGCTCCGGCACTGGCTTCGGCTCCTGCGACGAGTCGAGCCTGGCCCGTTCCAGCCCGGCGAGGAGCAGGTCCAGACCGAACCGGAACTCCTCGTGGAGCGGGACCGAGGTCAGCTCCCCGGCCGCAGCCTTCGTGGCCGGATAGCTCTCCGGGTCGAGCGAGTCGTAGTACTCCCGCAGGTGCGACCGGTCGTCGGCGCCGGGAGCCCCGGGGCCGTGTTGCTGGATGGCGAAGCCGATCACGTAGTGGCCGATGGCCGTGAAGGCACGGGCTGCCAGACCGACCGGGAACCCGTGGCCCAGGAACAACGTGAGGAGGCCCTCCCTGGCACGGAGACCGTTGGGACCGACGGGAACCCGGGCCGCCAGCAGGGGCAACGCGTCGGGGTGCCGGCACAGAGTGCCGTACAGGGCCTCGGCCGAGACGGTGGCGGCTTCCTGCCAGGGCAGGCCGGCGAGGTCTCCGGGCGGGACGCGGACCTCGCCCAGGATCCTGTCGGCGACGAGGGCGAGGAGTTCGTCCTTGCCGCTGAAATGCCGGTAGAGCGTCGCCGTACCGGATCCCAGCGAGTCGGCGACCATACGCAGCGTCAGGGCCTGGATCCCGACCTCGTCGATCAGCTTCAGGGCCGCGTCGACGAACTGCCCGACCTCCATCGGGGGGCGACCGCGCCGGTATTCCGGGGCCGGCGCCCGGCCCGCCCACCAGGCAGGACTTCCCGGGAGCGGCTTGACCTTCGACGCCATGAAGCAGTGGCCCTCTCGGCGGAGCTTTGCTGAAGAGTTTCGGACTTATCGTATCCGTTTTCGACATCGGGGCGGCGAAGGAACCCGTACGGGCGCGGACGGCCCGTCCGGGCCCGTACGGATCGGCTGCGGGCTCGCCTCAGTGCTGTGCGTTCTCCAACGCGGCGTCGATGCCGCGCAGGAACGCGTCGAGGTCGTCCGGGTTGCGGGAGGTCACCAGCCGCCAGCCGCCGGCGTCGTCCTCGACGAGCGGCTGGTCGGTCCAGGTCGCGCCGGCGTTGCCGAGGTCGGTGCGCAGCGAGGGGTACGACGTGAGGGTCTTGCCGTCGGCCACCCCGGCCTCGGCGAGCAGCCAGGGGCCGTGGCAGATCGCGGCGATCGGACGGCCGGAGCCGGCGAAGGCGCGGACCAGGTCGACGGCCTCCTTCTCCAGCCGGAGCGTGTCGGCGTTGATCGTGCCGCCGGGGACGACCAGCAGGTCGTAGTCGTCGGCGTTCGCCTCGGCGAGGGTGTGGGTCGGTTGCACGGTCTCGCCGGGGTCCTTGTCCCCGACCAGGGTGCGGATGCCGTCCCGGGAGACGGCGGCGATGTCGGTCCGGACGCCGATGTCGCGCAGGTGCCGTACGGGGACGAGGAGTTCGTCCTGCTCGACGCCGTAGTCGGTCACGATCGCGAGTGCTCTGGCGGTGCGGGTCATGGTCTCCTCCAGTTCAGGGGCCGGAAGTCAGTGTCGTGCGGCCTCACGCCTGTCCGCCCCGGGGCCGGCGCCGGCCGGAGTGCCGGCCCGGCCCCCGGGAGGCCTGGTTGGTGTAGGGCGGCGGCCTGCGTCGCTTCTGCCGGCGGACGCCCAGCAGGACGGCGCCGACCAGGGCGCCGCCGATGGCCGGCACAACCAGGACCAGCAGGATTCCGGACACGGCCGAGCCCGCTGCGGACGCTTGGTGGGCATCGTCGTCACGCACTGCGGGTGCCCGTGATCCTTCCGGGTACACGCGGCCGGGGTGTGGCGGCGGGGTGGTGGTGAGCCGCCGGGGTGGCGACCTCGGCCGGAGGCGAGCGAACCCGGCACCGGAGGGTTGGGAGGTACAAGGCGGGAAAGACGCCTGCGCATGGCACTCCTCCTCGGGTACGGGGACGGGGACGGCAGCGCGGGGGACGGGAGGGAGCCGTACGCCCGGCCCGGCCCCGTTCCACCCACGCCCGGCCAGGCGGGCGAAAGCGCCGGGCGGGCGCGGTCACGTGCAGCCCGGTCCGGCACGATCGAGGAGAGTGTGATGATCAAGATTCTCTACAAGCCGTTCGGCCTGCTCGCCGGCGCTCTCGGCGGAGTGCTGGCCGGGGCCCTCTTCCGGCGGCTCTGGAAGCTGGTCGGAGGCGAGGACGACGCCCCCAGCCCGACGGACGAGGACCGGAGCTGGCGCGGGGTGCTGACCGCGGCCGCGCTGCAGGGCGCGGTCTTCGCGCTCGTGAAGGCGGCGGTCGACCGCGGGGGAGCCGTGGGCGTCCGCCGGCTGACCGGAACCTGGCCCGACTGAGAGGCGGCCCGCGCGCGCATAGCGAGGCCCGAGCGGCGCAGGTGCCCGGCCCCGAGGGGGCGGCGGTCCGCACCGGGCCGATTGGTCGGCCCGCGGCGCGTTTGCCGGGCTCACATCCGGTCAGACGGACGGCAGACCCGCGGAACGACGGAGGGAATCGGCATGAAGACCGGTGTGAACGGGGGCCGCACGACGGGCTTCCGACCGACGGGGCGGCCCGTCCCCGAGCAGGCGACGGCGACCGCCGGGACCGATACCGACGCGATCAAGGAGTGTGCGCACCGATGACCCGCGAGCACAGCAACGAGAAGACGGTCCTCCCCACTGCGGCGGACCTCTCGACCCGGATGGCCGACACCCGCGAGCGGCTCACCGACGTCGTCGACGTCGTGGTGGCGAAGGCGGACGTGGGTGCCCGGGCACGGGACGCCGCCGCACACGCCAGGGAGAGCATCGGCCACACGGCCGACCAGGCCCTGCACGCCGTGGTGGAGCAGATCGGCGAGGTCGCCGACAGTCTGCGCGCCGGGGGCGCGCAGATGAAGGAGCACACCGCCGGTCTCACCGACTCGGCCGGCGAGGTGTTCGAACGGCTCTCGGAGCCCTCGACCCGCGGACGGGCCCTGAAGGACTTCCGGTACAGCGGTCCGGTGCTCGCCGCGGTGGGGGGTGCCCTGCTCGCCACGGCTGTGATCGTCACCGTGCGCCGCCGCCGTAGGTGAGGTGACCCACCGCCGGTCGGACGTCCGTCGGCATGCGGGGCCGACACCGGACACCCGGTGTCGGCCCCGCATCATGTCGTCACGGCGGTCCGCCCGGACCGGAGCTCCCCGGTCCGGGGCCGGGCGGCACCTGGGGGGCGGCGCTCAACGCCACGCCCCACTTGTACGCCGCGAGCCGGAACCGGAAGCGGAAGGGAACGACCGCAGGGAAGGGCGCCGGGATCGCCGGGACCGGCAACGTGACGACCGGGCGTGCGACGCTCTGGAAGCCCCGACGTCACGCGGTAGTTGTCGGGACACGCCTCTCGTCGTCCCAGCCGTCGGCCGTCAGCCGTCGGCCGGTTCCGGGAGGACGGCGACGGAGAGCGGAAGGTGGCCGACCGGGAGGCGGGTGGTCCGGCCGGTGGCGGTGTCGACGAGGGTGAGGCCGTTCCAGCCGCCCTCGCGGGTGAAGCCGCCGGCGACGTACGCGGTGCGACCGTCCGGCGAGAGGGTGACGGTCTCGTGCGGGCCGTCGAGGGGGAGGACGCGTTCCGTGCCGTCCGGGGAGCGGATGGTGAGGGAGGGGCCGGCGTCCGTGGCGGGGTCGATCGGCCCGGTGCCGACGACGTAGAGGGTGCCGTCGGGGGCGATGGTGGCGCCGTGCTGGTGGGTGTTGGCGGTCATCGGCTCGACGGTGGTGCGGCCGGTGGACGGGTCGACGACGGCGAGGCGCTCGCCTTCGAAGGGAAGCAGCAACGCGCCGTCGGTCGGGCGGACGGCGGCGTAGTGGGGCTTGAGCCAGGAGCCGAGGCCGCCCTCGGTGCCGTACGGGGCGACCTCGATGCGGCGGGTGTCCCAGGTGGCGGTGTCGACCGTCGTCACGTCGAAGGAGTCGTGGCCGGTGACGTAGACCTGGCGGCCGTCGGCGGAGACGTCCACGTCGAAGGGGCGGCGGCCGACCGGGACGACCTGGACGACGGCGCGGGTGGCCGTGTCGACGACCTCCAGGGTGCCGTTCCCCCCGGGCACGTTGACACCGACGTAGAGCCGGCTGCCGTCCGGGGAGAGGACGAGGCCCATGCCGCCGCCCCGGTACTCGCCGGTCGCCACGGGGCCGGTCCGGGTCCTGTACGGGACCAGCGCGGTTCGCGTGCGGGTCCGGGTGTCGACGGCGGCGACGCCCTCGGCGGTGGCTACCCAGGCGGTGCCGTCGGGTGCGACGGCGAGGGTGTAGGGGCTGGTACCCACCTGGACGGAGCCCAGATCCGCTGTGCGGCCGGTGCGGGACGCGTCGACGAACGTGACGGTGTCCGCACCGAAGTCGGTGACCAGGAGGACGGGGGCCGGCCGGTCCGGCGAGCCGGAGGGCGCGGTGGGGGTGGGCGCCACTGCGGTCGCCTGCGGGTTCGGGTTCAGGGTCGGGTCGGCGGCCGGCGGTGCGGGCGGGGCGTGTCCGCAGGCGGCGAGCAGCACGAGGGCCGACGCCGCGCCCGCGGCGGCCCGGGCCAGGGCGGCCCGAACGGCCACCTCCGATCCTCGACGGAATCGCCGGTCCGATCGGCCGGTGACAGGGGGGCGGTCGGTCATCGAGGGTTCCTCCACGAAGGGGCCGGCGGTCGGCGCCGGCGGGCCGCGGTGCCTTCCAGCCTGCGCCCTCGGGCCCCGGCGGGGGATCGGCGGCCCGGCCCGTCCGACGGCGCCGTTCGGTGGACGGCGGGGTCAACCGATCGGTTGACCCAGGTCGGTACCCGCCGCCACCAGGGAGGCGGGCCGCGGATGTGCCCGCGCACCACGGCTTCGGGCGGAGCCGACGGCGCCGGTCGGTGGACGGCGGGGTCAACCTGGATTCCCTGACAGCCCCGGCAAACCTGCGGGGCTGTCAGTGGTGGCTGTCCGTCCGGCGGTCAGGAACGTCCGAGGGATCGGTAGGTCCATCCGGAGGCCCTCCAGCGAGAGGGATCGAGGATGCCGCGGCCGGGCGAAGCGCGTCGGTGGCATCGGCCGCCGGGTCGTGCTCACCGGGCCGGCGGACCGTTGCGAGGAGTCGTCGCAGTGCAGCGTGGGCCGGTGGGGCCCAGGTGGCCTTGCCGCCTGGGCGGCCGTGGACGCCGGCCTCTCCGATGAGGAGGCAGGCGAGGGCGCGCCACACCGCCCAGCCGCGGGCGCGACGCAAGGTCGCGGCGCCCGGGGTCGGCCGGTACCCCGCGAAGAACCTGTCGATGGCGCCGTCCGGCAGCAGGATCCACGCCGCGGCGAGGTCGAAGGCCGGATCACCCGCGAAGAGGTCGCCGAAATCGATCACTCCGCAGAACGTGCCGTCTGCGGTGAGAACGTTGGCCGGGTGCAGGTCGCCATGGAGCCACAGTGCGGGGCCCGCCCAGGCGGACGCGGCCACGGCGTGGAGGCCGTCCGGGTCGGTCGGATCGGCGTCCGCACCGGCAGCAGGGAGCGGCTCACCGCCCAGCGCGACCGCACCGAGGAAGGGTTGACCTCCATGACCGGAACCACCGCCACCGTCTTCCGCAACGTCCGTCCGTACGGCGCCGATCGCGCCGTCGACCTGTTCGCCGCCGACGGTCTGCTGGTCGACCGCCTGCCGGCCGGCGCGGACCCGCTCGTCGTGGAGGGCGAGGGGCTGATCGCCCTGCCCACGCTGGTGGACGCCCACATTCACCCGGACAAGACGGCCTGGGGCGAGCCCTGGTACAGCCGGCGCCCGGCCGACTCGCTCCCCGAGTACGTCGGTGGCGACGTCGACCTCTACCGCCGTCAGCACACCCCGCTCGCCGCGCGCGCCCAGCGGCTGCTGGCCCACGCCGTGGCCTGCGGCACGCGCGCGGTCCGGGCCCACGTGGACGTCGCCCCCGCCTACGGGCTGGACGGGGTGACCGGGCTGGCCGAGGCGCGGGAGCGGTTGGCTTCGGCGCTGGACGTCCAGCTGGTGGCCTTCCCGCAGCACGGCGTCCGCCGCACCCCCGGCACGGCGGAGCTGCTGGCCGAGGCGGCGGCGAGCGGACTGATCGACGCGGTCGGCGGAATCGACCCCGCCGGCTTCGACGGAGGGCCGGACGGCGAGGGTCCCGCCCAGCTCGACCTGGTCTTCGACCTGGCCGAACGCCACGGCCTGCACCTGGACGTGCACCTGCACGACCGTGGCGAGCGGGGCCTCGGCCCGCTGCGTGACATCCTCGCGCGCACCCGGGCCGCGGGTCTGGCCGGCCGGGTCGTGGTCAGCCACGCCTTCTGCGTCCCGGAGCTCGCCGGCGAGTGGCTCGCCGAACTCGCCGACGAACTGGCGGAGGCCGGCGTCGGCCTCACCACCGTCGCCCCCTCGGCCCACCAGGTACTGCCGTTCCGCGAGCTGCAGTCGCGCGGCGTGCGCGTCGGCCTGGGGTCCGACGGCGTGCGGGACTCCTGGAGCCCGTACGGCAACGCCGACATGCTGCACCGCGCCCACCTGCTCGGCTGGACCACCGGTGCCCGCACCGACGAGGAGCTGAGCGACTGCTTCGCCCTGGCCGCCGACGGCGGCGCCGACCTGCTCGACCTCCCGCGCGCCACGCTCCGGCCGGGTTCCCCGGCCGACTTCATGCTGCTCCCCGGCGAATGCCTTCCGCAGATCGTGGTCGACCTGCCCCCGCGTGACGTCGTCGTCCACGCCGGCCGCGTGGTCGCCCGCGACGGCCGCTTCCACGGCTGACACCCGCCAGGGGTGGGCGACCTCGCCCAGCCCGGCTGCGGGCTGCTTGACGTCGGGTGCGGGGCGTCCGGCCCGCGGGTCGGATCGACGTCGGCCGGGCTGGGCCCGGAACCGGTCCGCGCTGCGGTGGGCCGGAAGTCCGCCATCGCTTCGTCGGGAGCCCGGCAACCGGCGATCCACGCCGCGGGAGCGTGACGTGGATCACGGCGCGGTGTCACGGTGCGGCGTCACGACGCGCCGTGCGGACCGCCCTCCCGCGACCGTAGGCGGGCCGGACCGACGGCAGGTGCATCAGCACCTGGGCGGCCGGCGGAAGGAGGGCGATCGTCAGGTCGACGACGGGCCGCGGTCCGTGGGCGTCGATCGTCAGCACCACCGTCACGGCGATCAGCGGGAGCGAGAGGGCGGCGAGGACGTCCAGCACACCGCGCGCACGACGGCCTCCGTGAACGGCGCGGCGGACCGTCACGCCCGACGCGGCCAGCACCCCGATCGCCGGAAGCAGGAGGACGACGTCGCCGGGCTCCGGCCCTGCGGGAATCCGGAGGGAGAACTCGGACAGCAGCATCAGACCCGCGACGAGCAGGAAGAGGGACCAGAGGACCGATGCGTAGCGCAGGGGAAGGGGCATGTGACCTGAATCCGGTGGAGGTGACGGCAGGTGGAGGATCCGGGCGGGAGGACGGCGCGCGGGCCGGGTGCCGGCCCGCGCGCCGAACCCCCGGCCTACCGCGGGCCGCCCCCGGGGGTGCCGCCGGCGGCCGGATCGGTGATGCTCTCGGCTCCGTTCTCCACGTGCCCGGCGAACCGGCGCAGGAAGCCGTCGGCGGTGTCGGCGGTGGCGGTGAGGTCGTACCACCAGCTGCTGTCGGTGATCGTCCAGGAGTTCCGCACGGTCGCGGAGGCGGGCAGGTGGAACGTCCAGGGACCGTCCGTACGGTAGGCGCCGGCCGTCACCGTGACGGTGCACGGGGCGGCGCCGCTGTTGGTCATGGTGAGCGTGAGGCGGCCGTTCGGGACGTCGGCCTCCGCGGTGACTTCCGGGTTGGCGTGCCCGGCGGTGGTGGCGGAGAGACGGTTGCCGCGGAAGCGTCGGTGCAGGCCGTTCGGACCGTAGAGGGAGAGGTCGTAGGAGCCGGCCGGCGTGCCCTTGACGAAGTGGTCGGTCAGGCTCTTGCCCGCCTCCACCGTGTGTCGCCAGGGCCCGTCCGTCCGGAAGGCGTTGGCGTAGAGGTGGACGCACTGCCCGGCGGTGCCGCTGTTCACCATGTCGATCCAGAAGGCCTCCGGGGTGACTCGCCCTGAGGCCTCGAAGGCGTACGGCAGGGCCCGGGCCCTGCGGTGCCCGGCCTCCTGCACCGGGAGGGTCTGCACGGGGGGCACCCTCGGCGCGGGGAGGCGGCGGCACTGTGCGGCGGCTTGCGCGGGGTTGCCGCCGGTGTCCGGGAGGTCCGGCCAGTCACTCCGCGGGGTGGTGAAGTCGAAGGCGGACCGGAGGTCCCCGGTGACCGCCCTGCGCCAGGGGCTGATGTTCGGCTCGGCCACACCGAACACCTCGGAGCAGAAGCGGATGACGGAGGTGTGGTCGAAGACCTCGGAACAGACGTACCCCCCGCGGGTCCACGGGGAGACGACGATCAGCGGTACGCGGAAGCCCAGCCCGATCGGCTTCCCGCCGCTGATCTCCCCGGCGGTGGTGACCGTGGACAGCCCGTCGGCCTCGGAGGTCGGCGGCATGGGCGGTGGCACGTGGTCGAAGAAGCCGCCGTTCTCGTCGTAGTTGAGGATGAACACGGTCTTGGCCCGGACGGCCGGGTTGGCGGCGAGTGCGGCGAGTAACCGCGCCGTGAGGTTCTCGCCGTCGGCGGGACGGTGGTTCGCGTGCTCGGACAGGGGCTCCGGGGCGACGATCCAGCTGACCTGCGGCAGCGTGTCCCGCGCGACGTCGTCGCCGAAGGCCGACACGAGGTCCGCGACGGTGGCGATCCCCTTGTCGTGGAGGGGCCGACCGGGGCCGGACTGCTTGAAGGCCGCGAACCAGGCGAGCGCGTTGTCGTCGAAGTTGTCGGTCTCCTGGTAGACCTTCCAGCTGACGCCGGCCGACTCCAGGCGTTCGGCATAGGTGGTCCAGCCGAACCCCGACTCCGGACACGTGTTGTCCATGACCGCAGCCTCACCCACCGAGAGGCCGTTGCTGCCGGTGAAGGCGTGCAGCCGGTTGGGGTTGGTCTGGGTCAGGGTGGACTGGAAGTAGTGGTCGCAGATGGTGAAGTTGTCGGCGAGCCGGTAGTAGAAGTCCAGGTCCGGGCGGGTGAAGTAGCCCATCCCGAGACCCGGGTCCCTGGCCGTGTTCCACCGGTCGTACCGTCCGCCGTTCCAGACGGCGAGGTCGACCGGCCAGCTCATGGCCGGTGCGTCCGCGCACGTGGCGGAGGTGGTCGTGGTGTCCATCCGGAAGGGCAGGATGGATCCGGTGCCACCGGACGCGGGCTGGTGCCACACCGGCTCGCCGGTCGGGAGCTTCACCGCGTTGCGGTCGCCGAAGCCGCGGACCCCGCTGAGGGAACCGAAGTAGTGATCGAAGGCCCGGTTCTCCTGCATGAAGATCACCACGTGCTTGACGTCGGCGATCGTGCCGGTGCCCGACGGTGCCGGGGCGGCCGTCGCCCTGCGCGGCGCGGCCGGCAGGGCTGCCGCGCCGGCCACGGCGGCGGCGCTGCCGAGGAGGGCGCGCCGACTGACACCGGGTCTGGATTCGTCGTTCATGAGGGGGGAATTCCTTTGTGGCTGAAAGGGGTGTGGGGGATGCGGCGCAAGGTGACGTCGGGGTGGGTCACTTCGCCGTGATCGAGGTGAACGGTCTCAGCACCGTCGAGGCGAAGGCGGCACGGTGGCTGCCGATGCGTGCGCGGGAGCGGGGTGGGGCTGCGCCATGGGATTCCTCTGGGGGGGGAGGGGGTTGCGATCCGGGCGGGATCGCGAACGTGTTGCGAGGCTCGCCGCGCGTTTCCCCGGCTCCGGCCCGTCCGACAGGCACGGGGGAGGGATCAAACAGGGGGTGACATAATTAAACGCGTTCAAACAGGCGAGGGCTCTCATGACATCGGAAGACCGGGGGAGGTGTCAAGCGTCCGCCGGGGGCTCCGGATCGGAGGCCGCAGGCGCGGTCGACCGGCCGTTGAGAACAATTGGCTTGTGGGGCAGAGGCCTTGACGCGGGCCGACTCGTCCTTGAAACTCGGCTGCAACCCGATGTTTACGCCAACATCTCACCGGGCGTGACTTCGTGCAGCACCGGACCACGGCGCCGAGCCGCCCGTGCGCACCGCAGGCGTTCCGCGCCTCCCCCTGCTGCTTCCTCCCCCCCACCCGGCCGATGGAGCCCTACCATGAGCCTGCCCGATCCCCCTCTGCGCCGCCGGCACTTCCTCGCCGGGGCCGCCGCCACCGCGGGCGCCGTCGTTCTGCCAGGAGGGTTCCGGTCGCCCCGGGCCGCGGCCGCCGTGCCGCCCCAGGTCACCCTCCCTCAGCGCGGGATCCACGACACCACGCCCGCCGCGGACTGGACCGACGGCTTCCTCACCGGCAACGGCGAGTACGGCGCGGTGCTCCACGGGACCCCCGCCCTGGAAAAGGTCGTCGTCAACCACCACCGCTTCGTCCTGCCCAACGGCACCCGCGCGGTCCAGCCCCCCGACCTCGCCGGACGGCTCCCCGCGGTGCAGGACAAGGCCCTGGCCGGCGACTACGCCGGCGCGGCCGGTGCCTTCGCCGGCGACTGGGCCCTGCGCTGGACCCAGACCTACCACCCCGGCTACGAACTCCACCTGAGCACACCGGAGATGAGCGGCGCCGCCGACTACGCACGGCTGACCGACTTCCGCACCGGCGAGGTCACCCACGCCTGGGCCGACGCGGCCGGCACCTGGAGGCGCCGTGCCTTCGTCTCCCGCGCGGACCGGGTCGTCGTCCACGAGCTGCTGCCCGCGACCGGCCGCACCGTCGCCACCGTGCTCGGCGTCCACACCGCCCTCGAAGGGGCGCCGAGCAGCGTCACCTTCCGTACCAGGGCGACGGTCGTCGGCCGGGACGGCTACCTCGGCCTCCGCGGCACCTACCCCGCCGGACAGGGAGCGTTCGGCTACGAGGGCGTCACCCGCGTCGTCGTCACCGGCGTCCGCGCGTCGGTCACCGTCGACGGCTCCACCCTGGTCGTCGCCGGGGCCGCCAAGGTCCTGCTCCTCACCAAGCTCGACCGGTACGAGACGCCGGGCGCCTGGGACGCCGAGCCGCTGCAGAAGGCGCTCGCCGCGCTGACGGCCGACTACGGCGCCCTGCTCGGCCGGCACCGGCCGCTGCACCGGGCGATGTT
Organism: Streptomyces sp. BE303; assembly: GCF_036290945.1. Taxonomy (NCBI): domain Bacteria; kingdom Bacillati; phylum Actinomycetota; class Actinomycetes; order Kitasatosporales; family Streptomycetaceae; genus Streptomyces; species Streptomyces sp. BE303. Next base: position 37,923 of record NZ_JAQYWZ010000703.1, read on the forward strand.
CGACGGTTCGAGTCTCGACCTCGGTGTTCCGGCCGCCGACCGCCGGCTGTCCACCGGCGAACTGATCGCCCGCCAGAACGGCAGCCGGTCGAGCCTCGACCTGGCACTCCTGGAGCGCATGTACGACTCCGGGCGCTACCTGTTCGTCAGCTCCAGCGGGATCCTCCCGCCGCGGCTCACCGGCATCTGGTCCGGCAGCTGGACCGGTGCCTGGGCCGACGACATCACCACGGACGCCAACGTCAACCTCCAGGTCGCCGGCGGCAACATCCTCAGCCACGGCGACGCGATGCAGGGCTACTTCGCCCTCGTCCTCGGCCAGCTCGCCGACTGGCGCGACAACGCCGCCAGGATCTACGGGGCCCGCGGGTTCCTCGCCCCCAGCCGCACCGACGGCGAGCACGGCCACATGCTCCACTTCAACGACGGCGACTTCCCCGGCCAGTGCTGGACCGGTGGCGCCGACTGGCTGCTCCACCCGCTGCTGGAGTACTACCAGGTCACCGGTGACACCGCGTTCCTCCGCGACAAGCTGGGCCCGGCCCTGATGGAACTCGCCCTGTTCTACGAGGACTTCCTGACCCGCACCGACGCGGGCGGGAAGAAGGTCTTCGTGCCGTCCTACTCGATGGAGAACGCGCCCGCCAGTACCGGGCAGATGCTGGCAATCAACGCCACCGGCGACATCGCGGCCGGACGCCACGCCCTCCGGGCGGCGGTCGACGCCGCGAACGCCCTCGGCGTCGAACAGGGGCCGGGCCGCGGCGTCGCGCGCTGGACCGCCCTACTGGCCCAACTGCCCGACTACACGGTCAACGGCGACGGCGCGCTCGCGGAATGGTCCTGGACCGGCCTGACCGACCGTTACAACCACCGGCACGTCCACCACCTGTACGGGGCCTGGCCCCTGCACGAGATCAACCCCGAGGAGCGTCCCGACCTGGTCCGCGCCGCCGGCCGGGCCCTGGACCTGCGCGGCGACGAGAACCTCTCCGCGCACGGGAGCCTCCACCGGGCGCTGGCCCGCGCCCGGCTCAAGGACGGTGCCGGCGTCCACGAGAACCTCCGGAAGATCCTCGGCAACGACATGGTCTTCCGCTCCCTGATGACCTCCCACAACCCCGGACTCACCACGTACAACGCCGACGCCGCCAACGCCCTGCCGGCCGTCCTCGCGGAAGCCCTGCTCCACACCCGCCCGGGCGTCCTGGAACTCCTGCCCGCCCTGCCCGCTCAACTCGCCAGGGGCACCGTCAAGGGCGTCCGCGGCCGCAACCGGGTCCTCGTCGAGAGCCTCGTCTGGGACACGACGGCCCGCACCGCCACCGTCACCGTGACCTCGGACCTCACCCAGGAGATCACCCTGATCTGCCGCCGGGGCATCACCTCGATCACCACCCGGGCCCCGGTCGCCGCCTCCCCGCTCGGCGCCCACGCCAGGAGGGTCACCCTGACCGCCGGCACCCGCACCCGGATCACCCTCGGTTTGCTCGCCGGCACCTACCGCCTGGTCAACCGGGCCAGTGGGAAGGTTCTCGACGTCCGCGACCATTCCACCGCCGACGGCGGAGGCGTCGTCCAGTGGCCCTGGAACGGCGGGGCCAACCAGCGGTGGGACCTCGAACCCGAGGCGGACGGCTCCTTCCGCCTGGTCAACGTCCACAGCGGCAAGGTCCTGGACAACCCCGGCGCCTCCACCGTCCCCGGCCAGGCCCTGGACCAGTGGACCAGTACCCGGAGCCCCAACCAGTGGTGGCGGATCGTCCCCGCCACGACCACCGGCCACGTCCACCTGGTCAACGTCTCCAGCGGCCTCTGTGTCGACGTGGAGACCGGCTCCACCGCCGACGGCGGCCGGATCGTCCAGCAGCCCGTCCGCGGCACGGCAGGCCAGGACTGGAAGCTGGAGACCGCCTGACCCGGCCCCACGAGCCCGACCCGCCTGGACCCGACCCCGGCCGTCGCCCCGCTCCGCGGACGTACCCCCCGGCGTCCGCGGAGCACCCGCCGGAGTACGCGGGTGCACGTCGCGACCCTGGCGGAGCGGTGCTGTCGTCACCTGGCCGTGGTGTTTGGCCGGGGAGGCTGCCGAGGACGGGCCGGCGACCGCCGAGGCGGCCCGCCACCTCGCCCGCTGTTCCCGGTGCGGCACGGCCTTGGCGGACCTGGCGGCCGTGCACCGCTGGGACGCCGACCACCTGCGGAGGGGCTGCTGATCCAGGTCGACCCCGCCGGCCGTCGAGGCGTAACCGCACCACCCGCGCCGGGGACGTCCGCTGTCCCGGTGCCGCTCGGCACCGGGACAGCGGACGTACGCCGCCGGGGCGTGGGAACGATGGCCGGCGCGCGGCCGGCGGTGGTGGTCCTCGCCCTGCCACCGGCGCCACCGGGGGAGAACTCGGCCCCGGATCCACCCACCGTGGGAACACCCACGGCCTCAGGCCCGACGCCGGCGGCAGGACGGCCACTCCGGCCCTCGCCGCCGTCCGAGCGTGTAGGCCGCCGGGGCCGTCCCGGGTGCTACGGGCCGTCCGGGGCGGTGGGCGGACGCCCGGTGCTGGCCCGGATCACCAGTTCGGTGGGGAGCCAGGGCCGCTGCTGCCGGGCCGTCGTCGTACCGCTGCGGAGCTGCTCGACCAGGACGCTGATGCACCGCCGCCCGATGTCGCCGAAGTTCACCCGGACGGTGGACAGCGGGGGGATGGTGTAGGCGGCCTCGGGGATGTCGTCGAAGCCGATCACGCTCACCTGCTCGGGTACCCGGCGGCCGGCCTCGTACAGGGCGCGCAGCAGGCCGACCGCCATCTGGTCGTTCGCCGCGTGCACCGCGGTGACCTCCGGGTCGGCGGCCAGCACGCGGCCCAGTTCGTAGCCGGACGCCGCGCTCCAGTCGCCGACCAGGGGGGCGGGGATCGGAGCGCCCGCCGCGGTCAGGGCGGCCAGCCATCCTTCGCGGCGCTGTTCGGCGGCGATCCAGCCGCTCGGACCGGCGAGGTGGTGGACGGTCCGGTGCCCGAGGTGCAGGAGCTGCTCGGTCGCGCGCCGTGACCCCTCGACCTGGTCCGCCGCGATGACGGGGACGAGCGGATCGAGCGAGTCGTCGACGGCGACGACCGGCACCTTGCGGGGGAGGTCGAGCAGGGCCTTCGCGATGTCGCGGTGCGGGGCGATGGTGATCAGCCCGTCGACCGAGCGTTCCAGGAGTCGGGTCGCGGCGTCCCGCACCGGCATGTGCCCCAGTGAGCGCATCGGTGCGACGCTCACCGTGTATCCGACCTCCTGCGCGGCGAAGGCGATGCCCTGGACCACGTTCGCGGGGCCGAAGTCGGCCACGTCGTAGGCGATCACACCGATGTTGCGGGTCTGGCCGGTGGTGAGCGTCCGGGCGGCCTGGTTCGGGAGGTAGCCCAGCTCCGCCACGGCGGCGAGCACGCGGTTCCGGGTCTCCGGGCGTACCGCCGGGCTGTCGTTGAGCACGCGCGAGACCGTCTGTTTCGACACGCCCGCTACCCGGGCGACATCGCGCATGACGGCGCCGCCGCCTGGCTGATCGATGTCGGCCGGTCCGCTCTGCCCCATGCTGTTTTCTCCTCGTCCGCGCCTGCCGGAGCGACCCTGCCGACATGAACCAGGATGTTACCGGTACCACTCGGCGCGTCAAGCCCGCCTCGGTAGACCGTGGATCGACCCGGGGCCGGCCGTCGTCCGGCGGGTCCGTCGGTCGGTTGCCCGGAGCTGCCCCGATCGGTCGGGGGAGGGAAGCCGTTCAGGTCTGCACCGCTCTCCGAACGGCTGTGTTCGGTTCCGGAGGTGTTTCCACCGTGTGGCTTCCACATGTTCTGCCCAAAGCGTTGACAGTGAAAATGTTCCCGGTAACACTCAGCCCACCACCGCATTCGGCCGCCGGTTCCACCCCCGCCGCGGCCCGGTCTCCCCCCTTGCGCATCCTCCCGGCACGACAGTGGCGCGGCCCCGTTCACCGGGGCTGCCGCCGCGCGACGTGAGCGGGCAGTCCAGAGAGGAACAGCTCCATGTTCACCAACCGTCCGCATCCGAAGAACCCTCGTCCCCGTGCGCTCGCCGTGGCGCTGAGCGCCGTGACGGCGGTCTCGGCCCTTGCCGCGTGCACCGGTGCCGGCAGCAGCGGCGGTGCCGGGAATGCCGATGCCACCCTCACCGTCTGGACGGACGACACGCGTCAGCCGGCCGTGGAGGCCTACGTCAAGGCCCACCCGCAGGCGCGGGTCAAGGTGGTGCTCACCAGCTACAAGCCCGGCGAGGTCGCGCAGAAGATCGCCCTCGCCGACCGAGCCGGCAAGGGGTGGCCGGACGTCGTGTTCCTGGGCTCCCCCTCGGACGTCTCGGCGCTGGCGGCCGCCCCGCTGCGCTTCGCCCAGCCGCTGGACGAACTGGTGCCGGAGCAGACCCGCAAGCAGTTCGCCAAGGGGACGCTGGAGGGCTGCACCTACGACGGGAAGGTGTTCTGCCTCGCCAACGACACCGCGCCGGTGGTGCTCTGGACCAACGAGACGCTGATGAAGCAGTTCGGCTACAGCGTGCCGACGACCTGGGCCGAGTACCAGGAACTCGGGGTCAGGCTCGGCAAGGAGCACCCGGGATACCTGATCGGCGGGATCAACGACGTCTCGGGCTACGGCGCGTTCTTCGGGGGGTCGGGGTGTCCCGACCGGGAGACCACCGGCCCCACCGACATCAGGATCGACCTCACGGACCGGCGGTGCACCCGGGTCGCGGAACTCCTCCAGCCCCTGGTCGAGAACGGGACCGTCACCGCCACCAGCCCCTGGGACCCGACGTTCACCGAGGAGGTCGGCAAGAAGAACGCGATCCTCATGTACCCGGCGGCCGGCTGGTTCGGCGAGTACGGCTTCAAGGGCTCGTACAAGATTCCCGACGGCCAGCTGGCCGCGCACCCCGTTCCGACCTGGACGGGTGACAGCGTGGCGACCACGGGCGCCATGGGCGGCGGACTCTGGGTGGTGTCCCGGCACAGCCCGAACGTCAAGGGCGCCGCCGAGATCGCCACCTGGCTGACCACCAGCGACGCCGCGGACGGCATCGTGGCCGCGTCCGCCCTGCCCGCCCACACGCCCACGGCGCAGAAGTGGTGTGCGGCCCGGGCCGCCGACCGGTTCTACGCCGCGGACCCCTGCCCGACGATGCTCGACGCGGCCGGAAGGATCGCCGAGAACTACGACTACATCCGCTTCGAGGGGCAGTTCGCCGACTCCTACGCGCAGACCTTCGTCGCGACGGCGAGCAAGAAGGGCGACCTGGCGGGCGCGCTGCCGGTGTGGCAGAAGCAGCTGGTGCAGGCCGCCGAGAACGCCGGCTACAAGGTCTCCCGTTGAGCCGGACCACACCGACCGCAAGGACCACGCCGGCCGAGCGGACCACGCCGGGCGTGCGGACCACGCCGAGCGTGCCGACCGCAAGGACCAAGCCGCCCGTGCGGCCCGGCCGCCGGGGCCGCCGGGGCCGCTGGACGGGCCCGCTGTTCGTCGGCCCGTACCTGCTGTTCCTGATCGCCTTCGGCCTCCTCCCGGTGGGATACGGCCTGTGGACCACCTTCGTGGTCTCCGACCCCTACGGCGGGGAGCGCACCGGGACCGACAACTGGACCAGGGTCGCGTCCGACTACCGGCTCGGGCCGGCCGTCGAACACATCGCGCTCTACCTCGCCATCTGGCTCCCGCTGCTGCTGCTGACGGTCGTCTCGCTCAGCCTCCTGCTGCACGCGCGCAAGGGGCGGTTCGCCGGGGTGATGCGCCTGGCGTACTACCTGCCCGGCGCCGTGACGGGGTCGGCCGCGGCGATGATGTGGATCTTCATGATCAGCCCGCAGTACAGCCCCGCGGCGCCGCTGCTCCGGGCCCTGGGATTCGACTCCAGCGCGGAACTCCTCGGCGGGCCCTGGCTCCCGGTGGTCCTCTCGGCGGTCGCGGTCGAGGCGGGCGCCGGCGGCTGGATCGTGATCCTCTACGGGGCTCTCCAGTCCATCCCGGACGAGGTGATCGAGGCGGCCAGGATGGACGGCGCCAACGGCTGGCAGCAGGCCGTCCACATCAAGCTGCCGATCGTCCGCAAGTACCTCGCGTTCATCCTCATCACCAGCTTCGCCGGGGGGACGCAACTCTTCGTCGAGCCGCAGATGCTGTCGCTGGTCTCGAAGGGAGTCATCAGCGCCACGTGGTCGCCCAACCAGCTCGCCTACGTCTACGCCAGCGGTGAGCTCTCCTTCGGCCGGGCCTCCGTGCTGTCCGTCCTGCTCCTGGCCGTCGGCCTGGGCGCGGCACTGATCGTCATCTACCGCACCAAGTTCTACGAGACCGACGCCCGGAGGTAGTCCCATGATCCCGATACCCCCGCGGCGGCACCGGGCGCGCGCACGGGCCGGTGCCTGGACGCGTGACGCGCTCCTGCTCACGGCCGCCGCCGTCTTCCTCGCACCGGTCGTCTGGCTCGTCCTGGTCCCGACCAGGACCGAGGAGTCGATCCGCGACGGCTTCCCCTTCTCCATCGGTTCGCCGGCCAACATCGGGCGGGCCTGGGAGAACCTGTACGCCTTCAACGACGGCATCGTCCTGCGGTGGATCGGCAACTCGCTGCTCTACTCGTCGTCCGGCGTGGCCCTGAGCCTGGTGCTCTGCATCACGGCCGGCTACGGGATGGCGAAGTTCCTGTTCGTCGGCCGGAAGACACTGCTGATCTCGACGCTGATCGCCATGATCGTGCCGACCTCCGCCACCGTCCTCCCGCTGTACGTCGAACTCGCCGCGGTCGACCTCACCGGGACGGCCCTCTCCGTGATCCTGCCCCTGGCCTTCTACCCGTGGGGCGTCTACCTGGCCTACACCTTCTTCTCCAGCAGCCTGCCGGACTCCCTCCTGGAGGCGGCCCGGGTGGACGGCGCCTCCGAGGTGAGGATCTTCTTCTCCGTCGCGCTGCCGCTCGCCCGGCCGCTGGTCGCGCTGATCGGCTTCTTCGGCTTCGTCTCGGCCTGGACGAACTTCATGCTGCCCTACCTCATGCTCGGCGACACCGACGACTACCCCCTGCCCCTGGGGCTGAGCGTCCTGCCGATGGAGAACATCGTCTCGGGCAACCCCAACTTCTCCAACATCGACATCGGACTGCAGGAGGCGGCGCTGGCCGGCGTCCTCTCCGTGCTGCCGATCCTGCTGATGTTCCTGCTCGCCCAGCGCCACCTCACCTCGGCGCAGCTCGCCGGGTCCGAGAAGGGCTGAGGCACCCCCACGCCCCCACACGCTCCACCCCCACCCACCCCCCACACGCTCCACCTCCCCACCCACCCCCACCTCCTGAGTCGTGAGGAGTTCGACGATGAACTACCTGTCCACCAGACCGCGCCGTACCCGAGGGCGCCCCGCGGGTCCGCCCGCCCGGGCGGTCTCCGCCCTGATCACGCTGCTGATCGCGACGGCCGGCCTCGCGCCGGTCCCCGCCGCCGCGGCGGCACCCACCGTCCGCCACGTGGCGACGACGGGCGACGACAACGCGCCCGGTACGGCGGCAGCGCCGCTCCGCACCATCCAGCGGTGCGCCGACCTCGCGGTCGCCGGCGACACCTGCCTGATCGGAGCCGGCACCTACCGGGAGACGGTCACCCCGAAGGCGTCCGGCAGCGCGGGTGCGCCCATCACCTTCACGGCGGCCCCCGGCGCCCGGGTGACCGTGGACGGGACGGACCCGGTCGGCGGCTGGGTCCGCGACACCGGACAGATCTACAGGGCGCCGGTGAAGCTCGCCGGCACCCCCGCCGCGCCCTACGGCTCCACCAAGTACCCGGCCAACGCGGACCTCTGGGCCAACCAGGTCTTCACGGCAGGGTCCCTGGTGCCCGAGGCGGCGTACCCGGCGGCCACCAGCGACCCGTGGCAGCAGTCCTTCATCACGGGGGGCTGGAAGTCCACCCGCTCCGGATCCCCCGACCACTGTCCCACGCCCCCCTGCACCGCCATGCTGACGGGCACGCTGACGTACGACCAGTTCCCCGCGCTGGGCGACATGACCGGGGCGACGGTCTACCTGGCGGGAGGCTGGGTGGCGAACTCGGCGTCCGTCACCGGCGGCACGCTGGACGGCGGTAACAAGGTGCTCCAGCTGCGGTTCCCCGCGAGCGACTTGCACGTCGAGCCGGGCGGTGGGAACTCGTCGAAGTTCCGCCTCGTCGGCAAGAAGTCCCTGCTGCGGGGCCCGAACGCCTGGTACTACGACCCGGCCGGGCAGCAGCTCTACCTCTGGGCGCCCAACGGCGCCGCACCCGAGGGCGTGACGGCCAAGCGCCGCAACTACGGGTTCGACCTCAACGGGCGCAGCCACATCACCGTCCGCGACATTTGGCTCCACGCCACCACGGTGACGACCGACGACAGGAGCAGCCAGAACGTCCTCGACGGCATCACCGCCCAGTACACCTCCACCTGGCAGACCACCCAGTTCGACAGCAGCCTGCCCTACGCCGGCATCTACGACGCCAACCACCACTCCGACAGCGGCATCCTGCTGCACGGCACCGGGAACGTGATCCGCAACAGCGTGCTGCGCCTCTCGATGGGCAACGGCATCTCGATCCGGGGCAGCGGCCACGTCGTGACCAACAACCTGATCCGCGACGTCGCCTACGGGGGCACCTACACCGCGGCGGTGGCGCTGGAGGTCGGCAGCAAGGACGTGACGATCACGCACAACACCATGCGCAGCACGGGGCGTGACGTGATCAACATGAACACCAACGCCTATCCCAACGACGGCTACCGCAACATCCGCATCGCCTACAACGAGATGACCGACTACGCGAAGATCAACTACGACCTGGGGGCCGTGTACACCTGCTGCAACACGGCCTACACCGGCACCAGGATCGACCACAACTGGATCCACGACCCGGCCCAGATCGGAAACGGGTTCCACTTCGACAACGGCAGCTACGACCTGAACGTCGACCACAACGTCATCTGGAACCTGCGCGGTGGAACGGGCGTCTCCTTCGGCGGCTTCGAAGACTCGGGCAAGGACCTGCCCTACCTGACGGGTGCCTTCACCGCCAACACCATCGTGTCCGCCAACAATTCCACGATCTTCCACTACTACGCCAAGCCGTCCCGCGTGGCCAACAACGTCCTGCGGAACAACATCCTCGACGGCTCGCACAAAGACGGGAGGCCGTACGACCACATCGACGGCGGTACTCCGAACCAGAGCAACAACCTGATCACCACCCGGAGCAAGGACGGCGGTCTGCCCGACCCGAAGTACCGAGGCGCCAACACCGGTGACTTCACCCTCACGCCTTCCTCGCCGGCGGTCGACGCGGGTGTGCCGGTGGCCGGTGTCACCGACGGCCACACCGGGGCGGCCCCGGACCAGGGTGCGTACGAGACGGGGCAGGCGGCCTGGGTGCCCGGGTGCACCCTCGACGGGTGCGGCGTGGCGGCCGGCAAGCCCGCGGCGCTGGTCAGTGCCAAGAGCGGCAAGGTCGTGGGGCTCCAGGGGGCCGGGGCCGCCCGGTCCGCCGTCCAACAGACGCTGGGGGTGGCCGCCGGCCAGCAGTTCACCGTGACACCGGTCGGAGGCGGTGAGGTCAAGCTGGTCGACCGCGAGGCCGGCCAGTGCCTGAACCCGGCCGGCGGATCCAGCGCCGACGGGACCCCCGTCCGGTCCGCGCCGTGCGGCGGCGACACGGCCCAGATCTGGACGGTGGCCGACACCGTCCTCGGCTTCCGGCGCCTGGTCTCCAGGGCCGGCGGCAAGTGCCTGGACGTCGAGGGCGGTTCGACCGCCGACGCCGCCCGGCTGATCCTGTGGCCGTGCGGACCGCAGGCCAACCAGCAGTGGACGGTGGCCAACGTCTCCACCGGGTGACGTACGTCCGGGTCGCTGTGGTGCCCGGCCCGAGGGCCGGGCACCACCTTGGGTTCCAGGAGTCGTTGCCACACCCCGGTTCAGGGGATCGCATTGGACGTCGAGATCCGTAAGGACCGGATGGCTCAGGGGCCGGTGAAGCTGAGCCGGGAGCGAGCGGCATGCTCCCGGCTCTTGGAGCAGGGCTACAGCCTCGGGGTAAGGGAGCACCCACCTCCGGCAGCACCAGCAGAGGTTACACAGCGCCGGTATCGGCCAGAGACAGAGGAGGTGGCACCGGTGACGGAGCGAATCGAGCTCACAGCGGTAGTCGAGGCGACACCGTTGTCCCAGCAAGGCGCATCTGAGGAACACGAACCGGAGCCCGGCGGCCGGTCCGACCTCCCGGCCGCGCCCACCGAGCCGCCCCCGGCGGCACCGGCCGGGGTGAAGGCCGGGCCGGTCCCCCGGGGACAGGTCGCCGGCAAGGAAAAGGTGCAGCCGTACATCACTACGGCGGTGGCGGAGGCCGCCCGCAACGCAGTGGTGGCAACGACCCCGTACGAGGGGGGATACCAGTCCCTGAGCGATCTGATCGAAGACGCCATCGTGGAGAAGGTGGCGAAGCTGCAGAGGACGTTCAACGAGGGAAATCCGTTCCCCGAGCGGCCCAGAAAGCGGATTCGTACGGGCCGACCTCTGGGCCGGTAGGTAGCACCATGGCCAGAGGGGCGCCCGTGCCACCGCCCGTCTCGAAGAACTCCTGCGGCCCGGCCGCCCTGACCGAGACCGCCTCCGGCCGTTGAACCCGGCAGAGCGCCCCGGACCGGGGCGCGTACGGGACGGGGCAGGCGGCCGGCGGCAAGTGCCTGGACGTCGAGGGCGGTTCGACCGCCGACGGCGCCCGGCTGATCCTGTGGCCGTGCGGACCGCAGGCCAACCAGCGGTGGACGGTGGCCAGCGTCTCCACCGGGTGACGTACGTCCCGGTCGCAGTGGTGCCCGGCCCCCCGGCCGGGGCACCAGGCGTCACCCCGCCGACGCGGAG
>NZ_JAQYWZ010000704.1:0-1110 GCF_036290945.1 Streptomyces sp. BE303
CAATGCCGTGTAGATAGAGCTTGCGGATTCCTGTCACGGGTCTGGTGTGGTCAGGATGTCGATGCTGATGGTGGCTTTGTAGCTGGTCCGGTCGATGGTGCCTTTGGCGTTGTACTTGGAGATCGCGCGTTTGACGACGCGGGGGCGGGTGCGGATGCGCCGGTCGGGCATGAGGTCGGCCAGGACTCGTCGGCCGATGGTGCCGACGAGGTCGATGACGGTGTCCGCGATGACGCCCGCGGCCTGGATGACCAGGTCGCGGGCGGTGTTCAGGGCGATGGTGAAGCTGGCCCGGTCGGGGTCGACGCGGGGGCGGGTACCGGTGGCGTCGGCCATGGCCAGTCGCAGGACCTGGTAGGTGACCAGCAGCGCGTAGATCTCCTGTTCGAGGCCGGCGGGGGTGCGGGCGCGCAGGACTCGGCCGCCCAGAACGGTGGACTTGATCTCCAGGTAGGCGGTCTCGATCTCCCAGCGCTGGTGGTACAGCGTGATCAGTTCGGTGGCGGGATGGGTGCGGTGGTCGGTCAGGGTGGTCACCAGCCGGCAGAGGCCGGTGTGGCGGCCGGTGGCCGTGGCGATGGTGATCTCGCAGTCGATGACCCGAACCTCAACGGTGCCGAGCCGGGACAGGTAGGAGCCGTCACGGTTGCGGCGAAGCACGGGCAGGTGGCGGCCGCTCTTCACCCGGACCAGGACGTGGGCGCCGGTGGTGGCGATGGCGCTCACCAGGGTCCGCGCGGCGAAGTTGCGGTCCAGCAGCACGATCACGCCCTCGCGCAGGCTGCGGAGCAGGCGCGGCGCATAGGTGGTTTCCCCGTCCGTGGTCGGCCCGAACACCGCGTCCAGGACGGTGCGGGTGCCGCAGGACACCAGGACCAGCAGTCGTAGCGCCGGGTATCCCGAACCGCCGTTGTTGCAGCGGTGTTTGGTGTATTTGGTCAGGTTCGCGGGGCTGTCGGGCACCGTGATCGTCGTGCCGTCGATCGCGCAGACCAGCAGCCCCCGCCACCACGCCCCGGTGGTGCCGATTCCGGCGGCCGGGCCGCGTAGCAGGTCGAACAGCCAGCGCATCGGCTCGGCCCCCACCCGCCTGCGGGCCTGGGCGAACGC
>NZ_JAQYWZ010000705.1:0-91486 GCF_036290945.1 Streptomyces sp. BE303
CGAGCGGCGGGCCCGGGGTCGACGAAGCGGCCGGCGGCGGCCGGCATGCCGGCCGGGCCGCCGGTCCGGCCGCCACCCGCGACGGCGGCCGCGGCCGGAGCAACGGGGGGCACCGGCGCCCCCGTTCCGACGGACCCGGTGCGGCAGGGCTGCGCCGCACCGCCTTCGGTGCGGCGGGCCTGATCTGCGTGGTCCTCGGTACCTCGATGGCGTTCAACAGCACCCGCACCCCGGTGGTGCGGGTGGAGACCTCGGCCCGCGAGGCCACCGGCCCGGCGGCCACCGCCCCGGCCACCTCCCCGACCGCCGCCCCGGGCGCCCCCACGTCCGCCGCACCCCGGAAGCCCTTCGCGGCGTCCGCGCCGACCCGCCTCCTCGTCCCGGCGGCGGGCGTCGACGCCCCGGTGCCCGGCCTCGGCCTGAACGCGGACGGGACGGTCGAGGTGCCGACCGTGGCCCGGGCCGACGAGGCCGGCTGGTACCGCAACGGCCCGACGCCGGGGGAGAACGGACCCGCCGTCCTGATCGGGCACTACGACACCGCGAACGGCCCGGCGGTCTTCCACAAACTGCCGAAGCTGCGGCCCGGAGACCTGATCCAGGTGCGGCGGGAGGACGGCAGCACGGTGGACTTCCGGGTCCGTTCGCTGCTCCAGGCGGCCAAGGACCGGTTCCCGACCGAGGCGGTCTACGGCGACACGGCAGCACCCGAGCTGCGACTGATCACCTGCGGCGGCCGGATCGGCGCGGACGGCCACTGGACGGACAACATCATCGTCGTGGCGGACCTGGCCGACCCGGCGGGTCCGGCCGGCTGACGGCGCCGTCCGGCGCACCGGGACAATGATCACCACGACGGACCGGCACGCGGGCCGCCGCGCTTCGACGGCCCGCGTGCCGGCGGCGGCCGTTGCCGTCGCACCCCGCCCGGCGGCCCGCAAGCCGCCGGGCGGAACCGCCGACCGCCGCCCCGGCGACCTACCACCGGCGACCTGCCACCGGGGACGAACCGGCGCATCGCCGCAGACCGCGCCGGACCGGACCGCGCCGGACCGGGCCAGACCAGGAGAAGAGAACCGACCGTGGCAGCACCGCCTCCACCTCGCCGCAGCCGGTTCGGCGCCGCACCACGGGCCGCCCTGGCCGCCCTCCTCGCCGTCCTCGCGCTCACCCTGCCGGTCGGCTGCGCCGCCCCCGGCGGCCTGCGCGACCACGGCGCGGCCCAGCCGGTGACGCCGCCCCCGGTGCCGCAGCCGCTCTGGCCCGGTCTGGCCACGGTGCCGCCGCCGACCGCGCCCGCGGCAGGCACGGGCCAGGCCCCGGAGCCGCCGCCCCAGCCCGTCCCGGACGTCACCGCCGCCGGGCGGGACATCATGTCCGTCGACGTCCACGGCCTGCTCGCGAAGGACCCCGGGGTGAGCCAGGACGAGCAGCGGGCCCTCAGCGCCTGTCCGGCCTGCGAGCTCCGCAGCCCCGAGTACCGCGACCTCACCGGTGACGGGCGCCCCGAGCTGATCCTCGCCGTCGGCACGGCGGGCACCGCCGGGCCGGTGGTCCTGCACGTCTACACCCTGACCGGCGAGGGCCTCGTGCCCGTCCTGCGGGTGCAGGCGCTGGCGAGGTTCAGCGCGGAGACCGTCGGTACGGACCTGCGGCTGCACGAGTCGACCAGCGTGTGGGTCCGGACCACCAGTCACTACCGCTGGGACGGCGTGCGCCTCGTCCTGGTGGAGCAGACGAGCCAGGACCTCGGTCCCGTGCCCACGCCGTCCAGGCAGCCCACCCCGGAGCGGCAGGTGCAACCGACGGTGGGACCGGTCGTCAAACCTCCCGTGACGCCCTCCGCCCCGGGGCCGGCCCCCTCCGCGCTCACCCCGACCGCGCGGCCCACGGCGGATTCCGGTGCGGCGCCGGCCTCCCCGCGTGCCGGTGCCACTCCGCCCGTGCCGGTACCCGCCCAGCCCGTCCGTCCGACGACCCCCGCGGCTCCCCCGGAGGCCAAGCCTTGAACCGCGCAGCGCCCACCCACCCGCACATCCTGATCGTCGAGGACGACGAGGTGATCCGGGAGGCGACCCGGATGGCCCTGGAACGCTACGGCTTCCCCGTCTCCACGGCCGCGGACGGCCTGGAGGGGCTGGAGGTGTTCCACGCCGTCCGCCCCGACCTGCTGCTGCTGGACGTGATGCTGCCGCTGCTCGACGGCGTCGGCCTCTGCCGGCGGATCCGGGAGGAGAGCCAGCTGCCGATCCTGATGATGTCGGCGCGCACCGACCCGGTGGACGTGGTGTCCGGCCTGGAGGCGGGTGCGGACGACTACGTGGTCAAGCCGTTCGAGAGCGCCGTGCTGGTGGCGCGGATCCGTACCGTGCTGCGCCGGATCCGGGTCGTCCCGGCCACGGAGGCCCCGGCGGCCCCCGCCGCGCCCGTCACCGGCCCCGACGCGTCCGTAGCCGCACCCGCCGCACCCGCCGCACCGGCAGCACCCGCCGCCGCGCCGGCCGCCGCAGCCGCCGCCCCGGCGCCGAGGGCTGCCGTCCGCAGCTTCGACGGCATGGAGGTGGACACCGACTCCATGGAGGTCCGGGTCAACGGCCGGCTGGTCCCGCTGACCCCGACCGAACTGCGGCTGCTGCTGGAGTTCACCGCCGCGCCCGGCATCGTGCTGGAGCGGTCGAGCCTGCTGGAGCGGGTGTGGGACTACGAGTGGGGCGCCGACACCCGCGTCGTCGACGTCCACGTGCAGCGGCTGCGCGCCAAGATCGGCGGCGGGCGGATCGAGACGGTCCGCGGCTTCGGCTACAAGTTCCGGCGTCCCGAATGACGCTGCGCCGACAGATCGCGACCGCCGTCGCCGCCATCTCCGTCCTGGTCGCGGTGGCGGTCGGGCTGCTGGTCCACCAGGCGATGGTCCGTCAGCACGTCGACCAGGCCCGCCGTTCGGCGCTCACCGCGCTCGACTCGGCCCTCGCGTCCTACAAGCGCGGCGAGCCGGTCGGCGGCGGCACCGCGCTGGACGACCCGGCGACGCCGGACCGGCTGCGCGCCCTCGCGGCGGCCGGCCGGCACGGCTCGCAGCTGGCGGCCGGACCGCAGGGCGGCGAGTCGATGTGGGCGGCGGGAGGCGTCCACGGCGGGGTGCTCTCCGTCCGGGTCGACTTCACGCAGGACCGGCGGGCGATCGCCGACCTGGACCGGATCATCCTGATCACCGTCGTCGCCTCGGTCTTCACGACGGTGCTGGTCGGGGTGCTGGTCGCGGACCGGATCAGCCGGCGGCTGCGGACGGCGGCGACCGCTGCCCGGGGCATCGCCGCCGGGCGCACGGACACCCGGATCGGGGAGCTGGTCGACGGACGCGACGAGGTCGCCGACCTGGCGGCGGCCGTCGACCTGATGTCGCGGGCCCTGCACCGCCGGCTGGAGGACGAGCAGCGGTTCACCGCAGACGTCGCCCACGAGCTGCGGACCCCGCTGACCGGGCTGGTCACCGCGGCCGAACTGCTGCCGCCCGGCCGCCCCACCCAGCTCGTCCGGAACCGGGTCCAGGCACTGCGCTCGCTGGTGGAGGACCTGCTGGAGGTGTCCCGGCTGGACGCGGACGCCGAGACGCCGGACCTGTCGGCCGTGCCGCTGGAACGGGCGGTGCGCCGCACCGTCACGCTCACCGGCCTGGACGTGGCGGTCGAGTTGACGGACACGGCGGCCGGCGCGTCGGTGCGCACCGACCTGCGCCGGCTGGACCGCATCCTGGGCAACCTGCTGGTGAACGCCGACCGGCACGGCGGCGGCACGGTCCGGCTGCACGTCGACGGTTCGCGGATCACCGTCCGCGACCACGGACCGGGCTTCCCGGACGAACTGCTCAGGGACGGGCCGCAGCGCTTCCGCACCAGCGTGCGCGAGCGGGGGAAGGGGCACGGTCTCGGCCTGACGATCGCCCGGGGCCACGCCCGCGTGATCGGCGCGGAGCTGACGTTCGCCAACCACCCCGACGGCGGGGCGGTGGCGACCCTGGTCCTGCCGCCGGCGACCGCACCCGACCGGGACGGGGAGCCCGAGCCCGGGTCGGCAGGGCAGCGGCAGGGGGCCTGAACCCGCCAGGTCGGCGGCCACCATCACCCCGACGGGGCGGCCCCGGAGGCTCGCTGGAGTGCGCCTTCCGGCTCGGCCGCACCGGGACCGCTAGCTGATCCGTCATGGAGAACGGCACCGACCTCTACGGCCCCGCGCTCGGCTCCCCCCGCCACTGAGCCGGCGGAGCCAGGGGGAGCCGGGCGGAGCCGGGGGAGCCGGGGGGAGCCCGGCACGGTGAGGCGCGGGAGGGGCTCGGGACAGCTCCGGGAGGGGCTCCGGCAGGGCTCGGAAGAATTCTTCGCACCCACTGCAACCACTTCGCGCCCCACACGTCTTAGGTGATGTGAGGCCGGAAGAGCCACTCCCCCCAGGCGGGGTGAGGGCCGCTCGTGGGCGAATCAGTCCTCGTGAGCCGGTCGAGCCACTCAACGCATCCAGTCGCTGCGGCGTCGACGCTGTCCTCGGCATGCCCGCAGACCACGTGTTCCAGGGGGGAACCATGTCCAGCACCATCCCGGTCCGACGCTCACGCCGTACCCTCGCCGTCGCCGCGGCGGTCGCCGCCCTGGCCGGCTCGCTCATGCTTCCTGCGCAGGCCGCCTTCGCCGACAGCCCCGACTACGTCAAGGGCGCGAAGCTGTCCGTCCAGGCGCCGGCCGTCATCGGATTCGGCGGGCAGCCGGTGAGGTTCACCGAGAGCGTCACCAACACCGGCGAGAGGGCCACCAACTTCAAGCTCAACCTGCTGGTGACCGCTGCGGTGGGCGCGCCGCAGCACTCCCTCACGATCGACTACAAGGACCCGGCGAGCGGTGCGTGGAAGCCGGTCGAGATGGCGTACCACCACGGGGAGAACGGCACCTCCTACGACGGAACGGTCAGCGGCATCACCGTGGCCGTCGGCAAGACGGTCAAGGTCGACCTGCGCATCGGCGCCCCCGTGGACCGGCCGAACGACGGCGGGAGCAACGCCGGCTTCCAGTCCCTCAAGCTGCGCTCCGCCGTGGGCTGGGGGCAGTCGGGGGTCCTGCTGGCCGAGAACTTCAGCACGATCAAGGTCGCCACCCCCACCTCTTCGCTGGCCCACGTGCCCGCCACGGCGGTGGCCGGCGGCGCGCCGATCGAGTTCGACGCTGTCCTGTCCAACTCCACGCCGTCCTCCTACGTCGGTCTCGGCAGCGCGCTCTTCGTCGGTGACCACGCCACCGTGCAGGTGCGCAGGGCGGACGGGACGTGGACCACGCCGACGAAGGTGTCCGGCGGACTCCCGGGGGACCCGCCCGGCGTCTACCTCCAGGGTCGCGATGCCACCGTCGGCGCCGGGAAGACCACGGTGACCAAGGTGCGCGTCTCGTACGACAGGAGCACGCCGCCGGGGGTCGCGACGCTCAACCCGTGCCTCTTCGTCAATGCGGGCTCCCCGTTCCGCGGAACCGCCCGGTGCGGCAAGGCGGCCACCGTCAAGGTCGTCGCCCCGGGCACGGGCACCTCCGGCGCGGGCACCTCCACCCCGGCGCCGACCAAGTCCCCGACCAAGGCGCCTGCCAAGTCGGCCACCCCGGCTCCGACCAAGGCGGCGCCCGCCAAGCCCGCCACCCCGGCCCCGGGCAAGGAAGCCCCGGGCAAGGACGTCTCGGTGAAGAGCCCGGCACCGACCGCCTCCGCGTCCCCCACCGCGGCTGCCGCCGCGCCGGGGACCGCCGCCCCGACCGCGCCGGTCGACGGTGAACTCGCCGCCACCGGCTCCGGGTCCACCCTGGTCCCGGCTGCCGCCGCCACGGCGCTCGCCGCGCTCGGCGCCGGTGCGCTGCTCCTCGCCCGCCGCCTGCGCCGCCAGGCCTGAGCCGCCGGCCGACCCGTGCCCGCCCCGTCACCGACGGGGCGGGCACGGGCTCTTGCGGGGCCGGGGGAGCGGCGGAGGCGGGGCGTCAGACCGTGTCGAGTGACGGTGCGTCGAGTGACGGTGCGAGGACGGCGAAGGCCCGGTCGGTCAGGGCGGTCGGATCCGCGGTGCCGTCGCTCTCGCTCCAGCGCTCCAGTACCGCGCCGAAGGCGGTGAGCGCCATCCCCGCGGCGAGGCGCGGGTAGAGGTCGGTGCGGGCGTCGAGTCCGAGCCGTACCGCCAGCTCCTCCGTCAACTCGTCGCGCCAGTGGTCCTGGTGTTCCAGGAGCCGGGCGAGCAGGGCCGGCGTGCGCAGGATCAGCTGGACGACCCGCAGCGCCCGGTCCCCGCGGTCGCCGCAGTGGGCGAGCGGGGCGCCGACCGCCGCGCGCAGCGCCGCCGAGGGGCGCTCGTCGGCCGGTCGGGCCGCCAGGCCCTCGCGGATGCCGGTGCCCAGATCGGCCAGGAACCGGACGACCACGTCCTCCTTGGACGCGAAGTACCGGAAGAACGTCCGCTTGGACACGCCGGCGTCGGTCGCGATGTCGTCCACGGTGACGGCGTCGA
The DNA here is from genome assembly GCF_036290945.1 of Streptomyces sp. BE303. Lineage (NCBI taxonomy): Bacteria > Bacillati > Actinomycetota > Actinomycetes > Kitasatosporales > Streptomycetaceae > Streptomyces > Streptomyces sp. BE303. Next base: position 6,527 of record NZ_JAQYWZ010000705.1, read on the forward strand.
ACCCCCGGGCCGTCAGCAGCTGGAACGCGGCCTCGGTGAGCTCGTCCACGACGAGCTGCCGCTTGCGCTGGGCCAGGCTGACGGCGGGGCGGGAGGTCATGCCGTGATGGTACGGCATGTCACCGGCGGCACCAAGACGCGATCCGTTACCAAGTGACGTAATGACACCAGGGCGCGCCTTGACACTCGGTGACGCCGAAGCCAGCATGTGTCACATGACAGGGGAACCGGAAGGACGTCCGGAGTCGGTGTCGGAGCGGCCGAGGCCGCAGCAGCAGCAAGGGCGGTGGGGCGCCGTGGACATCCCGGACCAGACCGGCCGGGTCTTCGTGGTCACCGGAGCCAACGGCGGTCTCGGGCTGGCGACCACCAGGGCACTGGTCCGCAGGGGAGGGCACGTCGTCCTCGCCGTGCGGGACGAGGAGAAGGGACGCAGGGCGGCGGACGCGGTCGTCGCCGGCCTGCTCGCCGAGAGCGCGGACACCCCCGACACGGCCTGGGACGTCACCGACACCCGGGCACTGGAGGCCCGGCTCGAAGTCCGCCGCCTCGACCTGGCCGACCTCGACGCCGTCCGGGCCTTCGCCCGGGGGCTGCGCGCCGACCGTCCGAGGCTGGACGTGCTCGTCAACAACGCGGGCGTGATGGCCCCGCCCCGGACGCTCAGTGCCCAGGGCCACGAGCTGCAGTTCGCCGCCAACCACCTCGGCCACTTCGCGCTCACCGGGCTGCTGCTCGGCGCGCTGGCGGCAGCGCCCGACCCCCGCGTGGTCACCGTCAGCTCGGTCAACCACCGCAAGGGGCGCATCCGCTTCGACGACCTCGACGGTGCCCGCGCCTACGCGCCGATGGCGTTCTACGACCAGTCGAAGTTCGCCAACGCGGTGCACGCCCGGGAACTGCACCGGAGGCTGGTCGCCGCAGGCAGCCCGGTCCGCAGCCTGCTGGCCCACCCCGGCTACGCCGCCACCGGTCTCCAGACCGGCGCGCCGACCGGCCTCGTCCGGCTGCTCTTCGGCCGGATCCTCCGGCCGCTCGCCCAGACGGCGGCCGACGGCGCACTGCCGCAGCTGTACGCGGCGACCGCCCCGGACGTGCGGGGTGGTGAGTTCCTCGGCCCGGACGGGCGCGGCGAGCTGCGCGGCGCCCCGGTCCGCGTCCCGTTGGCCCCGGCGGCGGCCGATCCCGGGACCGGCCGCCGCCTCTGGGCGCTGTCGGAGGAACTGACCGGGGTGCGGTACGGGCTTCCGGCCTGACCGCGCCGCCGCCCGGTCCGTCAGGCGGGCTGCGCCACCGTCACCGCCGGCTCGTGCCGGACCGGGAAGTTCACCGAGTTGGCGATGTAACAGGCCCGGTGCGCGTCGGCGTGCAGGGCGAGTGCCTTCTCCGTCATCCCCTTCTCGGCGACCTCGACCCGGGGGTGCAGCACCGCCTCGGTGAAGTGGCCTCCTTCGGCGGTCTCGGCCATCGTGCCGGTCGGGCGGTCGGTGTACGCGGTGACCACGACGCCGTTCACCGCGCACAGGTGCAGGTACCAGAGCAGGTGGCACTGGGAGATCGAGGCGAGGAGCAGCTGCTCGGGGTTCCACCGGGTCGGGTCGCCCCGGAAGGCGGGGTCGGAGGAGCCGGGGATGGGCGGGCGCCCGTCCGCCGCGACCTCGTGGTCCCGGCGGTAGGAGCGGTAGTCGCTGGTGCCGGTGCCCTGGTTGCCGGTCCAGGTGATCTCGGCGGTGTAGGTGTGCAGCTTGGCCATCGGGTGCCTCTCCGAGCGGAGGTCGGTGGGGATTCCGGCACCCAGTCAACAACAGCCCCCGGCGGTCCCGTTCGGCAGGGACCCGCGACCGCGGGCCGGTGACCCGTCGCCCGTCGCCCGTCGCCCGGCCCGGACGCGCGGTCCCCGGGCCGGGGTCCGGCCGGCCGTGTGCGCCGGACCCCGGCCGTGGTCGCCGCCGCTGCCCGGTCCGGCCTCACCTCTTGCGCCGGGCGCGGCTCCGCCGGAGCCACCGTCGGAGCCGCACGGGCGGCGCGTCGGGCGGGGGCGGCGATCACTTGGTGCGGCAGTGGTCCTCCTGAACGGTCCTCCTGAACGGTCCTCCGGACGGGTGCGCGCGGGTGCGCGCGGCCACGGCCTCACTCGACGGTGACGTCCACCTCCATCCGGTCCGCCCCGGGTGTGCCGGAGACGGCGAGGGTGACGCCGCTCCAGGTCCCGTCGGGCAGGTCCAGCGGCGGCTTGGTGTTCTCCCCGATGCTGGAGTTGTCGAGCGACGGGTAGAGGTCGTCCGCGTCGCCGCGTTCGTCCGCGCCGAAGATCTTCGCCAGGTCACGCCGGCCGTCGGCCTGGAGGAGCTCGATGGCGAGCCGGCGCTCGTCGTTGACGTTGTCGATGGCCTCGTCGACGACGTAGGCCGCGATGCCCTCGTCGGGCAGGAACTCGTCCTGGCCGCTCTGGCGGCGGTACTCGACGACGATGTACTGGCTCTCCCGCATCCGCCCCGGGTTCGGGTTGCGGACGAACAGCGAGTCGCCGCCTTCGGCGACGGGCCGCAGGGAGATGCCCGCGGTGGTGCCGTCGATCTCCTGCGGGGTGGCCCAGCCGTGGAACATCCGGAGCATGCTGTTCGGGTAGACCGGGGTGGTGCCCTTGTTGCCCCAGGAGCCGCCCGCCATCAGGCAGTAGTTCCCGAGACCGTTGGAGACGGTGGTGGTGACGCGTCCGGTGTCGTAGAAGTCGGCCCAGCGGGCGGCCAGGTGGCCCCATTCGTGGGCGCAGACGCCGACCTTGCAGTCCTCGGGGACGGTCAGGAACGTCTGCACCCGCAGGTTCGGTGCGACCTTCACCCCGTTCTCGCCGGGCGGGTTCCACTTGAGGCTCCACAGGTTGCCCGGCTGGTCGGACTCCCGGAGCTCCTCGGCCCCGCGGCCCGCGTGGACGATGAACAGCGCGGTGACGAGGCCCTCGTCGAGGGCGTCGAAGCCGCCGGTGAAGTCGATGCCCTCCCGGAGCGCGATGTCGAGGGTGTCCGCGGCCATGCCCTGGGCGTTCCCGGGCGGGTCGCCCATGCCGGACCGGTTGTCGGCGTAGAAGGAGAGCGGGTGCGGCAGGCGGAACCAGCCGTGCACCTCGCCCTGGACGTCGATGCCGTGCGCGGTCGGGCGGGCGGGGTCGAAGCCGCTGATCCGCCGGTAGTAGTCGCGCATCGAGCCGGTGGCGAAGGTGCCCGCGCCGAAGAGCAGCTGCTCGAAGTGTTCGACGGTGTGGGCGGGGTCGTGCGGCCGGTCGGGGAAGTCGACCAGGAGGACGAGGGTGCGGATCTCGCCCTTGAGCTTCCTGGACGGACGGGTGATCAACTGGGCCCCGGTGCTGGGACCGGGGCGGACGGCCCCGTCGTCGAGGCCGATGAGGTTCTCGCCGCGGCGCTGGGAGCGCCAGACGTAGTAGTACTGCTCGAAGGTGATGTCCTGCGGCAGCCGGCGGGTCCTGATCAGCTCCCGGTAGTGGGCACGGAGGGCGGCGAGGGCGTCGGGTGACATCGGCACCGGGCAGGGGTGGTGGTCGTCGAGGGAATGGTGGGGGCGGTGATGCAGCGGGGTTAAGGTGTGACGCATAGTGACGGCTCCTTAGAGCCTGTTCACCCCGCGGGGGCGTGTTCGGCGCCCCGCCGAGTGGGCGGTCGCCGGCAATCGGTCGGCTCGCCGAGTGGGTCGGGTCTGGCCGGTACCGGTCGCGAATGGGGCGATATGTGGTTATCAGTCCCTATTTTGACGCCCCGGGCGGTGAAAGCACCAGGGTCGAAGGGGGGTCGGTTCCCCTCAGTTCGCCCGGTGGGCCGCCGCGGCGGCCGCGAACGAGGCGGCGAGCTGCGGAGATCCCGCCCAGTGCAGATGCAGATACGAAGCGTGAACGTTTCCGGCCGCGAACCCCTCCGTGCGCGGGCCGGTCGGCAACCGCCAGCCCCAGGCGGCCCGTTCGCCGGCCCCCGGCTCGCAGACGGTCCGGTGGAACTCGTGCCCGCGCACCCGGGTGCCGGTCGGTGCGAGCGGCGAGTCGTGCAGCGCCACCGCCTCCCGGTACCCGAGGGTCAGCCGCTCGGTCATCCGGGCCGCGGTGTCCAGCACGCCGCACATCGGCAGGCCGTCCAACTCGCGGCCGAGGTAGAGCAGTCCGGCGCACTCGGCGGCGACCGGCCCGCCCGAGGCGGCGAACGCGGCGATCGCGGAACGGAGTTGCCCGTTCGCGCTGAGTTCCCGGACGTACAGTTCGGGGAACCCGCCGCCGATCACCAGGCCCGCCGTGCCCTCCGGCAGCCCGTCGGCGTGCAGCGGGTCGAACGGGACCACCTCGGCGCCGGCGGCGGTCAGCAGCTCGGTGTTCTCCGCGTACGAGAAGGAGAACGCGGCGCCGCCGGCCACCGCGATCCGCGGCGCCCCCGCCCGCGGCGCCCCGGCCACCGGAACGCCCGCCGCCACGAGCTCGGCCATCTCCGCGGCGGGGTCCCACGGCTCGGCGTCCAGCGGCGGCGCGGTCCGCGCCAGCGCCAGCACCGCGTCCAGGTCCACCGAGGCGGCGACCAGCTCGCCCATGTCGGCGACCGCCCGGAGTGCCTCCGCCGAGCGCTCCACGGCCGGGATCAGGCCGAGGTGGCGGGACGGCGTGGCGACCGCCGCCGAGCGCCGGACCGAGCCCAGCACCGGCACGCCCGAGCCCTCCTCCAGGGCCTCGCGCAGCAGCTGCTCGTGCCGGTCGGAGGCGACCCGGTTGAGGATCACCCCGGCCAGTCGGACCTCCGGGTCCCAGGACGCGAAGCCGTGCACCAGCGCGGCCACCGACCGGGACTGCGACGAGGCGTCCACCACCAGCACCACCGGTGCCCGCAGCAGCTTGGCGACGTGCGCGGTGGACGCCAGCTCGCCGCGCCCCGAGGCGCCGTCGTACAGGCCCATCACGCCCTCGACCACCGCCACGTCCGCACCGGCCGCGCCGTGCAGGAAGAGCGGCGCGATCCGTTCCGGCCCGCACATGAACGCGTCCAGGTTGCGGCCCGGCCGCCCGGCCGCCAGCCCGTGGTAGCCCGGGTCGATGTAGTCCGGGCCGACCTTGTGGGGGGAGACGGCCAGCCCGCGCGCGGCGAGTGCCGCGATCAGGCCGGTGGCGACGGTGGTCTTGCCGGCGCCGGAGGACGGCGCCGCGACGACGAGACGGGGGATGTTCACGTTCAGGGTTTCCGGTCTACCACTCGATACCGCGCTGGCCCTTGCGGCCGGCGTCCATGGGGTGCTTGACCTTGGTCATCTCGGTGACCAGGTCGGCGAAGCCGGTGAGCGCCTCGGGCGCGTACCGGCCGGTGACGACGACGTGCTGGCTGCCCGGGCGGTCCTTCAGGACGGCCACCACCTCCTCCGGGTCCACCCAGCCCCAGTGCATCGGGTAGGTGAACTCGTCCAGCACGTAGAAGCGGTAGGTCTCGGCGGCGAGGTCGCGCTTGACCTGCTCCCAGCCCTCCTTGGCCGCCGCCTCGCTGTCCATCTCCATCTCGGAGGAGCGCTGGATCCAGGACCAGCCGGAGCCCATCTTGTGCCAGTCGACCGTGCCGCCCTCGCCGGAGGCGCCGAGCACGCGCAACGCGTTCTCCTCGCCGACCTTCCACTTGGCGGACTTCACGAACTGGAACACCCCGACCGACCAGCCCTGGTTCCAGGCGCGCAGCGCCATGCCGAAGGCCGCGGTGGACTTGCCCTTGCCGGGGCCGGTGTGGACGGCGGTGATCGGCATCGTACGGCGCTGGCGGGTCGTCAGGCCGTCGTCGGGGACACTCTCGGGAACACCCTTGGGCATGTCGGCTCAGGCCGCCTTTCGCGTAGTGGTGGTGGGGCGGTTGTCGCGGACGAGGGAGGCCACGCCCTCGGCCCGCAGCTCGTCCAGGGTCACGGCGGTGGCGCGGAGCCGTGCGGCCAGCGTGCGGGCCAGGCCGAGCCGGACCGGTCCGGACTCGCAGTCCAGCACCACGCTCGCCACGCCCTGCCCGGCCAGCAGCCCGGCCGCCCGGTGCGACTGCGCGACGGCGTCGCGGGCGCCGGTGGCCCGGCCGTCGGTGACCACGACCAGCAGCGGGCGGCGGTCGGGGTCGCGCAGCCGCTCGACCCGCAGCACCTCGTGGGCGCGGAGCAGCCCGGCGGCCAGGGGGGTCCGGCCGCCGGTGGGCAGGGTCTCCAGCCGGGCCGCGCCGACCTCGACCGAGGAGGTGGGCGGCAGCGCCAGTTCGGCGGACCCGCCCCGGAAGGTGATCATGCCGATCTTGTCCCGGCGCTGGTAGGCGTCCATCAGCAGGGACAGCACCGCACCCTTGACGGCGGTCATCCGCTGCCGGGCCGCCATCGAGCCGGAGGCGTCGACCACGAACAGCACCAGGTTGGACTCCCGTCCCTGGCGGACCTGTTCGCGGAAGTCGTCCTTGTGCAGCACCAGGGCGCGGGACGCCCGGCCGCGCGCCACCTGGTGCGGTGCGGCGGCCCGCAGGGTGGCGCTCAGGTGCAGCCGGGCCAGCCGGCCCTGCGGGCGGCGGGACCTGATGGTGTGGCCGCCGTCGGTCTCGGCGGGGGAGCGGCGGCCCTGTGCGCCGCGCCCGGTGCCGTCGACGGCGAACAGCCGGGTCCGGTACGGGTCGCCGGCCGCGACGGGCGCCGACTCCCGGGCGGGGGAGGGGTGCTGGGCCGGGACGGGCTGCGGGAGTGCCGGGTCCTCGTCGGGGGAGGTGGCGTCGGCGCCGGCGGGCGGGCCGTCCGGGCCGGTCGGCTCGGGGGCGCCGCCACCGCCGTCGGGGCCGGGTCCGTCGCCCTCGGGGCCGTCCGGGCCGTCCCCGGGGTCCGGGTCGGGGTCCTCGTCCGACTCCCGGGCCTCGGCCCGCCCCTCCGCGAGGGCCTCCTCCTCGTCCTGCCGGGCCTGCTCCTCGCGGGCCTCTTCCTGCTCCTGCCGGGCCTGCTCCTCCAGCGTCCGGTCCAGCAGCTCCTCGTCCAGCCCGGGCGCGTCGAAGGGGTTGCGCCGGCGCCGGTGCGGCAGCGCCAGCTGCGCGGCCTTGCGGACGTCCTCCTCCAGCACCTCGGTGCGCCCGGACCAGGCGGCCAGCGCGACGGCGGTGCGCGCCATCACGATGTCCGCGCGCAGCCCGTCCACCTCGAACGCGGCGCAGACGGCGGTGATCCGGCGGAGTGCCGCGTCGGTCAGCTCCACCTTCGGCAGCAGCTTCCGGGCGGTGGTGATCCGCAGGGCGAGCGCCCGCTCGTCCTCCTCGAACCGGTCGGCGAAGCCCGCCGGGTCGGCGTCGTAGGCGAGGCGGCGGCGCACGACCTCGGCCCGCTCCACCGGCTCCCGGGTGGCGGCGATCTCGACGGTCAGGCCGAACCGGTCGAGCAGCTGCGGCCGCAGCTCGCCCTCCTCCGGGTTCATCGTGCCGACCAGCAGGAACCGGGCCGCGTGCCGCACCGAGACGCCCTCGCGCTCGACGTACGAGCGGCCCATCGCGGCGGCGTCCAGCAGCAGGTCCACCACGTGGTCCTGGAGCAGGTTGACCTCGTCGATGTAGAGCACGCCGCGGTGCGCCTGCGCCAGCAGGCCCGGCTCGTACGCCTTGACGCCCTCGGCGAGCGCCCGCTCCAGGTCCAGCGAGCCGACGATCCGGTCCTCGGAGACGCCGACCGGCAGCTCGACCAGCCGGGCCGGTCGCGAGGACGCCCCGGCGCCGGCGTGCGCGCCGTCCGGGCACTGCGGGTCGGGCGCGGCCGGGTCGCAGGCGAAGCGGCAGCCGTCGACGGTGGCGATGGACGGCAGCAGGCCGGCCAGCGCGCGCACCATGGTCGACTTGGCGGTGCCCTTCTCGCCGCGGACGAGCACCCCGCCGACCGCCGGCGAGACCGCGTTGAGCAGCAGCCCGAGCCGTAGGTCGGCCATGCCGACGATCGCGGTGAACGGGTAGCGGACGTCACTCATGATTCTCGCTCACGATTCTCCCCAAGGGGCCCCGGGCGGCAGGAACGGCAGCGATCCGGCCGCCGGCACCCCGCCTTCGATCAGCTTCCACAGTGCGTCGGTGTCCGCGTGTTCCTCGATCAGCTCCCCCAGTCGGTCCAGCCGGGCCTCGCGCGCCGCCGCGAACGAGGTGTCCGGCGCGGGGACGAACGCCCGGCCGGCCGATGCGGCGACGTCGCGCAGCAGTTCGCGCCGGAAACCGTCGTTCTCCAGCGCGCCGTGCCAGGTCGTCCCCCAGACGGAGCCCACCCGGCAGCCGTCCAGGAAGGGGGTGCCGCCCTCGACGGTGACCACGCCGTGGTGGATCTCGTAGCCCTCGACCCGCTGCCCGTACGCCTCGCCGACCGGCCGGCCCAGCACCTTCTCGACGCCGAACCGGACGTGCGTCGGCAGCAGGCCGAGCCCCTCCACGGCGCCGGCCTTCGACTCGACCTCGTCCACGACGGTCCGCGCCAGCATCTGGTAGCCGCCGCAGACGCCGAGGACGGGACGGCCCTGCGCCGCCCGCGCCTTCAGCGCCGTCTCCAGGCCGCGCTCGCGCAGCCAGGCGAGGTCCGCGACGGTGGCCCGGGTGCCGGGGAGCACGACGAGGTCGGCGTCGGCCAGCTCCTCGGGCCGGGTGGCCCAGCGGACCAGCACCCCGGGCTCCTGGGCCAGCGCGTCCAGGTCGGTGAAGTTCGACAGCCGGGGGAAGCGCACCACGGTCACCCGCAGCACGTCCGCGCCGAGCGGCCCGCGGCCGGCCGTGCGGTCGACCACGGTGGACAGGTCGAGCGAGTCCTCGGCGTCCAGCCAGAGGTCGGGCAGCATCGGCAGGGTGCCCAGCACCGGGCGGCCGGTCAGCTCGCGGAGCATCTCCAGCCCGGGGGCGAGCAGTCGCGCGTCACCGCGGAACTTGTTGACGAACCAGCCGGCCACGTGCCGCTGGTCCTCGGCCGAGAGCAGCGCCAGCGTCCCGTACATCGCCGCGAACACCCCGCCCCGGTCGATGTCCCCGACCACGACGACCGGCAGCCCGGCGGCGGTGGCCAGGCCCATGTTGGCGATGTCCCGGTCCCGCAGGTTGATCTCGGCGGGCGAGCCGGCGCCCTCGCAGATCACCACGTCGTACCGGCGGCGCAGGTCCGCGAGGCACTCCAGGGCCCGCTCCAGCAGCACCGGCTTGCGGTCGCGGTAGTCCAGCGCGCCGACCTCGGCGACCGCCCGGCCGAGCAGCACGACCTGGCTGCGGCCGTTCGCGCCGGGCTTGAGCAGCACCGGGTTCATGGCCGCCTCGGGCTCCACCCGGGCGGCCTGCGCCTGCATCGCCTGCGCGCGGCCGATCTCGGCGCCGTCCGCGGTGACGAAGGAGTTCAGCGACATGTTCTGCGCCTTGAACGGCGCGACGCGGACGCCCTGACGGGCCAGCCAGCGGCAGATGCCGGCGGTGACCACGCTCTTCCCGGCGTCCGAGGTCGTCCCGGCGACCAGCAGTGCGTTGCTCATGCCCCACCCCTTCTCCTGCTCAGGGCCGCCCGGAGCAGCAGATGCCCGGCGACCGTCGTACCCAGCGCCAGCGCGCCCACCCGTCGGGAGAGCACGCAGGCCCGCTCGATGTCGTCCACCCCGACCGGCCGGAGCCCCTCGCCGAGCACCGGCCGGTGCTCGACGCGGTCGCCGTACCGGAGCGTCCCGCCCAGGCGGACGCCGACCGCACCGGCGAAGGCCGATTCGGCCTGGCCCGCGTTCGGGCTGGGGTGTGCGGAGCCGTCCCGCCGCCAGACCCGCCAGGCGGTGCGCGGTTCGGGCGCGGCGGCGACGGTCAGCAGCGCGGTCAGCCGGGCGCCCGGCCAGCCGGCCACGTCGTCCAGCCGCGCGGAGGCCCAGCCGAACCGGGCGTACCGGGGCGAGCGGTGGCCGACCATCGCGTCCAGGGTGTTGACGGCGCGGAACGCCAGCAGGCCCGGTGTGCCCGCGAGCCCGCCCCAGACCAGCGCGTTGACCACGGCGTCGGCGGTGTTCTCGGCGACCGACTCGACCACCGCGCGGGCCAGCTGGGCCTCGTCCAGGGTGCTCGGGTCGCGGCCGCACAGGTGCGGCAGCCGCTCCCGGGCCGCCGTCAGGTCGCCCGCGGCGAGCGAGCGGCCGATGGTCCGGGCCTCCCGGGTCAGCGAGGTGCCGCCGAGCACGGTCCAGGTCGCGGCGGCGGCCAGGGCGGCCCGCCCGAGCGGCCGGCGGCCGAGCAGCCGGTCGGCGGCCACGGCGCCGGCCGCGACGGTGCCCACGCAGAGCGCCGTGTAGGCGGTGCCGGTGGCGCGGTCGTCGCGCCAGATCCGCCGTTCCAGCCGGTTCGCGGCGGTGCCGAAGACGGCGACCGGGTGGCCGCGGCGAGGATCGCCGAGCCGGGTGTCGGCGAGGTATCCGGCGACTGCGCCCGCGGCGAACGCGGCGGCGCGGGTCAGCGGACGCACGGCGGGGTGCGGTGGCGGGTCGTCGCGGCCGGGGCAGGCTGCATCGCGTGGGTGTCCTCACTCAGGGTCCGCGCCCTGGATCGACGTACCGGGGGCGAGAGTCTCCTGGCTTCCGGGTCGGACGCACGCCCGGGCCTTCCAGCGGCTTCTGACGGCTCGCCGTGGCATTGTCCGGACGTGCTCCCCGGTGACAGTGGCGGGACCGCGCCGGACTCGCACCGGCTTCCTCTGCTTGCCTCCGTATGGCTGAAGGATCCCATCACGCCCCCGAACCGGGAGTCAACCGAGGTCACGGAGCGTTCGGTCACACCGCCGGTCCTCGTGCGGCCCGCGCGCCGGCCCCGCGCGGGCCCGCCCCGGAGGCTCGCGCCCCGGTGTGACGTTGCTCCCGATCTGACACGGACGGCCGTGTCCTACTGGCCACCGGCCGCCGCCGCTAGTGGACTGGGGCCAGAACACCCTCCGGCACCGGGACTTAACTGCGGGGAGCGAGTATGCGTTGGGGAATCGCGGCCACCGTGGCCGCCGCCGCCGTCGGTACGGGGGCGGCCGTGCTGGTGATCGGCCGGCGGGCGTCCGAGCGGATGGTCCACCCGGCCGTCGCGGCCCGGGCGAGGTCCGGCCCGGTGCAGGTCCTGACCCTCGGCGCGGGGCGGGTCGGCTTCACCCGCGGCCCGGAGAGCGAACGCCCCGGCCGCTGGGCCGTGGAGTGGGGAGAGGACGGGCACGCGGTCGTCGGCGAGGTCCTTCACAGCGACGGGAAGGGCGTCACCCGCCGCCTGCTCCGGGCGGACCGGGGCACCCTCACGCCCGGTACCGAGGTCCGCTTCACCCCCCGGGTCCATCTCGGGGACCCGACGACCGCGCTCGGGATCCCGTTCACCGAGACCGCCGTCGAGGGCGAGCTGGGTGCGCTGCCCGCCTGGCGGCTGGACGGCGCGCGGGGCACCTGGGTGATCCTGGTGCACGGCCCCGGCGCCGACCGCTCCCAGGCTCTCCCGGTGCTCCCGCTGCTCCGGCGGCTGGCCCTGCCGGTGCTCGCCGTCAGCTACCGGGGCGACGCGGGTGCGCCGGCCTCCCCGGACGGCCTCGGCCACTTCGGCGAGACCGAGTGGCGCGACGTCGAGGCGGCGATCCGGCGCGCGCTGGACAGCGGCGCCGGCAAGGTCGTCCTCTACGGCTGGTCGCTCGGCGCCACCACGGCCCTGCAGGCCGCCGCCCGCTCCGGCTGGGCAGGCTCGATCAGCAGCCTGATCCTGGACTCGCCGGTGCTGGACTGGCCGGCCGGCGCGCGGCGCGGTGCGGCCCGGGCCGGCTACCGGGGCGTGGCCGCCGAACTGGGCGCGCTCGCCGCCGAGGGACGCACCGGCCTGGATCTGGCCGACTTCGCGCGCCTCGCCGACGGCACCGACCTGCGGGTCCCCACCCTGGTGCTGCACGGCCCGGACGACCCGGTGGCCCCGTTCCGCGCGGCCGAGCGCCTCGCCGGGAGGCGCCCGGACGTGGTCAACCTCCAGGCCTTTCCCGGCGGTGACCACGCCGCACTCTGGAACACCGACCCGGAGCGCTACGAGGAGACCCTCCGCCGTTGGCTCACGCCCTTCCTCTGAGCGCGCCCGGCCCGGTCCACCCGGCCGCGGCGGCTCCCCGGTCGCCGCGGCCGCTTCCCCTCTCCCTTTCCTCCCCGCTTTCCCTTCCCTCCCTCCCCGGTCACGAGTGGCATGGACCCGCCACTAAGATCAAGCCAGTCGGTTTGGCCTCTGTTGCCCGATCTTGTGGAGGCCCCGCGCCCGCCGCCCGGCCCGCGCGTGCAACCGGATGTGACAGATGGCCGGTACAAGGGGAAGACTGCTCGACGTGACGTCTCGGAACCCGCGCGACCGTGATGCCCCGCTCCCGCCGACGATCGGTACCGGTGCGACGGTGACCCGTCTCCCCGGAACTGCCCACCGCCCCGCCGGCGCCAGGCCGGGGGCCTCCGGCGTACCCCGCCGACGAGGCCCGGCCCCCGCACCCGGCCGCGGCCGGGTCCCCGTGCCGGAGGGCTTCCCCGCACCCGCCGAACTCGCCCCGCTGGCCCGCCGCATGCTGGTCGACGCCGTCCGGATCGCCCGTTGGGCCGGCGACCTCGACGAGGTCGACAAGCGCGGCGAGCTGCTCCCCGACGACGCCCGGGCCGCCGGCCGCGCCCTCGCCATGACGGTGGGCGCCGCGGCCAATGCCTGGGGCCAGGCGCTGCTGGTCGGCCTGGTCGAGGCCAGGGACGGCGGCGCCGTCCCCGGCTGGCGCCTGCACGCCTGGGAGCACGACGACGAGGCGGTGGTCCGCGGCTGGTCGGCACTGTTCGACGCCTGGACCCTGCTCGCCCCGGTCCCGCCCGCCGCCCTGCGCGGCGTCTTCGCGGTGCTCGCCGGGCAGGCCGTCGACCAGGCCCCGCAACTGCTCTCCTTCCTGCACCTGGTGGACGGCCCGGTCGCCGACATGGAGCTGCTGGAGCTGCTCCGGCGAGGTCTGGACGAGCGCCGGGTCGGCGGTGGCGAGAGCACCTTCGGCCTCTCGCCCGTCCCGCACGCGGCCTCGGCGATCTCCGCGGTCCGCGGCACCTGCCGCGAGCCGCAGATCGACACCCCGGCCTCGCCCGCCGACGTGGCGGCCGTCCTCGACTGGATGCTGGACGGCCTCGCCGCCGTCGGCGCCCTGGTCCGCCGGGACAACGCCGCCGACCTGTCGCCGCTCGGGCACTGGGCGGTGCGGGCCAAGCTGGAGGAGATCTGCACCGTCGCGCAGACCGCCGCCGGCCACATCGAGCAGAGCGCGCCGGAACTGCTGAGCGCCTGCGCCGACTACTCGCCGGGCCCGGCCCGCGCCGAGTACCGCGCCTGGCTGGCGGCCCGCCCGGCCGACCGGGCGGTGGCCGAGCTGCTGGAGGCGGCGCAGGGCGAGGACGCGCTGGTCCGCGGCCTGGCCTTCGAGGCGCTCCGGGTCGCCGGCTCCACCGCCGAGCAGGCCGTCCGGGCCGCCGTCGACGAGCCGGTGCTGCGCCCGTACGCGCTCCTCTGGCTCGCCGAGCGCTCGGACGAGGGGGTCTCGCCGGCCGACGTGCTGGGGGCGGAGGACGCCGCCTGGCTCTGGGTGGACACCGCCGCCGCCGTGCTGGACCACGGGGAGACGGAGCTGCTGGTCGGCCACGTCGAGGGCGCTTCGGCCGGTGACCCGGTGCGACTGTTCGCCCGGGCCCGGCAGTCCGGACACCCGCGGGCGGCCTCGGTGCTGACCGCCGTCTCCGGCGTCCACCCGGACCCGGCGGTGGCCCGCGCGGCGCGCCGTTCGGCCTTCAGCGTCCACCGCGGCGGCGCCTGAGCGGTCCGCCCGGGATCCCCCGGCGCGGCGCACGACATGACGAAGGGCCCGGATCCCTGGGGGATCCGGGCCCTTCGTCATGCGTCTCGTCGGTCGTCAGCCGATCCGGGACTCCGCGCGGCGTGCCCGCACGTCCCCGACCTTCTGGCCCACCTTGCGGCGGATGACCAGCAGCGGGGCCATCGCGGCCAGCGCGATCTGGCCGAACGCGCCGATGTGCAGCAGGTAGTCGCCGCCCTTCAGGCCGGTCGCCCAGGCCGCCAGGCAGCCGATGGAGAGCACGATCCAGCAGAGCGTCGCGGTGGCCAGCAGCCCCTGCGGCTTCGGGTACTCGATCCGGCTGACCATCAGGTACGCCACGCCGAAGATGGCGAGCAGACCGGGCAGGAACGGCGGGTCGAGCAGCACGATGGCGATCACCGTCATCGCACCCATCGGGCAGGGCATGCCCTGGAACACCCCGGGTCGCATCTTCACGGCGGAGAAGCGGGCGAGCCGCAGCACCACCGCGAGCAGCACGGTCAGCGCGATCAGCGCCGAGAGCCGGCTGTTGGAGCCCGGCGAGACCATGCCCCAGACGGCGACGAAGTAGGCCGGCGCGATGCCGAAGCTGATCAGGTCGGCCAGGTTGTCGAGTTCCGCCCCGAGGGCGGAGGAGCGCAGCTTGCGCGCCACCAGCCCGTCGAAGAGGTCGCACATCGAGCCGATCAGCAGCAGCGTCACCGCGGTGGCGGCACTGTGCTTGTCCGGCGCGGCGCCCGGGTTGGTGATGTGCGGGACGAGCACCCCGGTGGTGATCGAGTAGATCGCCAGGAAGCCGCAGACGGCGTTCCCCAGGGTCAGGAAGTCGGCGGTGGAGAGGTGCTGCGGCGAACGCGGAGCACGCAGCTCGCGGTCGCGTGCCCAGCGGCGGCGGCGCAGCGCCGTCTCCTCGTCGTCCAGGCCGACGATCGTTTCAGGATCAGTCACGGTCAAGGCGCGTCACCCCGGCTGTGGTCTTCTGGCCGACCTCGACGCCGACCTCGACGCCGGCCGGCAGGTAGGTGTCGACCCGGGAGCCGAAGCGGATCAGACCGATCCGCTCGCCCTGCTCGACCTTGGTACCGGCGTCGACGTACGGCACGATGCGACGGGCCACGGCCCCCGCGATCTGCACCATCTCGATGTCGCCGAGCTCGGTGTCGAAGTGCCAGACGACCCGCTCGTTCTGGTCGCTGTCCTTGTTGAAGGCGGGGACGAAGCCGCCGGGCACGTGCTCCACGGAGGTCACCGTGCCGGGCAGCGGTGCGCGGTTGACGTGGACGTTGAGCGGGCTCATGAAGATCGCGACGCGGGTGCGGCCGTCCGGCCACGCGTCGATGCTCTGAACCACGCCGTCGGCGGGGGAGATCA
This sequence comes from Streptomyces sp. BE303, assembly GCF_036290945.1. NCBI lineage: Bacteria > Bacillati > Actinomycetota > Actinomycetes > Kitasatosporales > Streptomycetaceae > Streptomyces > Streptomyces sp. BE303. The sequence continues at coordinate 21,752 of NZ_JAQYWZ010000705.1, forward strand.
CTCTGCCCGTGCCGATCTCACGCTCGGGGTCGCGGAAGAACCACAGCATGCCGGCGCCGAGCGCACAGGCGGGCACCGCCGCCAGGGCCCACGTGCCGTTGCGCCGGGTGAGGGCGGTGGTCACGGCGGCCGTGGCGAGGGTGGGGACGAACCAGGGGGTGGCTCCGCGCGCGATGGTCACGCGGGGTCGCCGACCGGCCGCCGGAGCTGCGAGGGCATCGCGGTCCGTGACGGAGGTGTGAGGGGACGGGCTGATGGGCATCGAAAACCTTTGTCGCGGGGGATCATGGCCGCTGGACGGGGGCCACCGCGGGATCGGGTAATAGAGGGACGTCTGCTGTCCCGGTGGATGCTATCGGGAGCACACGGTGGGTGGGCAACCCGCCTGCTCGTTCATGTGTCCTGCTGGAGGCGCCGGTGCGCCTCTGTGTATACGACCGTAGCTCGCCCCCGTCCGGTTCCCAAGGGACCGGGCAGAGCTGGTGACACTTGTCTCAGCAGAGTGTCCGGCAGGGCATGCCGGAGCGGCCCCGGGGCGCGTGACGGCAGTCGTACGCCCCGGGGCCGCTCCGAGGGCCGTGCCGGGCCCGGGCGGACCAGGCGCGGGACCGGTGCACGGCCCGGTGCCGGGACGGGCCCGCACGCCCGTCGACCGGCCGTCCTCGGACCGTCCGCCCGGCGTGCCGCAGGTCACGCGGCACGGGTCGGGTACGACGGAACGGGTCGGGTTCACTCCGCGATGCGGTACTCCTCCAGCAGTCGGCGCCCGACGATCATCTTCTGGATCTCCGCAGTACCTTCACCGATCAGCAGCATCGGGGCCTCCCGGTAGAGCCGCTCGATCTCGTACTCCTTGGAGAAGCCGTAGCCGCCGTGGATGCGGAAGGAGTCCTCGACGACCTCCTTGCAGTACTCGGAGGCGAGGTACTTGGCCATGCCGGCCTCCAGGTCGTTCCGCTCGCCGCCGTCCTTCTTGCGGGCGGCCATCACCATCATCTGGTGCGCGGCCTCGACCTTGGTGGCCATCTCGGCGAGCTTGAACTGGATCGCCTGGTGCTCGGCGATCTTCTTGCCGAAGGTGCTCCGCTGCTGGGCGTAGGCGATGCCCAGCTCGAAGGCGCGCCGCGCGACGCCGCAGCCGCGCGCGGCCACGTTGACCCGGCCGACCTCGACGCCGTCCATCATCTGGTAGAAGCCCTTGCCCGGGACGCCGCCGAGGACCCGGTCGGCCGGGATCCGGACGTCCTGGAGGACCAGCTCGGTGGTGTCGACGCCCTTGTAGCCCATCTTCTCGATCTTCCCGGGCACCGTGAGGCCGGGGACGGTCGGGTTCGGGCCGAATCCCGCCGTCTTCTCGATCAGGAAGGTGGTCATGTTCCGGTACGGGGTGGAGCCGCCCTCGTCGGTCTTGCAGAGCACCGCGACCAGGGTGGACGTGCCGCCGTTGGTCAGCCACATCTTCTGGCCGTTGAGGACGTAGAAGTCGCCGTCCCGGACGCCCTTGGTGGAGATCGCGGCGACGTCGGAGCCGAGGCCCGGCTCGGACATCGAGAAGGCGCCGCGGATCTCGCCGGCCGCCATCTTCGGCAGGAAGTAGTCCTTCTGCTCCTGGGTGCCGTGCGCGTTGATCATGTGCGCCACGATGAAGTGCGTGTTGACGATGCCGGACACCGACATCCAGCCGCGGGCGATCTCCTCGACCACCAGGGCGTAGGTGAGCAGCGACTCCCCGAGGCCGCCGTACTCCTCGGGGATGGTCAGGCCGAAGAGCCCGAGCTGCTTCATGCCCTCGACGATCGCGGTCGGGTACTCGTCCTTGTGCTCCAGCTCGGTCGCGACCGGGATGATCTCCTTGTCGACGAACTCGCGCACGGTGGCGAGGATGTCCCGCTGGATCTCGGTGAGGCCGTCGGTCTGTGCGAGGCGTCCCATCGTGCGGCTCCTGTCATGCCTGAAGAAGAAGAGGGTGGGGGTACGGGGGCTCCGCGGGCGTGACTTCCGCGGAGCCCCCGTGTACCGGGTGGGGCCACGGCCGATGACGGCGGCCGGCCCGTCCGGGGTCCTTGGGGGGCGGGCCGTGCTCAGGCCGACGGGGTGGGGCGGCCGGGCTGCTCCCCGCCGCGCGCGGTGGTGTAGGTCGCGGTCGGGACCATCACCTTGCGGCGGAAGAGGCAGACGACCGTGCCGTCCTGCTTGTAGCCCTTGGTCTCGACGTACACGATGCCGCGGTCGTCCTTGGACTTGGACGGCCACTTGTCGAGCACGGTGGTCTCGCCGTAGATCGTGTCGCCGTGGAAGGTCGGCGCGACGTGCCGCAGCGACTCGATCTCCAGGTTGGCGATCGCCTTGCCGGAGACGTCCGGGACGGACATGCCGAGCAGCAGCGAGTAGACGTAGTTGCCCACGACGACGTTCCGGCCGAAGTCGGTGGTGTGCTCGGCGTAGTGGGCGTCCAGGTGGAGCGGGTGGTGGTTCATGGTGAGGAGGCAGAAGAGGTGGTCGTCGTACTCGGTGACCGTCTTGCCGGGCCAGTGCTTGTAGACCGCGCCGACCTCGAACTCCTCGTAGGTGCGTCCGAACTGCATGATCGATGGTTCCTTACCGGTCTCAGGCCTGCGGGGGCTCGAACTTGGAGGTGCGGCGGAAGCCCGCGGCCCGGCCCTTGCCGGCGATGACCAGCGCCATCTTGCGGCTGGCCTCGTCGATCATCTCGTCGCCGAGCATCGCCGAACCCTTGGCGCCGCCCGCCTCGGAGGTGCACCAGTCGTAGGCGTCGAGGATCAGCTCGGCGTGGTCGTAGTCCTCCTGGGAGGGCGAGAAGAGCTCGTTGGCGGCGGCGACCTGGTCCGGGTGGAGCACCCACTTGCCGTCGAAGCCGAGGGCGGCGGCGCGGCCGGCCACCTCGCGGTAGCCCTCCTGGTTGCGGATCTGGAGGTACGGGCCGTCGATCGCCTGGAGGTCGTTGGCGCGTGCGGCCATCAGGATGCGCATCAGGATGTAGTGGTAGGCGTCGGCCGGGTAGCCGGGCGGCTGCTCGCCGACCACCAGGGACTTCATGTTGATCGAGGCCATGAAGTCGGCCGGGCCGAAGATGATGGTCTCCAGCCGGGGCGAGGACTCGGCGATCGCGTCGACGTTGATCAGGCCCTTGGCGTTCTCGATCTGCGCCTCGATGCCGATCCTGCCGACCTCGAAGCCCATGGTCTTCTCGATCTGGGTGAGCAGCAGGTCGAGCGCCCTGACCTGCTCGGCGTCCTGGACCTTCGGCAGCATGATGCAGTCGAGGTTGGGGCCGGCGCCCTCGACCACGGTGATCACGTCGCGGTAGGTCCAGTGGGTGGTCCAGTCGTTGACCCGGACGACCTTGGTCTTCGTGCCCCAGTCGCCGTTGTTCAGGGCGTCGACGATGGTGTGCCGGGCGCTCTCCTTGACCAGCGGGGCGCAGGCGTCCTCCAGGTCGAGGAAGACCTGGTCGGCGTCGAGGCCCTGGGCCTTCTCCAGGAACCGCGGGTTGGAGCCGGGCACGGCCAGGCAGGAGCGGCGGGGGCGCAGACGGTGGGGGGCGGCGGGAGTGCTCATGAGGGGTGGTTGGTTCCTTCCGGGGTCAGCTGCTGGACGCGGCGGTGCAGGACGTCCAGGGCTGGAGCCTGTTGGCCAGCCGGATCTCGTCCACGATCCGGCCGATGATGGTCGTGATGCCGAAGTCCTTCGGGGTGAACACGGCGGCGATGCCGGCGGCCTTGAGGGCCTCGCCGTCCGCTGCCGGGATGATGCCACCCACGATCACCGGGACATCCTCCACCCCGGCCCGGCGGAGCCGGTGCAGGACGTCGGGCACCAGCTCGGAATGGGCACCGGAGAGGATCGACAGGCCCACGCAGTGCACGTCCTCGGCGACGGCCGCCGAGACGATCTGCTCCGGGGTGAGCCGGATGCCCTGGTAGACCACCTCGAACCCGGCGTCGCGGGCCCGGACGGCGATCTGCTCGGCGCCGTTGGAGTGCCCGTCCAGGCCGGGCTTGCCGACCAGCAGGCGCAGCTTTCCGGCGCCCAGCTCGGCGGCGGTCGCGGCGACCGCCTCCCGGACCGCGGCCAGTTCGCCGCCGGGTTCGGCGGTCACCGCGACCGGCGCGCCGCCGACGCCGGTGGGGGCGCGGTACTCGCCGAAGACCTCGCGCAGGGCGAACGCCCACTCGCCGGTGGTGACCCCGGCGCGGGCACAGACCAGGGTGGCCGGCATCAGGTTGTCGCCGGTGGCGGCGACGGTCTTGAGGTCCTCCAGGGCCCGCAGTGCCGCGGGCTCGTCGCGCTGCCCGCGCCAGGCCTCCAGGGCGTTGAGCACGGACTGCTCGGAGGCCGGGTCGACGACCATGATCGCGGTGTCGAGGTCGGCCGTGAGCGGGCTCTCCTCGGTCGTGTCGAAGCAGTTCACCCCGATGATCCGGTCCTCGCCGGACTCGATCCGGGCCCGGCGGGCGGCGTGCGAGGCGACCAGGTTGGACTTGAGGTAGCCGGACTCGACGGCCGGGATGACCCCGCCCATCTCCAGCACCTTGGCGATCTCGGCCTCGGCGCCGGCCAGCAGGTCGGCGGTCTTGGCCTCGATCACCTCGGAGCCGTTGAAGATGTCCCCGTGCTCCAGCAGGTCGGACTCGTAGGCGAGCACCTGCTGGATCCGCAGCGACCACTGCTGGTCCCAGGGGCGGGGCAGGCCGAGCGCCTCGTTCCAGGCGGGCAGCTGGACGGCGCGGGCGCGGGCGTCCTTGGAGAGCGTGACAGCGAGCATCTCCAGCACGATCCGCTGGACGTTGTTCTCCGGCTGGGCCTCGGTCAGGCCGAGCGAGTTGACCTGGACGCCGTAGCGGAACCGGCGCTGCTTGGCGTCCTCGATGCCGTACCGCTCCCGGGTGACCTTCTCCCAGAGCCGGCCGAAGGCGCGCATCTTGCACATCTCCTCGACGAACCGCACGCCGGCGTTCACGAAGAAGGAGATCCGGGCGACCACCTCGCCCATCCGCTCGGCCGGCACCTGGCCGGAGTCGCGGACGGCGTCCAGCACCTCGATCGCCGTGCACATCGCGTAGGCGATCTCCTGGACGGGGGTGGCCCCGGCCTCCTGGAGGTGGTAGCTGCAGATGTTGATCGGGTTCCACTTCGGGATGTTCCCGACGGTGTAGGCGATCATGTCGGTGATCAGGCGCACCGACGGCCCGGGCGGGAAGACGTGCGTCCCGCGCGACAGGTACTCCTTGACGATGTCGTTCTGGGTGGTGCCGGTGAGCTTGGCGATGTCGGCGCCCTGCTCCTCGGCGACCACCTGGTAGAGCGCCAACAGCCACATCGCGGTGGCGTTGATCGTCATCGAGGTGTTGGTCTGTTCGAGCGGGATCCCGTCGAACAGGGCCCGCATGTCGCCGACGTGACCCACCGGCACGCCGACCCGGCCGACCTCGCCGCGGGCGAGGATGTGGTCGGAGTCGTAGCCGGTCTGGGTCGGCAGGTCGAAGGCGACGGAGAGGCCGGTCTGCCCCTTGGCGAGGTTCTTCCGGTAGAGCGCGTTGGAGTCGCTCGCGGTCGAGTGGCCGGCGTACGTGCGCATCAGCCACGGCCGGTCGCGCGGCACGCGCCCGCCCGCCGCCGCCGTCGGCGCGCCCTCCGGCCCGCCCGCCCGGGCAGTCATCAGACGTTCCTGAAGCGGTTGATGGCCGGCAGGTGCTTCTCGCGCAGTTCGGCGTCGCGCACGCCCAGACCCTCCTGCGGGGCCAGGCAGAGCACGCCGACCTTGCCCTGGTGCTTGTTCTGGTGGACGTCCAGCGCGGCCTGGCCGGTCTGGTCGAGCGAGTACACCTTGGAGACCGTCGGGTGGATCTTGCCCTTGGCCACCAGGCGGTTGGCCTCCCAGGCCTCCCGGTAGTTGGCGAAGTGCGAGCCGACGATCCGCTTGAGCGACATCCACAGGTAGCGGTTGTCGTACTGGTGCATGAAGCCGGAGGTGGAGGCGCAGGTGACGATGGTGCCGCCCTTGCGGGTGACGTACACCGAGGCGCCGAAGGTCTCGCGGCCCGGGTGCTCGAAGACGATGTCGACGTCCTCGCCGCCGGTCAGCTCGCGGATCCGCCCGCCCAGGCGCTTCCACTCGCGCGGGTCCTGGGTCTGCTCGTCCTTCCAGAACCGGTAGCCCTCGGCGGAGCGGTCGATGATCGCCTCGGCGCCCATCGCCCGGCAGATCTCGGCCTTCTGGTCGCTGGAGACCACGCAGATCGGGGTGGCGCCGCCGGCCAGGGCGTACTGGGTGGCGTACGAGCCGAGGCCGCCGCTGGCGCCCCAGATCAGCACGTTGTCGCCCTGCTTCATGCCCGCGCCGTTCCGCGAGACCAGCTGGCGGTAGGCGGTGGAGTTGACCAGGCCGGGGGAGGCGGCCTCCTCCCAGGTCAGGTGGGCCGGCTTGGGCATCAGCTGGTTGGTCTTCACCAGCGCCAGCTGGGCCAGGCCGCCGAAGTTGGTCTCGAAGCCCCAGATCCGCTGCTCCGGGTCCATCATCGTGTCGTTGTGGCCGTCGGAGGACTCCAGCTCGACCGAGAGGCAGTGCGCGACGACCTCGTCGCCGGGCTTCCAGGCGTTGACCCCGGCACCGGTGCGCAGCACCACCCCGGCGAGGTCCGAACCGAGCACGTGGTACGGCAGGTCGTGGCGCTTGGTGAGCGGCGAGAGCCGGCCGTAGCGCTCCAGGAAGCCGAAGGTGGAGACCGGCTCGAAGATCGAGCTCCACACCGTGTTGTAGTTCACGGCGCTCGCCATGACGGCGACCAGGGCCTCGCCCGGGCCCAGCTCGGGCAGCGCGACGTCGTCGAGGTGGAGTGACGTGCGAGGGTCCTTGTCGCGGCTGTCGAGGCCCGCGAACATCTGCTCCTCGTCCTTGTGGAGCGTCACCGCTCGGTAGGACTCCGGCAGCGCCAGGGCGGCGAAGTCCGCCGGGGTGCTGTCGGGGCTGAGGATCGCGTCGAGGATTTCCTTCATGGCTGCCTCCGAAGGCGTACCTGTGTGAGGGCACAGGGCGTCTGGGGGAGCCGGGCGCGGACACCGGCTTCGCTGGGTTGGGTGGTGGGTGGAACGTGGCTGGCGGGCCGGCCTGCGGGCCTGGCCTTCAGGGCGTCGTTCCCGGGGTGTGGGAACGCCGGTACGACGGCGCGCCGAGGTGGGGAGCCGCGGCGCCGCGACTGGTTGGTAACAAGGTAGTGGCACCCTGTGCCACGCGTAAAGACACCGGGTGTCACGAATTTCCGGCGCGCCGCACCGGCGTTCACGTGTCACTCGGCGGGCATGGGGGAGGGCCCGTACCGACATGTCGGTACGGGCCCTCAATTACCTCGTTGACCTGCGAAAACTATCGGCCTCAGGCCCGCCGGGCGCCTTCCAGGGCGGCTCTGATCGAGTCCACCACCACCTCCAGCGGGGCGTCGGTGCGGGCCACTGTGATGAGGACCTCACCGCCGGGGCTGGCACTCAGTGCGCTGGCGACGGCCGCCTCCGACCCCACCCCGCTGGCACCGGGTGCCACCAGGGCCCCGCGCCGGCGCGCGCCCGGCGCGTTGGACGCCCAGAAGGTCCGCCGGGTCACCTCGAACGAGTGGTCCAGCTGCGCCTCCACGTCGCCCCGGCCGCCGGCCCTCAGCCAGCGCCGCAACACGTGGTTGTGGGCCGCGACGACGGCCGCCGCCGACACCTCGGCCAGCATCGAGTCGTCCTCGCCGCCGCGCTGCCAGCCCGCCGGGATCTCCTCGCCGGGGTCGAACCGACCCAGCAGGTACCGGGTGAACAGCCGCTCGTACCGCGCCACCACCGCGATCTCCCGCTCGCGCAGCGCGGGCACCTGACGGATCAACTGGTACCGGGCCACCGAGACCGCGGGGGTGGAGGCGTACATCCGCAGCACCTCCTTGATGCCCCGGCAGACCACGTCCAGCGGGTGCTCCTCGGGCTCGGCGCTGGCCAGCAGGTCGGCCACCCGGACCAGGGTGTCGTCGTGGTCCGGGAAGATCGCCTCCTCCTTGGACCGGAAGTAGCGGAAGAAGGTCCGCCGGGCCACCCCGGCCGCCGCCGCGATCTGGTCGACGGTGGTCTCCTCGTAGCCCTGCGAGGCGAACAGCTCCATGGCGGCGGTGGCCAGGTCCTGGCGCATCTGCTGCCGCTGCGCCGCCGCCCGGCGGCTGCCCGGGCCCCCTTCCTGCCCCACCGGGCCGGCCGCCCGGGCGTCGCGCGGGAGGACGGACTGCTGCGGGGAGACTGCCTGAACCCGATCCATGGCCGGAACGCTACACGTCCCGGGGGCCGGGGCAGGGGGCCTTCCCCGGCGCACGGGGGCGACCGGGCCGGTCACGGCCGGTCTGGGCCAGCGGCCGGAGACGGCCCCCTGCCCCCAGGCGGACCGGTCCGGTCCGGGCGGCGGGTGCCCGGGCTGTCCGGGCTGCCCGTAGGACGGTTGTGCGGTCACCGGCGTGCGTGGTCGCGGAAGCCGCGGCCGGTCTTGCGGCCCAGACAGCCGGCCGCCACCAGGTGCTCCAGCAGCGGAGCCGCCGCCAGGCCCGGCTCGCGGAACTCCTGGTGCAGGACCTGCTCGATGGTCAGCGAGACGTCCAGGCCGACCACGTCCAGCAGCTCGAACGGGCCCATCGGGTAGCCGCAGCCCAGCTTCATCGCGGTGTCGATGTCGTCCACCGTCGCGTAGTGCTCCTGCAGCATCCGCACCGCGTCGTTCAGGTAGGGGAAGAGCAGCGCGTTCACGATGAACCCGGCCCGGTCCCCGCACTCCACCGGGTGCTTGCGCACCTCGGCGCACAGCTCCAGCACGGTCGCGGTGACGTCCGGCGCGGTCAGCACCGTGGACACCACCTCGACCAGCTTCATGGCCGGCGCCGGGTTGAAGAAGTGCATCCCGATCACGTCCTGCGGCCGGGAGGTGGCCGAGGCGCAGCTGATCACCGGCAGCGAGGAGGTGGTGGTGGCGAGCACCGCACCCGGCTTGACGATCTTGTCCAGGGTGGCGAACAGCTCGCGCTTGACCGCCAGGTCCTCGGCCACCGCCTCGACCACCAGGTCCACCTCGGCCAGCTCGCCGTACTGCCCGACCGGCGTGACCAGCGCGAGCGCCGCGTCCCGCTGCTCCGCGCTCAGCCGGCCCCGGGTCACCGAACGCTCCAGCGACCGCGCCAGCTGCGCCTTGGCCTTGTCCGCCTTCTCCTGGCTGCGGGCGGCCAGCAGCACCGGGCGGCCCGCCTTGGCGAACACCTCGGCGATGCCGGTGGCCATCGTCCCCGAACCACAGACGCCGACCGTGCGGACCGTCCGGCCCGGCACCTTCGGCAGCGCCGGACCGTCGGCCGCGTCGACCGGCCTGGAGGAGCCGGGCGCCGCGTAGGTGTAGAAGCCGCGGCCGCTCTTGCGGCCCAGCAGGCCCGCCGAGACCAGCTGGCCGAGGATCGGCGCGGGGGCGTGCAGCCGGTCCCGGGACTGCTCGTACATGGCCTCCAGGACGGTCCGGGCGGTGTCCACGCCGATCAGGTCGAGCAGCGCCAGCGGGCCCATCGGCAGGCCGCAGCCGAGCCGCATCGCGGCGTCGATGTCCTCCCGGGTGGCGTACTTGGACTCGTACATCGCGGCGGCCTGGTTCAGGTACGCGAAGAGCAGGCCGTTGACCACGAAGCCGGCCCGGTCGCCGGCGGCCACCGGCTCCTTGCCGAGGTCCCGGGCGAACCCGGCGGCGTCCTCGGCCACCTGCGGGGAGGTGAGCACGGTGCGGACCACCTCGACCAGCTTCATGGTGTGCACCGGGTTGAAGAAGTGCAGGCCGAGCACCCGCTCCGGGCGGGCCGTGGCGGCGGCGATCCGGGTCACCGAGAGCGCGGTGGTCCCGGTGGCCAGCACCGTCCCCGGCGGGCAGATCCGGTCCAGCTCGGCGAAGAGCTCCCGCTTCAGCTCCAGTTGCTCGGGCACCTCCTCGACGACCAGGTCGGCGTCGGCGGCGGCCTCCAGCGCGTGGCCCACCGAGATCAGGTCGAGCAGCGCGGTGCGCTCCTCGGGGGTGAGCCGCTCGCGGGTCACCGCGTACGCCGTGGCCTCCTGGATCCGGGCCAGTGCCCGGGCGGCCTGCTCCTCGTCGGCTTCGATGCCGATCACCCGGCGGCCGCTCCTGGCGACGGCGACCGCGACGCCGGCACCCATCGTGCCGAGGCCGACCACGGCGACCGTGGGAAAGGGACGCTCCATCTGTCCTGACTCCTTGTCATGGGAAGCCCGCGCGCGCTCCGGCGGACGCGCCGACGGAGGGGGGTCCGCGCGCGGGGGCTGGGGAGATGACGGTTGCGGCCACCGCGCAGCCGCCGGTCCGCTCCGGCGGTGCTGCGGGTGTGCCGTGGTACTCAGGCGCTCGGCGTGAAGGAAGCGACTCTGAAGCAGAGAAGAGAAAAGGAGGGAAACCCCGGCCTTCGTCCGCGATCCGCGAAAACGGCCGGTGGGTGAACACACCGTTCCGGTGCCGTCCGGTCCGCGCGGTCCCGCGCGCCGGTCGACGCCCCCGCCGGTGCGGCTCCCGAAGCCCGGCGGTGATGCGTGCCGACACTGTAGCCGAGCTACTCGCCGGTAGGAAGGGGGTGGGAGCCGGTATTTCGCCGCCGGGACCGCGTCGCCGGAACGGGTGACGGAGGGGACGGACGTCCGTTCGGACCACCCGATAGGGGAATTACGCGAGGTGGTGCGGCCGGGCAGCATGGGGGCATGAGCACCGGAACCGTGACCGCGGGTCGTGGCGAGCCCGCCGCCGAGCAGGAGCCCGCCGCCGAGGACGCCGGCCGGCCGGCCGGCGTCGCGCTGCCGCCGAGGGCCGACCGGGCGGAGCGCGGGGAGCGCGCCCGGGCCGCGGTCGAGCGGCTGCGGGCCGCCGAGGTCGACGCGGTGGCCGTCACCTGGGTGGACAACGCCGGCATCGCGCGGGTCAAGGCCGTGCCGTTGACCGGCCTGGTGCACGCCGCGCAGTGGGGCGTCGGCACGGCGCCCTGCTTCGACGTCTTCCTGGCCGACGACACCATCGTCTCCAGCCCGCTGACCGGCGGCCCCACCGGGGACCTGCGGCTCTACCCCGACGTCGACCGGCTCGTCCCGCTCGCCGCCCAGCCCGGCTGGGCCTGGGCGCCGGGTGACCGGTACACCCAGGGCGGCGCCCCGCACCCGGGTTGTCAGCGGCTCTTCGCCCGCCGGGCGGTCGCGGCGGCGGCCGAGCGCGGCCTGGGCCTGAAGGCCGGGATCGAGATCGAGTGGGTCGTCGCGCTGGCCGGCCCGCCGGAGGAGGAGCCCCGGTACCCGACGGCCGGCGCCGCGTACGGCCTGCAGCGGCTCACCGACCTCTCCGGGTACCTGCGCGAGCTGCTCCGCGCCCTCGCCGAGCAGGGGCTGACCGTGCTCCAGATCCACCCCGAGTACGCGGCCGGCCAGTTCGAGGTCTCGGTCGCCCCCGAGGGCCCGGTCGAGGCCGCCGACACCTCGGTCCTGGTCCGGCAGACCGTCCGCGCCGTCTCGGCCCGGCACGGACTGCGGGTCTCCTTCGCCCCGGTGGTCGAGGCCGGCTCGGTCGGCAACGGCGGCCACCTCCACCTCAGCCTCTGGCGGGACGGCCGCAACCTCGCCCGCGGCGGGTCCGGCCCGCACGGGCTGACCGCCGAGGGCGAGGGCTTCCTCGCCGGGGTGCTCGGCGCGCTGCCCGAGCTGCTGGTGCTCGGCTCCTCCAGCCCGGCCGGCTACCTGCGGCTGGTCCCCTCGCACTGGGCCGGTGCCTACCGGTGCTGGGGCCTGGAGAACCGGGAGGCGGCGCTCCGGCTGGTGACCGGTTCCACCGGCGAGCGCTCCACCGCGGCCAACGCCGAGATCAAGTGCTTCGACGCCACCGCCAACCCCTACCTGGCGCTCGGCGGGGTGCTCGCCGCGGGCCTCGCCGGCCTCGACCGGGGGCTCACGCTGCCGCCGGAGGTCACCGGTGACCCGGCGCAGGCCGAGCCCGGCACGGTCCCCAGGCTCCCCGCCGGACCGGCCGAGGCGCTCGCCGCCTACCGGCGGTCGGCGGTGCTCCGGGAGGCTCTCGGCGAGCCGCTGTACGAGGCGGTGCTGGCGGTCCGTCTGGCCGAGAGCGAGCAGTACGCGGGCGCCACCCCCGAGCAGCTGGTGGCGGCGACCCGCTGGCGGTACTGACGGTGCCCCCGCCGGACGTCCCCGCGCTGGTCGACCACCACTGCCACAGCGTGCTGACGGCCGAGCTCGCCGACGAGGACCTGGCGGGGCTGCTCACCGAGTCCGACCGCCCGCCCGCGCCCGGCACCTCGCCGTTCGACAGCGCGCTCGGCCTCGCCGTCCGCCGCTGGTGTCCGCCCGCGCTCGGGCTGCCCGCGCACGCCCCGGCCGAGGAGTACCTGGCCCGCCGGCGGGAGCTGGGCGCGCCGGAGGCGACACGCCGGCTGCTGGCGGCGGCCGGGCTGGAGACCTGCCTGGTCGACACCGGGCTGACCGCCGCCGCAGGCCGTTCCCTGCTGCCGCTCGACGCGTTCGCCGAGGCGGCCGGCGTCCGGGTCCGTGAGGTGGTCCGGCTGGAGCGGATCGCCGAGGCCGTCGCGGGCCCGGCGGGTGGCTGGGCGCGGGCGGTGCACGAGGCGCTGGCCGCGGCGGCGTCCGGCGCGGTCGCCGTGAAGTCCGTGCTGGCCTACCGGACCGGCCTGGAGGTGCCCGCCGAACGCCCCGGCCCGGCCGAGGTGGCGGCGGCCGCGGGGGAGTGGCTGCGGGCCGGGGGCGGCCGGCTGACCGACCGGGTGCTGCTGCACCACCTGCTCTGGACGGCGGTGGACGTCTGCGCCGACCTCGGCCTGCCGCTCCAGCTCCACACCGGCTTCGGTGATCCGGACCTCACCCTGCACCGGGCCGACCCGTCGCTGCTGGCGGGCTTCGTCCGGGCCGCCGAGCCGACGGGTGTCCCGCTGGTCCTGCTGCACGGCTACCCGTACCACCGGCAGGCCGCGTGGCTGGCGCACGTCTTCCCGCTCGTCCACACCGACCTCGGGCTGACCGCCTCCTACGTCGGCCCCCGGGTGGCGACGGTGCTCGGGGAGATGCTGGAGCTGGCGCCGTTCGGCAAGCTGCTGTTCTCCTCCGACGCCTACGGCCTGCCGGAGCTGTACCTGGTCGGCGCGGCCCAGTTCCGGCACGGCCTGGGCACCCTGCTGGACGGCTGGCGGGCCGACGGCGCCTGCACCGCGGCCGACGCCGAGCGCCTCACCCGCCGGGTGGCCGCCGGCAACGCCCGACGGCTGTACGCGCTCTGAACGGCCGGCGGGGCGTGAGGTCCGTCGCGCCGGTCCCGGACGGGCGGAGCCCGGGGCAGGGGTGACCGCGCCCGCCGCCCGGGGGGTCGACGGACATGGCTGTGCCGAGCCCTCCCGTGGTGTCGATCAGGACCCGATGGATCATGCCAGTCCGCGGCGGCCCGTGACGGTTGTTCGAACAGAATCCTTCGTCACACGGATCCGGTGCGGGCACGAAGGCCGGTTATTCACCGTATGGATTGACGAGGTGTCGCTCGCCCCGGAGCCGCAACCTTCGCAAGTGACCGAACGGTGTCGATTAGATGACTACCCCTTGCGGATTACGACACATGTTCACTAGCGTCCCGATCATTCCAGTGCACCTGCCAACCGCAGTTGCATGACGACTCGGGAGGGCCAACCCCTATGAGTGTTCCTCGGATCAGCCGGACCCGGTTCGCGGCGGTGGGCGTCGTCCTCGCCACCGCCGGCGCCCTCGCGCTGCCGGCCGGCACCGCCTTCGCCGCCGGTGCGGAGTCGACGACCGGTCCGCTGCTCAGCTACGTCGTCAACACCAAGGCCAACCACGGCCAGGTGCAGAAGGTCGAGACCGCGGTCAAGACCCTCGGCGGCTCCGTCGTGTACTCCTACGAGCAGATCGGCGTGGTGATCGCCCGCTCGACCGACACCCAGTTCGCCGCGAAGCTGCGCAAGGCCAAGGGCGTCGAGTCGGTCGGTGCCAGCCGCACCAAGGGCATCACGGCCTCCGAGGACCGGACCGCGGAGGTCGCCGCCGCGCCGACCGCCGCTCCCGCCGCCGGCGAGGAGCCCTACTGGGCCAACCAGTGGGACATGCGTCAGATCGGTGTCGACAAGGCCCACAAGCTGTCCCTGGGCAGCCGCAACGTCACCGTCGGCGTCCTGGACTCCGGCATCGACGGCACCCACGAGGACCTCGCCGCGAACGTCGACGCCTCGAAGTCGGTCTCCTGCATCGACGGCGGCAAGCCGAACACCGCCTGGGACGCCTGGCAGCCCGGCGTGGACGGCGCCCACGGCACCCACGTGGCCGGCACCATCGCCGCCGCCAAGAACGGCAAGGGCATCGAGGGCATCGCCCCGAACGTCAAGCTGGCCGCGGTCAAGGTCGTCGACGACGGCGGCTTCATCTACCCGGAGTACGCCATCTGCGGCTTCGTCTGGGCCGGTGAGCACAAGTTCGAGGTCACGAACAACAGCTACTTCGTCGACCCGTGGATGTTCAACTGCCAGGAGGACGCGGACCAGGCGGCGATCACCACCGCCGTCCGCCGCGCCGTCGAGTTCTCGCAGCGCAAGGGCGTCCTCAACGTCGCCGCGGCGGGCAACGAGAACATCGACCTCGCCCACAAGACCAAGGACGTCGCGAGCCCGGACGACACCACGCCGGCCGAGCGCCCGATCAACCAGAACTGCCTCAACCTGCCGACCGAGCTGGACGGCGTCGTGACGGTCTCCTCGGTGGGCGTCAAGGGCGACAAGTCGTACTACTCCAGCTACGGCAAGAACAAGGTCACCGTCGCCGCCCCCGGTGGCGACCGGATCTACCAGATCCCGGACACCCCGGACAAGAACGGCCGCGTGCTGTCCACCATCCCGGGTGGCGGCTACGGCTACATGCAGGGCACCTCGATGGCCTCGCCGCACGCCGCCGGTGTGCTCGCCCTGCTGGCGAGCACCTTCCCGTGGGCCAGCCCGGAGGAGCTCACCGAGCTGATCACCAACCAGGCCGAGTCGCACGCCTGCCCGTCGGGCCCGTACAACCCGGGCGGCACCGGCGTCTGGGCCGCCACCTGTGAGGGCGGCGTGGACGACAACGGCTTCTACGGCGCCGGCATCATCAACGCCGAGAAGGCGGTCCAGTGGTGGCGCTGAGCAGCTGACCCGCTGATCGGCCGCTGAACCCCCGAAGGGGGCGGGACACCAGTCCCGCCCCCGTTCCGCGTGTCCGCCCCCGTTCCGCCCCCGTTCCGCGCCCGGGCGGCGTGCCGAGCCGTCCGGCCCGGCGCGCCACCGGGCCGCTCACTCGACGTGCTGCTCCCAGGCGGTCTCCACCGAGGGCTTGCCGTGCAGGTCCGGGACGTCCTGGAGCCAGGCGGGCCGGCCGGCCCTGGTCCGGGCGGCCCGCCGCTGCTCGGTCTCGCGCAGCTGGTCGGGCGTGGCGAACCCCTCCGGCAGCCACTGCGCGGAGCGCGCGGCCCGGGCGGCCAGGTGCGCGACGTAGGCGCCGCGCAGCTCCGCCACCGAGTCGAAGCCGGGCTCGCCGGCCAGCCACTCGTCCGGGACGAGCGCCAGCACCTCCGCCAGCAGTCCGGCGGTGACCAGCGGCCCGAGCTCCTCGTCGGCGAGCCGGACGTCCGGCCGGTACCCGCCGAGGGCGTGCGCGCTCAGGTCGTACCGCTTGCCGACGGCGGACGCGGCGGCGGACCAGCGGTGGTGGAAGATCAGCGCGGCGCCGTTGTCGATCAACCAGAGGGCGCCGTGCCAGACCATCAGGTTGGGGTTGTGCACGGTCCGGTCGACGTTGCCGGTCAGCGCGTCCAGCCAGACGACCCGCCCGGCCAGGACCGGGTCGACGTCGATCATGCCGGGCCTGAAGTCGCGGGCGCCGGGCAGCAGGTCCATGCCGAGGTTGATCCCGCGACTGGACCGCAGGATGTCCTGGATCTCGGCGTCCGGTTCGCCGTCGGCGACCGCCGGGTCGAAGTCGACGAGTCGCAGCTCGGGCACCGGCAGGCCGAGCCGCCGGGCCAGCTCGCCGACGATCACCTCGGCCACCAGCGCCTTGCGGCCCTGCGCGGCCCCGGAGAACTTGACCACGTAGGTGCCCAGGTCGTCGGTCTCCACGACACCGGGGACGGAACCGCCGGCCCGCAGGGGGTCGACATAGCGCACTGCTGTCACCTGATCGAGCACACCTGCCACCCTAATGCCCGCCCCCGGAGACCAGGGCGGCGGCCGGTGCGGCGGGGCTCCTGTGATTGGCTTGCCGGTGGCCCGGACGATCGCGCGCCACCGGGGACCACACGGACCGGACGGCCGCGGCACGCGCCGGGCGACTCCACCACACCGGACGACCTGACGAGGAGAGCACGACCATGGGACAGGTGCAGGCCACCACCGAGCGGGTCTACGACGCGGCCCCCGAGCGGGTGTACGAGGCGCTGGCCGACTACCAGGTGACCCGCCCCAAGCTGCTGCCCGAGCAGTACAGCGAGTACGAGGTCCGGGTCGGCGGCACGGGCGCGGGCACCCAGGTGCACTGGAAGCTGCAGGCCACCGAGAAGCGGATCCGCGACTGCCTGTTCACCGTCTCGGCGCCGCAGCCGGACCAGCTGGTGGAGCGGGACGCGAACTCCACCATGGTGATCACCTGGACCGTCTCGGCGGTCGGCGAGGGCCGGTCGAAGGTCACCGTCACGGCGTCCTGGCGGGGCGCGACCGGCATCGGCGGCTTCTTCGAGCGGACCTTCGCCCCGAAGGGCCTAAACCGGATCCACGACCAGGTGCTGGCCAACCTGGCCGCCGAGGTCCGCTGACGCCCGACCCGACCCCTCACGACCGGTCCCGGGCCGGCCCGTCACGACCCGCCCCGGGCCGTGACGGCCCCGGGCGCGACGGCCCGGGCCTGCTGAAACCGTCCTTCGGCTCGCTCGGGATTTCGACCGGTCCGTCCACCCGTACGAGCGGAAAGCCGTACGGGTGGACGCCCGCCACGTGCGGGTGACGGCGGCCCCGCGGCACGGTGCGCCCACCCTAGGCTCGCCGCCGTGCATATGACGATCCTTCACATTTCGCAGCCCGTCGACGGCGGGGTCGCCCGCGTCGTCGTCGACCTCGTCCGGGGCCAGCGCGAGGCCGGCCACCGGGTGCTGGTCGCCTGTCCGCGCGGCGGCCGGCTGGCCGAGGAGGCCGGCGCGGTCGGCGCGCTGGTCCTGGACTGGCCGGCCCGGCGCTCGCCCGGCCCGGCCACCGCCGCCGAGGCGTGGCGGCTGCGCCGGATCGTCCGGGCGGCCGCGCCCGACATGGTCCACCTGCACAGCGCCAAGGCCGGGCTGGCCGGCCGGCTCGCGGTCCGGGGCGCCGCGCCGACCGTCTTCCAGCCGCACGCCTGGTCGTTCGCCGCCGTGGACGGCGCGCTGGCCGCCGCGACCCTGCGCTGGGAGCGGTACGCGACCCGCTGGGCGCACCGGCTGCTCTGCGTCTCGGTCCAGGAGCGGGCCGACGGTGTCGCGGCGGGCCTGCACGCCGACTGGGCGGTGGTGCCCAACGGTGTCGACGTCCGCCACTACGCACCGGCCGAGCGCCGGGCCGCCCGGGTCATGCTCGGCCTGGAGCTGGACGCCCCGCTCGCGGTCTGCGTGGGCCGGCTCTGTCGCCAGAAGGGGCAGGACGTGCTGCTCGACGCCTGGCCGGAGGTGCAGCGCCGGGTGCCGTCGGCCCGGCTGGCGCTGGTCGGCGGCGGGCCGGAGGAGGCCCGGCTGGCCGCGGTCGTCCGGGAGTCGGCCGAGCCGGCCCGGGTCCGGCTGGTCGGGGACGTCGCGGATCCGCGGCCGTGGCTCGCCGCGGCCGACCTGGTGGTGCTGCCCTCGCGCTGGGAGGGCATGGCGCTCGCCCCGCTGGAGGCGATGGCCTCCGGCCGTGCGGTGCTGCTGACCGACGTTCCGGGGGCCCGTGAATGCCTGCCGCCGGTCGAACGGAAGTCCGCCGTGGTACCGCCGGAGGACGCCGCCGCGCTCGCCACCCGAATGGCCGAAGCATTGTCCGATCCGATCGAGTGCGAGCGACGCGGCGCACGCCTGCGTGAGCACGCGGCGGCTCGCCATGATGTTCGCTCGGTGGTCGAACAGGTGGACGCGCTCTACCGGGATCTCCTGGGGGCCGGTCCTGCGGCCGGGCGCCGCCGCGCCCGTGTCCCGCAGCGGATCTGATCGTTTCACATGCCGTGAATGCCCGCCGGTCCGGCGCTGTCGTATTCGCACCCTCAGCCGGTTGTGGGTGAGGCGTGAAATCAGAA
Source organism: Streptomyces sp. BE303 (assembly GCF_036290945.1). Lineage (NCBI taxonomy): Bacteria > Bacillati > Actinomycetota > Actinomycetes > Kitasatosporales > Streptomycetaceae > Streptomyces > Streptomyces sp. BE303. The sequence continues at coordinate 40,142 of NZ_JAQYWZ010000705.1, forward strand.
ATACCTATTAATGGGCGGCTGGAATGAAATGGCAAGTCGACTTCCAGCATTCCGGTCGGCGTTCGGTATTGTCTGATTTTGCCTGCTTCATTTCGATTTCACGCCGGGAATTCGCGAGAAATCCGAAAGCCGCCAGCGGTGGCAGGTGCAGTCAGGACCGCGCCCACCGGGTCGGGACGGCCGCCCCGGGCCAACCGGTGCCGGACCGCCGTCACCCCGGGCACACAGCAGGGGAGTTCGTGCGCTGATGACCATTGACCACGACAGCGTGCCACGGCCCGGCCGGCCCCTGTCCGGCCAGCGCAGGCCCGCCACCGGGCTGCTCGACCGCCCGGCAGGGACCGCCCAGACCCGCAGCGCCCCGGCGGCCAGGCGCCGCCGCCGCCCGGTCCGCTCCCGGATCGCCCTGCCCGTCGCCCTGGTCGTCGTCGACGCCTTCGCCCTGTGCACCGCCACCGGGATCGCCAACCGCGCCCTCGACCCCGCCGTCCGGGTCGCGCCGCTGCTCGGCGTGGCCGCCCTGCTGCCGCTGCTGCTGCTCCTCAACCTAGCCGGCGGCCTGTACCGCAGCCGGCTCACCCTCTCCGTCCTCGACGAGCTGCCCGCGCTGACCGTCCGGGCCGTCGTCGCCACCGCCTTCGCCGTCACCCTGGCCGGCTGCCTCGAAGGCCACTGGCCCGACTCCGGTCCCGCCACCCCGGCCCGGCTGACCGTCCTGCTGGGTACCCAGCTGCTGCTCGCCGTCTGCGTCCGCGCGGTGCTCTACCACCTGGTCCGCCGGATCCGCCGCAGCCGCCCCAGCCCCGTGCTGGTGCTCGGCGCCGGCCGGCTCGGCCGGCGGGTCGCCGCCGCCCTCAGCGAGCGCGGCGAGTACGGGATGCGCCCGGTCGGCTTCCTCGACGCCGACCCGGCGCTGCTCGCCGGCGACACCGACCTGCCCGTCCTCGGCGGCCGTGAGGTCCTGGAGCGCGAGATCCGGCGCCACCGCGTCCACCACGTGGTCGCCACCGCCGGCGCCGCCGACGAGGCCGAGACCGCCGCCGCCCTGCGCGACGCCGCCCGGCTCGGCTGCCAGGTCTGGCTGGTCCCCGCCCTGCGCGAGTACGGATCGCTCGGCGCCGGACGGCTCGCCGGCGCCGACCACCTCTGGGGCTTCCCCTGTCTGCGCGTCGGGCGCGCGGCGATGCGCCGCCCCGGCTGGACCGCCAAGCGCACCCTGGACGTCACCGCCGCCGGGCTCGGCCTGCTGCTGCTCGCCCCCGTCCTCGTCCTCTGCGCGCTCGCGGTCCGCTTCGACACCGGCCCCGGCGTGCTCTTCCGCCAGCAGCGCACCGGCCTCGACGGACGGGTCTTCACCGTCCTCAAGTTCCGCACCCTGCGGCCCAGCAACGAGCACGAGTCCGCCACCCGCTGGAACATCTCCCAGGACCACCGGATGGGCGCCGTCGGCCGGCTGATGCGCCGCAGCTCCCTGGACGAGCTCCCGCAGCTCTGGAACGTCCTGCGCGGCGACATGAGCCTGGTCGGCCCGCGCCCCGAGCGCCCCTACTTCGTCATGCGGTTCAGCCAGGCCTACCCCGAGTACGCGGACCGCCACCGCGTCCCGGTCGGCCTCACCGGCCTCGCCCAGGTCAACGGCCTGCGCGGGGACACCTCGATCGAGGACCGGGCCCGCTTCGACAACCGCTACATCGAGAGCTGGAGCCTCTGGCAGGACGTCAAGATCCTGTGCCGCACCGCGGTCCTGATGCTCCACCCGGACGGGAGCTGACCCAGCGTGGCCCTGACCCTTGCCACACCTCCCCGCCCCGCACACCTCTTACGGCGTGCGGGGGTGCTCCTCCAGGACCGCCCCGCCCTGCTCGCCGCCGCCACCGTGCTGCTGGTCTGCGTCCCCACCGGGGAGAAGGACGTGGCCGCCGCCGTCCACGTCACCGCCGCGGACCTCGCCTCGCTCGCACTGGTCGCCCTCACCGCCGTCAACCTGCTGCGCGGCCGGACGCCCGCGATCGGCCGCGCCGACGCCGTCCGGTTCGGCGCCGTGGTCGCCGCCGCGGCCGTCGCCACCGTGGGCTCGATCGACCCGGCCACCAGCCTCACCGGCTTCGTCCGGCTCACCCAGGTCTTCGTGCTCGTCCCCGCCGCCGTGCTCTGCTCCCTGCGCGACCGCACCGACCAGCGCCTCGTCCTCGGCTCCTTCGTGGTCGCCGCGCTGGTCCAGGGCGTCGTCGGCGTCCACCAGTTCCTCACCGGGACGGGCGCCTCCTACACGGGCCGGCCGATCCGCGCCGTCGGCACCTTCGGGGCGCTGGACATCATGGCGATGTCCACCGTGGTCGCCTACGGCCTGCTCGCCGCCCTCGCCCTCGCCCTGGGTGAACGCGGCCCGGCCGGCGACCCCCGGCTCCGGCGGGCGCTGTTCACGGCCGCCGCCTTCCTGACCTTCCCGCTCGCCGTCTCCTTCAGCCGCGGCAGCTGGATCGCCACCGCCGCGGCCGCCGCCGTCCTGCTGCTGCGCGCCGACGCCCGGCTCGCCGTGCGCAGCGCCGTCCTCGGCCTGGCCGCCGCCGTGGTCCTGGTCGGCGGCCTCGGCCTCGGCGGCTCCGGTGTCACCGCCCGGATCAGCTCGATCGGCTCCGTCTCCGAGGCCCCCGACCAGTCGGTCTCCGACCGCTACGACCTGTGGGCCACCGCAGGGCGGATCTGGCAGGACCACCCGTTCTCCGGCGCCGGACCCAAGGCCTTCCAGCAACTGCGCGACAGCCACGCCCCGTTGCGGCTCTCCTCCGGCAGCGACGCCGCGGACGCCACCATCGGGTTCCAGCGCGAACCGCTGCTCTCCCCGCACAACATGTACTTCCTGGTGCTCAGCGAGCAGGGGCTGACCGGCATCGTCGCCTACGGTGTGCTCTTCCTCGGCCTGCTCCTCGGTTGCCTCCGGCACGCCCGCGGCCCGGGTCTGGCGGCGCTCGCCCTGCTCACCTGGGTCCTGGTCGACTTCCTCTACGCCGACATCGGCGGCACCACCACCGTGCTGACCTCCGTGGTCCTCGGCCTCGCCGCCCGAGCCGCCAGAGCCCCCCGAGCCGCCAGAGCCCCCCGCGGCGCCGGAGCCCCCCGAGCCCCCCGCGGCGCCGGAGCCCCCCGAGCCCCCCGAGCCGCCAGAGTCGCCGGAGGCCCCCGCGGCGCGGGCCCGGAGGCGGCGGCCCGATGAGCACCGACCAGCCCACCGCGCTCACCCCGGCCCTGCCGGCCCCCCGGTCCGCGCCCGCCGACCCCGCCGTCGCCGACCCCGCAGCCGCCCCCCGGCGCGGCTTCCTCGCCAAGGCCTTCGGCGTCACCGCCGTCCTCAGCGCCGCCGGTTCCGCCCTCGGCCTGCTCCGCGACCTCCTGCTGGCCCGCTACTTCGGCGCCAACCAGGGCACCGACGCCTTCCTGGTCGCCTGGACCGTCCCCGAGACCGCCGCACCGCTGCTGATCGAGGACGCCATGTCCTTCCTCATGGTGCCCGCCTTCGCCCTCGCGCTGGTGCTCCGCGAGGAGAACCCCGACGGCCCCGACCCGGTCCGCCAACTGGTCCGCGCCACCCTGCCCTGGCTGCTGCTCGCGCTCTCCACGCTCTCCCTCGGCGCGGCCCTCGGCGCCCCCTGGTTCGTCGACGTGCTGGCCCCGGGCCTGGCCAACCCCGGACTCGCCGTCACCTGCACCCGGATCACCGCGATCACCGTGCTGCCCTTCGGCGTGGCCGGCTACCTCGCCGCGGCCCTGCGCGCCCACCACCGCTTCACCGCCCCGGCCGGGATCTACGTCGCCTACAACGTCGGCATCCTCGGCGTCCTGCTCAGCTGCCACGCGATCTGGGGCGTCCGCTCCGCCGCCCTCGGCGTAGCCCTCGGCAGCCTGCTGATGGCGGGCCTGCTGATCGTCCCCTTCCTGTACGGGCTGCGCACCGGACCGGGCGCCCGCCCCGCCCGCGACCGCCGCCCCCGCAGCAAGGCCCTCGTGCTGATCCCGCTCGCCCTGCTGCCGGTCGCCGCCTTCACCCTGACCCGCCAGTCCCAGGTCTTCATCGAGCGGTTCCTCGGCTCCGAGCTGCCGGCCGGCACCATCTCGCACCTCAACTACGCCGCCAAGGTCTCCCAGCTCGCCATGACCGCCGGCATCCTGATCTGCACCGTCACCTTCCCCCTGGTCGCCCGGGCGCTCGCCGCCGGCGACCTCACCGCCGCCCGCGACCGCGTCGAGAAGGACCTGGGCCAGGCCGCCGCCGTCGTCCTGCTCGGCACCGCCTTCCTGCTCGCCTGCGCGCCGTCGGTGGTCGCGCTGCTCTTCGAACGCGGCGCCTTCGGCCCCCGGGACACCTCCGCCACCGCCGCCGTCATCCGCGTCTACAGCTTCGGCCTGCCCGCGCAGGCGCTGATCGGCGTGATGATCCGCCCCTACTTCTCGCTCCGCCCGGTGGTCCGCCGGGCCGGCGACCCCAGCCCCGACGACGGCGGACGCCGGCTGCTCGACTGGTACCCGGCCGCCGCGATGGCGTTCGGCCTGGTCGTCACCGTCGTCGGCGGTCTGCTCGCCACCCCCCGGTTCGGTGCCCCGGGCCTGGCGGCCGGGAACGCGGTCGGCATCACCGCCACCGCGGCGCTCCTGCTGCACGGCCTGGTCCTGCGCGGCATCCCGCTGCGCCTGCGCCTCGTCCTCGGCGGCCACGCCCGGCTGCTGGCCTCCGCCGCCGGCGCCGTCGCGCTCGGCACCCCCGTCGCCGGCCTCACCGCCGACCCCCTGCTCTCGACCCTGTGCGGGGGCCTCACCGTGGCGCTGGTCTTCGCCGCCCTGGGCACCGTCCTCGGCGCCCGCGAGGTGCGCGGACCGGTCCGCGCCGCAGCCCGGGCCCTGGGCCCGTCACCTGTCGCCGATGAAGGGAAGCCTCCCCATGGACGCTGAACGGGGATTCGTCCGGCCGGTCCTGTCGGGCGTCCGCCGCCCCGCCGCACCCGGTGCGCCGGCCGCGGTCGGCCCGCACACCGACGCACCACGGCCGGGCACCCGCCGACCACCGGCACAGCTGCCGAGGAGCCGCCGCCCGATCGCCGAGGCGCCCGCACCGGATCCCTCCTCGCCGTGGATCCTGATGTACCACTCGGTGGCCGTCGAGGACGAGGACCCCTACCAGCTGACCGTCAGCCCCGAACGGTTCGCCGAACAGATCGCCTGGCTGCACCGGTGCGGCCGGCGCGGCGTCTCGGTCCGCGAGCTGATGCGGGCCAGGGCCGCCGGCCGGGACGACAAGCTGGTCGGCCTCACCTTCGACGACGGCTACGCCGACTTCGGCCGCTACGCCGTACCGATCCTTCAGGCCTACGGCTTCACCGCCACCGCCTACGTGGTCGCCGACCTGCTGGGCCGGGCCAACGACTGGGACACCGAGGGCCCGCGCAAGAAGCTGCTCACCGTCCAGGAGGTCACCGACCTCGCCGCGGCCGGCTGGGAGATCGGTTCGCACGGCCTCGGCCACCGGGCGCTGTCCGGCCTGCCCGCCGACGTGCTCGCCGACCAGACCCGGGAGAGCCGCCGGGCCCTGGAGGAGATGGTCGGAGGTCCGGTCACCGGCTTCTGCTACCCGTACGGCGCCGTCGACCTGGCCGCCACCCACGCCGTCCGGGACGCCGGCTACGACTACGCCTGCGCGATCGCGCACTCCCCGCTCACCGGCAGGTACGCGTTGCCGCGCTGCTACGTCGGCGACCGCGACGGCGCCTGGCGGCTGCGCGCCAAGCGCGGCCGGCACCGCCTCCGCGACACCGTCACCGAACTGCGCCGTACCCGTCTCGCCGCCCGCACCCGCCCCGAGCGCCCCGAGCGTCCGGACCAGGCCGAGCGCCCGGTCCGGGCCGACCGTACGGACCGTGCGGACCGCCCCGAGCCGAAGGTCCGCGCCGCCGAGGGCGACCAGCGGCCCGGGAACGACGCGGTCGCACCCGTCCGGCGGTCCGGCGAACCCGGCGGGGCCCGGACGCACCTCCCGCCCGCCGGACCCGCGGACGGTGCCGCCCGCGGGTCCGAGCGCCCCGGCGGAGAGCGGGCGGGCCACGGCAGGGCCGCCCGATGAAGGTGCTGCACATCGTCACCGGCCTCGCCTCGGGCGGAGCCGAACGCCAGCTCCAGCTGGTGCTCCGGTACCTGCCCGCGCACCAGCACTGCGAGGTCCTCGCGCTGACCAACCCCGGCACGGTCGCCGCCGCCCTGCGCGCCGAGGGCGTCACCGTGCACCACCTCGGCATGCGCGGCAACCGGGACGTCGGCGCGCTGCCCCGGCTGGCCCGCCTGATCCGGGCCGGCCGCTACGACGTGGTGCACACCCACCTCTACCGGGCCGGACTGTACGGCCGGCTGGCCGCCAGGCTGGCCGGGGTCCGGGCCGTGGTGGCCACCGAACACTCGCTGCACGCCGGGGTGATCGAGGGCCGGCCGGTCACCCGCGGCGTCAAGGGCCTCTACCTGGCCGCCGAACGGCTCGGCACCACCACCGTCGCGGTCTCCCGGCAGGTCGCCCAGACCCTGCACGGCTGGGGCGTCCCGCCGGGCCGGGTGGAGCTGATCCCCAACGGCATCGACGCCGACCGCTACCGCCGGCAGGATGCGGACCGGGCTGCCACCCGCGCCCGGCTGCGCGCCGAACTCGGCCTGCCGCCCGGGAGTTGGGTGGTCGGCGGAGTCGGCCGCCTGGTCCCCGGCAAGCGCTTCCCGGTGCTGCTGGAGGCGCTCGCCGAACTCGACGGCGCGGCCCGCCTGGTGCTGGTCGGCGAGGGTCCGGAACGCGCCGCGCTGGAGCGCCGGGCCGCCGAACTCGGCGTCCGCGACCGGCTTGTGCTCACCGGCGAGCGTGACGACGTCCCCGACCTGCTCACCGCGCTGGACGTGCTCGCCGCGCCCTCCACCGAGGAGACCTTCGGACTCGGCGTCCTGGAGGGGCTGGCGGCCGGCCTCCCGGTCCGCCACAGCGCCTGTCCGGCCCTGGACGAACTGCCGCCCAGCGCCGCCCCGCAGGCCCGCCGGATCCCGTCGGACGCCGCCGCGTACGCCACCGCGCTGGGCGAGCTGCGCCACCTCAACGACCACAGCACCGACCCGCTGCCCCGGCCCCCCGCGGTCGGCCACTACGACATCGTCCGGGTGGCCGCCGACCTCGGCGCCCTCTACGACCGCCTGGTCCCCGCCTGAGCCGGCAGCTCCCCAGTCGCCGGGCCGCCGGCCGGGCGGCCCCCGTATCCAAGGAGTCCCGATGACCGAACCGCGCCGAAGCGCCCGTCTCCTGGTCCGCCGCTGGTGGCCGCTGGCCCTCGCGGTGCCCCTGGGTGCCGCCGCCGGCGCCGGGTACGCCGTCGTCGCCCACCCCTCGTACGCCGCCGACTCCTACGTGATCGTGGTGTCGGAGAACCCGGGGGAGAGCGCCACGGCCGTCAACTTCGCCCAGGCGTACGGCCGGCTGGCCGGCCGGCCGCAGGTGCTCGCGGCAGCCGCCGCGGAGACCGGGCACAGCCGGTCCGAGCTGGAGGCCCTGGTGCACGGCACCACCTCGCCGGACGCCCCGATGATCGAGATCACCGGCACCGGGGCGGACCCGCAGGAGGCCGTCCTGACGGCCGACGCGGTGGCCCGCTCCCTGGTCGCCTTCGCCAACGGCAGCACCAAGGAGACCGGCGTCCGGCTGGTCCCGCTCGCGGCCGCCGCCGAGCCCGAGCGGCCCACCACCCCCTCCGGGCGGCTGGACGTGGCGGTCGGCGGTGCGGCGGGCGTGCTGATCGGCGCGCTGGTGATGATGACCCGCCGCCGGAGCGACAGCGCCGCCGGCCCCGCGGCCGGGGCGGCGCCCGTCCCGACCGCTCCGCGCCCGCGCACCGCCCAGCCCGGGGCGGAACCCGTGGCCGACCCCGGCCCGGAGCCCCGGCCCGCGGCCGGGACCGAGGTCACGGCCGCGTCCGGGACCGGCGACACGGCGGCCCGGGCCGGAAAGCCGGACCGGGCCGGAAAGGCCGGGCCCGCCGCGGACGCGGCTCCGGCCGAGTCGGAGAACAGGACCAAGACCGTGGCCGGGAGCGGACGATGAGCACCGAGGCAGCCGCCCCGACCACGGGACTCCCCGCCCAGGCGTGCGCACCGCGCTGGACCACCGAGCTGCGCCGCGAGGACGACGCGCTCGACACCCTCGCCGAGGAGTGGGACGACCTCGTCACCCGCTGCCGGACCGCCACCTTCTTCCAGGCCGCCGTCTGGCAGCGTTCCTGGTGGCGCAACTACGGACGCCCCGGCGCCCTGCTGGTGGTCCTGGTCCGCCGTGACGGCCGGCTGGTCGGCGCGGGCGCGTTCCAGCGCCGCGGCGGCCCGCTGGGCGGCCTGGCCGGCCTCGGTGACGGGCTGATCGACTTCACGGACATCCTGCTCGACGACTCCTGCGCCGACCGCGCCGCCGCCGAGTTCGCCGCCGCGCTCCCGCTCACCCGCCCCTGGCACAGTCTGGACCTGCGCGAGGTCCACCCGGAGGCCGCCGTCCAGCGGGTCTTCGCGCACTGGCGCGGCCGGCGCCGGCGGTTCACCGACTCGCTCTGCCAGTACCTGCCGGCCGTCCCGATGGAGCAGCTGCTCAAGCGGGTGCCGGGCAAGACCGCCCAGCGCAGCCGGGTCAAGCTGCGCAAGATCGCCGAATCGGGCGTGGAGGTGCGCTCGACGCCCCCGGCGGAGGTGCCGGAGGCCCTGGCCGGGCTGCTGCGGCTGCACTTCCTCCAGTGGGCCGACCGCGGGGTCACCCCGGAGCACCGCACCGAGCGGTTCGCCCGTCACCTGGACGAGTCGACCACCGGCCTGGTGGCCACCGGCCGGGCCGCCGTCCACCAGTACTGGCTGGACGGCGAGCTGGTCGCGGTCAACCTGCTGCTGCTCTGCCCGTCCTTCGGCGGCCTCTACATGTACGGCGCGCACCCGAGGCTGCGCGAGCGGCTGGACATCGCGGGCCTGCTGTTCGGCGCCGCGCTGGACGAGACGGTCGGCGCGGGCATCCCGGTGCTGGGCCTGCTGCGCGGCCAGGAGCCGTACAAGCAGCGCTGGCGGCCGGACCGGCTGCCGAACCAGCGGCTGCTGTTCGGCCCGCGCGGCCCGGCCCCGGCCGCCGCGGTCCGGTGCGGCGCCGTCCGCTCCCGGCAGGCCGCGGTGCGCGTGCTCAGCAGCCGGCTGCCGAAGCTGAAGGAGTCCCTGCTCGCCCGCCGCCGGAGCTGAACGGGCACTCCGGGGGCGTCTGCCGGACACGTCCTAGCGCCGCGCGGGGGCGGCGGTCGGCGAGACGCTCGGCGAGGGACCGGCCGACGGGCTCGGTGAGGGGCTGGCCGACGGGCTCGCCGTGGCGGACGGCGGCGCGGAGGCCGCCGCCGAGGCCGAGGCCGGGGCCGGGGTGATGGGCGAGGCCGGGGGACCGGTCGGTGCGCCGGCCGGCGCCGGCGGTGCGGACGGCATCGTGGGCGCCGCCGGTGCCGGGGGCGCCGTCGGCGCGGCCGCGGCCGGTGCCCCCGGGGAGCCGCCCATCAGCTGCCGGAACCGGGCGCTGGACCGCGGGTTGCGGTCGCACTGCCAGAAGCCGTGCGGGCAGTAGTCGGTGACCGTCTGGTAGGCGGTGTCGTGGGTGCGGATCCACTCCACCATCCGCTGCACGAACTCCGGGTTGTCGCCGTTCCGGAACAGCCCCCACTCCGGGTACGAGACCGGCTTGCCGCGCTTGGCGGCGAACTCCACCTGGTCCAGCAGCCCGTACGGCTCGTGCACGTAGTCGTCGAAGGTCGCGCCGGCCGGCTGGTCGTAGCTGTCCATGCCGATGATGTCCACCACGTCGTCGCCCGGGTAGCACTTGGTCCACGGGATCGCGTCCAGCCCGCGGTTGGGCGTGAAGTCGAAACGGAACCGCTGCCCGGGCACCGACCGCATCACGGTGACGATCCGTCGCCAGTACGTCTTCCAGGCCGCGGGGTCGGGCTTGCAGCGGTGGGTGTAGGTGACCCCGTTCATCTCCCAGCCGAGGGTGAGGACGGTGTCCGCGCCGCCGAGCGCCACCAGTCGGCGGGCCAGCTTGAGGAAGTGCCGGTCGAAGTCCCCCCGCGCGCCCTGGGCGAGCAGCTTCGCGACCTCGCCGTCCGGCACGTTCGCCTCGTTGGGGACGAGCATCGGCACGCCGAGGACGAGCGTCCGGGACGGGTCCGCCTGGCGCCACTGCGACCACATGCCGAGCACCATCGCCTCGCCCTCGACGTCGGCCCAGCCGTTGCCCGCCAGATAGGTGTGACCGACCTGGAGGTTGGCGTTGTTGAGCCACTGCGCGTAGCGGCCGATCTGCGGGATGTACCGGTCCCAGGAGCCGACGAACGCCCCGAACGGGGGCTCGTGCTTGGGCCGCTGGACGACCGGGCGCGGTGCGGCGCCGCGCGGCGAGATGGCGTCGGAGGAGAGCGCGTGCCGTTCGGTCTGGCTCAGCGGGGTGCCGGCGGGGACGCTGGCGGTGGTGAGCAGCAGCAGGGCGGCGGCGGCCAGCGCCAGGCGGCCGAATCGCATGGTCTCTCCTCGGGCGGGGGCCTCGGTGGGGCAGGGCGGAGGGCGACGCAACGTGACGCCCCGATTGCCGACAGTAGGCCCGCCGGGCGGAGGAAAAGCCGAATGTCACCCTAAAGTGGGCGCTATTCGAACGCCGTCCGGCGGTGTGCCGTGTATCACCTCTGTAACAGTCCCGGAGGCCCGGGGAGCCCTACCCGCGCCCCGGGCCCGGGCGGGGCCCGGGGCGCCGCCGGGCCCGACGGCGCAGGTCGGTGGGCGGCGTCGGCCGGCCCGTGCGAAACCGGCCGGCGAGGTTCCGCCGTCCGGCCGTACGGAGAGGTCCGGCTGACTCGCGCGGGCGGTGAAAGGTACGCTCCGCCCGTGTCCTGGAAGTCGCGCGCCCTCAGCCCCCGATCGATCCTGCCTGCCCTGGCGGTGCTGCTGGTCCTTGTGGCGGGCGCGGCCGCGCACGCCAACAAGCCGGTTCCGTTCGGTGACCGGGTGGCCGCACCGGGCGCCTCGGACGCGAGCCCGGACGCCGTGAAGTCCCTGGACGCGGCCGACCTCGACCTGAGGGTCGGACCGGGCCTGGAGGCGTACCACAAGGCCACCGGGGAGCACGCCTGGTCGTACCAGCGGGAGGGCGCCACCGCGCTCTACCTGTCGATGGCGGGCGAGAACGCCGTGGTGGTCTGGGACGACGGCCTGGTCACCTCCGTGCGGCCCGGCGACCACGAGGTGCGCTGGCACCGCGCGGTGCCCGGCCTGGCCGACTGGCTGCGCGCCGACGGCGAGCCCGGCGCCGACAAGCGCACCGAGGAGCAGCGCAAGCAGCTCGCGACCGAGCGGGCGGCGGCCTCGCTGCGGACGGTCCAGCAGTCCGCGCCCTGGGTGGCGGTGGTCACACCCAATCTGACGATGGGCTTCCGCGACGCCGACGGGGACCTGCGCTACAACTCCAAGCCGGCCGGCAACTGCGTCTACGACCCGACCCGTACGGTGGCCAGCGACTTCGCGGTGCTGGTTCCGCGCAGCTGCTCCAACAGCAGCGGCCAGTCGGTCTCCGGCGGGATCTCCGGCTACCGGCTGGACAGCAGCGGCTGGCAGCTCAACGCCGGCCCGGGCGTCTCGATGAAGGCGCTGGACGGCCGCCGGGTGCTGATCTCGGACGGCCCGATCGTCGCTCCCAAGGTCTTCGACACCCGCGCGGCCGCGCCCGAGGCCGCCTGCGGCAGCCCGGCCGAGCCGTTCGCCGCCGTCCGCCCGGAGGGCAGCTGCGCGGCGCCGGCGGACGGGCAGCAGCCGCGGTAGTCGGCCCTCCCGGTACCCCCGGCCGGTAATCCCTCGGGGTTCGCTCGCGCGGCCCGGTAGACTTGCCGTCATGGCTGTTCTCTCCGTGCACTAGCGGGCGAGCGGCGCCGCGCCGTGCGGTCCGCCGAGCCTCCGCCGACGCCCTTCACCCGCCGTCCCGGCCCGTGCCCCGTCCGGGCGCCCGCCCACGCCCCAGGAGTAGTCCCCAGCCATGATTTCCGCCAACGCCCTTGAGCTGCGTGCCGGTGCCCGGATCCTGATCGAGTCGGCGAGCTTCAAGGTCGCCCCCGGCGACCGGATCGGCCTGGTCGGTCGCAACGGCGCCGGCAAGACCACGCTCACCAAGGTGCTGGCCGGCGAGGGCATCCCCGCCTCCGGCACGGTGACCCGCTCGGGCGAGGTCGGCTACCTGCCGCAGGACCCCCGCACCGGCGACCTCGACGTCCTCGCCAAGGACCGCATCCTCTCCGCCCGCGGCCTCGACACCGTGCTGAAGAAGATGCGCGAGAACGAGGACCGGATGGCGAACGGCAAGGGCGCCACCCAGGAGAACGCGATGAAGAAGTACGCGCGCCTGGAGACGGAGTTCCTGACCAAGGGCGGGTACGCGGCCGAGGCCGAGGCCGCCACCATCGCCGCCGCGCTGGGCCTGCCGGACCGCATCCTCAACCAGGAGCTGCACACGCTCTCCGGTGGTCAGCGCCGCCGCGTCGAGCTGGCCCGGATCCTGTTCTCCGACTCCGACGTGCTGCTGCTCGACGAGCCCACCAACCACCTCGACGCGGACTCGATCGTCTGGCTGCGGGACTTCCTGAAGACCTACAAGGGCGGCTTCATCGTGATCTCGCACGATGTCGAGCTGGTCGAGACGGTCGTCAACAAGGTCTTCTACCTGGACGCCAACCGCTCCGCGATCGACGTCTACAACATGGGCTGGAAGCAGTACCAGCAGCAGCGCGAGGACGACGAGAAGCGCCGCAGGCGCGAGCGGACCAACGCCGAGAAGAAGGCCGCGACGCTGAACGCGCAGGCGGACAAGATGCGCGCCAAGGCGACCAAGACGGTGGCCGCGCAGAACATGGCCCGCCGCGCCGAGAAGCTGCTCTCCGGCCTGGACCAGGTCCGGCAGAGCGACAAGGTCGCCAAGCTGCGGTTCCCGGACCCGGCGCCCTGCGGCAAGACCCCGATGACGGCGCGCGACCTGTCGAAGTCCTACGGCTCGCTGGAGATCTTCGCCGGCGTGGACCTGGCCATCGACCGCGGTTCGCGCGTCGTGGTGCTCGGGCTCAACGGTGCGGGCAAGACCACGCTGCTGCGGATGCTGGCCGGGGTGGAGAAGCCGGACACCGGCGAGGTGATCCCGGGCCACGGCCTGAAGGTCGGTTACTACGCCCAGGAGCACGAGACCCTGGACCCGGAGCGGACGGTGCTGGAGAACATGCGCTCCTCCGCGCCCGACACCGACCTGGTGCAGATCCGGAAGATCCTCGGCTCGTTCCTCTTCTCCGGCGACGACGTCGACAAGCCGGCCGGGGTGCTCTCCGGCGGTGAGAAGACCCGTCTCGCGCTGGCCGCGCTGGTGGTCTCCAGTGCCAACGTGCTGCTGCTCGACGAGCCCACCAACAACCTGGACCCGGCCAGCCGCGAGGAGATCCTCGGCGCGCTGCGCGAGTTCAGCGGCGCGGTCGTGCTGGTCACCCACGACGAGGGCGCGGTCGACGCGCTCCAGCCGGAGCGGATCATCCTGCTGCCGGACGGCGTGGAGGACCTCTGGAGCCCCGCCTACAACGACCTGGTCACGCTGGCCTGATCCCGCCGACCTCCCGATGCCCGGTCGCCCGTACGGACGGCCGGGCATTCGGCTGTCCGTCTGGCCGGAACTAGACATTCCCTCCACATTTTGGACCAGAAAAACTAGTCCCTTCGGCGTGTCCGGGAATGAAGAGGTCCCGCATTCCGTTTAAGGAGCTTCCGTCGGCCCGCCACTCGATCGTGGCCGGGCCGACGCTGCTGATCAGCCCTTTCTCGCCGGACGGCGGTATTCGTCCGGGGGCGTGCACTCTGCGTGAGCGCCCTTGTGCGCTCGGATCACTACCGAAGGACCGCGCATTCCCGACATGGACCTTGTCGAATGGGTGGCCAGGACGCGGTGGATGGGTGATCATGGGAATCTGACCGAGCAACGCTACGAGGAGGCACGGGTGGCCGAGACTCTGAAAAAGGGCAGCCGGGTAACCGGTGCCGCGCGTGAGAAGCTCGCGGCCGATCTCAAGAAGAAGTACGACTCCGGGGCGAGCATTCGCGCTCTCGCGGAGGAGACCGGCCGCTCGTACGGCTTCGTGCACCGGATGCTGAGCGAGTCCGGAGTGATTCTCCGGGGCCGCGGCGGTGCCACGCGGGGCAAGAACAAAGCTACTGCCGGGGCAGGTTCCTGACGCTCCGTCGGTCAACGGGCGGATGACTCGGCGGCAGGGCGCCGGCCGGGGAGGCGACCGAGCGTCGTCCACTCCCCGGTCCGAGTGAACCGGCCGCCGATCGTCATATCCGCGACCGGCGCGCGGGCGGGCCGTCCGCCGCTCCGTGCTGCCCCCTGCCGTCGCTCCACCAGTTTTGTTACTCTCCGGTAGCCAAGCATCCTCGCCACCGGAGGTCCCCTCATGACCGCTCCCGCCACCGATCCGCAGACCCAGAGCCGGGAGCGGGACGGCGTCCGCCTGGAGATCGACGGCGCACTCGCCGTCGTCACCCTCTGTCAGCCCGAGCGGCGCAACGCCCAGTCGCCCGCCCTGTGGCGCGCCCTGTCCGCCGTCGGCCGCGACCTGCCCGGCACCGTCCGGGTGGTGCTGCTCCGCGCCGAGGGCGTCTCCTTCTCGGCGGGCCTCGACCGTGCGATGTTCACCCCCGAGGGCATCCCCGGCGAGCCCAGCTTCCTCCGGCTCGCCGCCGCCGAGCCCGAGGAGCTCGACGGGATCATCGCCGGTTACCAGGAGGCCTTCAGCTGGTGGCGCCGCCCCGACCTGGTCACCATCGCCGTCGTCCAGGGCCACGCGGTCGGCGCCGGCTTCCAGCTCGCCCTCGGCTGTGACCTGCGGGTGGTCGCCGACGACGTGCAGTTCTCCATGAAGGAGACCTCACTGGGCCTCGTCCCCGACCTCGCCGGCACCAAGCCGCTCACCGAACTCGTCGGTTACGCCCGGGCGCTGGAGATCTGCGCGACCGGGCGCTGGGTCGGCGCCGAGGAGGCCGCGGCGATCGGCCTGGCCAACCTGGCCGTCCCCGCGGGCGAGCTGGACGCCGCCGCCCGCGACCTCGCCGCCGCTCTGCTGGCCGCACCGCGCAACGCCGTGATCGAGACCAAGGCCCTGCTCCAGGGCGCCGGTGGCCGCTCCTACGACGAGCAGCGCTCGGCCGAACGGGCGGCCCAGGCCCGCCGTCTGCGCGACCTGGCCGGCATCGGGGACTGACCGGCCTCCCCGGCCGGCGAAGGCCCTGCCCCCGAGGTGACCTCGGGGGCAGGGCCTTCGCCGTACCGGCCGGTTCCGGGGGCGGGATTCGTGGCGAAATGCCAGAGTTGGAGCGATTTGCGATATAGCTGGAGCCGTACGACGGGAGATGAGCCCATGCCTGACACTCCGACGCCCGCCACCCTGCACAAGAACCTCTCCACCGGTGCCTCCACCGGTGGCTCCTCGACCGCCGGCCTCGGCGGGGCCGCCGGTGAACGCGGTCGCACCGCGCTCGCCGTCGGCGTGGTCGAGAAGATCGCCGGGATGGCGGCCCGCGAGGTGACCGGCATCCACTCCCTCGGCTCCGGGCTCGCCCGCACCTTCGCCGCGATGCGCGACCGGGTCCCCGGCGGGCGCGGCAACATCGGGCGCGGCATCAAGGCGGAGGTGGGGGAGAAGCAGACCGCCATCGACATCGCGCTGGTCGTCGAGTACGGCGTCGTCATCCCCGAACTGGCCCGGCAGGTACGGGAGAACATCGTCGACGCGGTCGAGCGGATGACCGGGCTGGAAGTCGTCGAGGTCAACATCGCCGTCAACGACGTCCACCTGCCCGACGAGCCGGACATCGAGGAGGAGGAAGAGGAGCTTCCCTCCTCCGGCCAGCGGCCCAAGCTGAAGTAGTCCCTGTGCGGCAGCACGCCCGGAGCGGCGGGCGGCGGAAGACGAGGTGGAACGGATGAACCTGGCCCTCATCGGCCTGGTGGTGGGAATGGCCCTCGGCTTCGCCGGCTACTTCGGCGGGTTCGCGGCGTTCCTGCTGGTGGCGGCCCTCGGGGTGGTCGGCTTCGTGGTCGGCCGCCTGCTGGAGGGCGACCTCGAACTCGGTGACCTCGGCGACCTCCTGCGCGGCCGCGACCGGCGCCGCTGATGGCGGCCCTCGTCCCGGCGCCCGCCACCCGCGAACCCGGCGCGCGCGGCCGGCTGCGCATCGCCGACCGCGTCTACGCGCGGATCGCCGCCCGGGCGGCCGGTGAGGCGCTCGCCGAGGTCCGGCCGGGCCGGAGCGGACCGGGCGGGCCGCCGAAGGTCTCCGTCACCGGCCCCGCTTCGCCCTCCGCCGCCGTCACCGTCAGGGTCGCCGTCGACCTGCCGTTCCCCGCCGACCTCGCCGCCCTCGCCCGGGCCGTCCGCGACCGGGTGGCCGCCCAGGTCGGTGCGCTGACCGGGACCCGGGTGGCCGAGGTGGTGGTCGTGGTGGAACGGCTCGTCACCGAGGGCACGGGATGACCGGGCCGGCGGAGGGGGAGCCGGGGACGCCGCCCGTGGAGCCCGCCGTACCGGCGGAGGCTGCCGGGGCGGCGGAGTCCGGAGGGCATGCGGAGTCCGGAGCGCATGAGGGGCTTGGGGGTCCTGAGGGGCCTGCGGGGCCCGCCCTGCCGGCGGAGGCCGGTGCGGTCGGTGCGGCCGGGGAACCGGCTCCGGAGCCCGGGCCCGCCGCGGTCCGGGTGCCGCGGCTGCGGGCACCCCGGACCACGGCCGCCGTGGTGGTCGCGACGGTGGTCCTGGTGGCCGCGGTGGCGCTGCTCTACGACGTGGTCGCCGTCCGCACCGGGCACGCCGCCCGCCGCTGGCGTGCCGAGATCGCCGACGAACTGGCCACCCGGCACCTCGACGACACCTGGGTGCTGCTCGGAGCGGGCGCGGCCACCCTGCTCGGCGGCTGGCTGCTCTGGCTCGCCCTCGCCCCCGGCCTGAGCCGCTGGCTCCCGCTCCGCCCGGTCGGCGGCACCTCCGCGGCCATCGACCGGTCCGGCGTGACCGCGCTGCTGGTCCACCGGGCCGCCGACCTGCCGGGCGTCGAGCACCTGCGCGTGCGGACCGGCCGCCGCCGGGTCCGGATCACCCTCACCGGCCCGGCCGATCCGGCCTCGGTGCAGCGGCAGCTGCGGGACGAGCTGGCGGTCGTCGGGTTGGCGAGACCGCTGCGGCTGGACGTCAGGACCCGGCGCGGGCGCCGGCGCGGGTCCGGCGGGGGAGTGCAGGGCGCCGTCGTGGAGGGTGGTGGGAGCGGGTGAGCCGGAGCACCGTCAACCGGGTGCTGGTGGGTGCGGTCGGGGTGGTCCTGCTGGTGGCCGGGCTGCTGGTCCTGGCCGGGGGCCTCGACCTGTACCGGAGGCTGGGCGTGGATCTGCCGGACCGGTGGCCGCAGGCCTCGCCGGACCGGCCGGTGATCGGTGCGCGGGCGCGGACCCGCTGGGTGTCCGAGGCCTGGTGGTGGCCTGCGGTGATCGCCGGGCTGGCCGTGGTGGTCGTCGGGACCGCCTGGTGGCTGCTCGCCCAGCTGCGGCGGAGCGGGCCGGCGACCGTGCCGGTGCCGACCCCCGGCACACCGGGGCTGCGGCTGCGGCTGCGCACCGGGGCACTGGAGGACGCTCTGGAGACCGGCACCGTGGCGCTCCCCGAGGTCGAGCGGGTGGGGGTCCGGCTGCTGCGCGGAGCCCGGCACCCCCGGTTGCGGGCGGCCGTCCGGATGACGTCCGGCGGCGATCCGGCGGCGCTCGCCGAGCACTTCGAGACCGGCCCGCGCACCGACGCGCTGGTCAGTCTCGGGCTGTCGGACCTTCCGGCCGACCTGCGGATCCGGGTGGTGCCGGCGAGGCACGAGACCGCCGCGCGGCGCGGCGGACGGCGCGACAAGCACCCGCGCGTACTCTGACCGCCCGGCGCATCCGCCTGCCGCGCGCCGGGCGGATGCCTCCACGCGCGGCCGGCGAACGCCGTCCTACAGTCCGGGCAGTGCGCCGCCGTCGACCGGGATCATCACACCGGTGAGGTAGGACGCGGCGGGGGAGAGCAGGAACGCGGCGACCTTCCCGAACTCCTCCGGGGTGCCGTAGCGGCCGAGCGGGATGGCGGCGCTGTGGTGGACGCGGGAGGCCTCCGCGTCGCCGCCGAGCGCGTCGAGCTCGCGCACCCGGTCGGTGTCGATCCGGGCCGGGAGCAGGCCGACCACCCGGATGCCGCGCGGACCGAGCTCGGCGGCCAGCGACTTGGCGGCCATCGCCAGGCCGGGGCGCAGACCGTTCGAGATGCCGAGACCCGGGATGGGCTGGCGGACCGAGCCGGAGAGCACGAACCCGATCACCCCGCCCTCGCCGAGCGTCCCCGCGGCGGTCCGGGCGATCCGCAGCGCGCCGAGGAACACCGACTCGAACGCGTCGCGCCAGGCCTCCTCGGGGACGGTGCCCACCGGGCCCGCCTGCGGACCGCCGACGCTGATCAGCACGCCGTCCAGCCGGCCGAACCGCTCGACGGCCTCGCGGACCAGCCGCTCGGCGGTCTCCGGGGCGGCGTTGTCGGCCACCAGCCCGTGCACCGCGTCCGCTCCGCCGCCGAGTCCGGCGAGTTCGGCGACCGCCGCGTCCACCGACTCCCGGCTCCGGCCGCTCACCAGCACCCGCGCACCGTCGGCGGCCAGCTCGCGGGCGGTCGCGAGGCCCAGGCCCCGGGTGGCGCCGGTGACCACGTACACCTTGTCCTGCAGTCCAAGATCCATGGGGCCATCCTGCCGGGTGAGGGCGGGCGGAAGGTAGTGCGGACGCGGCGGGGCCCGGGCCCGCGCCGCCCCTGGCGTTGACGTCGGCGTCAAGGTCTACCGTCGTTCCCGGCGGCCTTCGGACAGCGACCTTCGGACAGCGGCCGGAAGGGCGAGGATGCGGTCATGCGGATCGGTGAACTGGCGAGGCGGGCGGGGACGACCACCCGGGCACTGCGGTACTACGAGCAGCTCGGGCTGCTCCCGGCCCGGCGGGCCGGCAACGGCTACCGCGCGTACGGCGAGGAGGACCTGCGGCTGCTCCGGCAGATCCGCACGCTGCAGGACTTCGGGTTCGGCCTGGAGGAGACCAGGCCGTTCGTGGAGTGCCTGCAGGCCGGTCACCCGCACGGGGACTCCTGCCCGGCCTCGCTGGAGGTCTACCGGAGGAAGCTGGCCGAACTGGACGAGTGCATCGACCGGCTCCAGGAGGTCCGTACCCGGGTGGCCGGGCAGTTCGCCCGGGCCGAGCGGGAGCGGGACGAGCTGGCGGTCGGCACCGCCGGAGAGCCGCCGCAGTGCGAATGGGCCGCGCAGCCGGCAGTCGAGTGGGAGGAGAAGTAGACCATGGTGCAGATCGCAGGGGTCGCGGAGGTCACGGACGAGACCTTCGCCGCGGAGGTCCTGGCGGCCGAGGGGCCGGTGCTGGTGGACTTCACGGCGGACTGGTGCCCGCCCTGCCGGCAGATGGTGCCGGTGCTGGCGGACATCGCGAGGGAGGAGGCGCACCGGCTGACCGTGGTCAGCCTGGACGTCGACCGCAATCCGGAGACCCAGGCCGCGTACGGGGTGCTCTCGATGCCGACGCTCATGGTGTTCAGGGGCGGGGAGCCGGTGAAGTCGGTGGTCGGTGCCCGGGCCAAGGCCCGGTTGCTCCGCGACCTCGCGGACGTCCTGTAACGGGAGCGGGCGGGCTCAGGCGGGGACGGCGACCGGGGCGACCTCGGCCTCGCCGGCCTCCTTGCGCCGGTCCTTGGCCTCGCGCCGCGCCATCACCCAGAACCCGACCGGGATCATCGCGGTGAACAGCCACCACTGGATCGCGTACGCCATGTGCGGGCCGATGTCGGAGTGGTTGGGCTCGGGCAGCAGCTCGGGCTCGTCGGCCGGTGCCGGCACGGTCGCGGTGAGCTCCAGGTAGCCGCCGAGGAGGGCGGCACCGGTCTCCCTGGCCTGCTGGGTGGAGCTGATCAGGTTGAACTGCCGGTCCGGCAGGCCGGCGCGGTCCTTGAGGCCGTTGCCGGCGGCCTCGTCGGCGCGCAGCCGTCCGGTCAGGGTGACCTGGCCGGACGGCGCGGCCGGGACGTCCGGGTAGGTGACGGCGGAGGTGCCGGAGGCCACCCAGCCGCGGTTGACCAGGACGGTGCCCCTGCCGCCGTCGAGCACCAGCGGGGTGATCACGAAGTAGCCGATCTTGTCACCGCTGGAGTCGGTCCGCTTGCGGACCACGAACTCGTGCTCCGGGTCGTACTGCCCGGTGGTGGTCACCGCGCGCCAGGTGAGCCCCTTGGGGACGGCGAAGCCGGGTTCCGCCGAAAGGGTCTCGTACGGGACGGGCCGGTCGGTGAGGGCCCGGGCGATCAGCTCGTTGCGGTCCACCCGCGCCTCGTGGCGGTGCAGTTGCCAGAACCCCAGCCGGATGGTGGTGGGGATCAGCAGCACGGCGACCAACAGGGTGATCAGCCAGCGCCGGGAGAGCAGAAAACGGTACACATGGGCACGGTACGCCCACCTCACAACCGGCTCACGCACCGGGGTGCGGGGCGACCTCGCGCAGCAGCTGGAGGAAGGCGTCCTCGCCGATCACCGGGGTGCCGACCTCGCGGGCCTTGCGGGCCTTGCCGCTCCAACTGCCCGGTTCGTTGGTGACCAGCAGGCTGGTGAGCCGGCTCACCGACGAGGCGATGTGCAGGCCCGCCTCGACGGCGCGGTCCTCCAACAGCTCGCGGTCGGTGGAGGTGTCGCCGGTGAACGCCACGCGCATGCCCTGGACCAGCGGCTCGCCGTCCTCCCAGCGCCCGGGGTTCGGGTACGGGCAGGCGGGGCGCTTGCGGGCCTGGCGGTAGGCGGCACCGGTCCAGTTGCCCCGGGCGGGCGAGGCCGGCTGGTCGTCGCCGAGGTCGGTGACGGCCACGCAGGTCTGCAGCGGCAGTGGGACGCCCCCCTGGCGGGCCAGGTGCAGGCTGGGCCGGAACGCCTCGGCGAGCACCCGGGCGTCGTCCAGCGCGTTGTGCGCCTGCTGCTGGTGGACGCCGAAGTGCCGGGCGAGCGACGAGAGCTTGCCGTTGGGCAGCGGCAGCCGGAGGTCGCGGGCCAGCACCATGGTGCAGATCCGCTGGTCGACCGGGGCGCGCAGGCCGGCCCGGGAGAACTCGCGGGAGATCATGTTCCAGTCGAAGAGCGCGTTGTGGGCGACCATCACCCGGCCGCGCAGCCGCTCGGCGAACTCGCCGGCGATCTCCGGGAAGGTGGGCGCGCCCACCAGCAGGTCGCTGGTGAGGCCGTGGATCCAGACCGGTCCGGGGTCGCGCTCGGGGTTCACCAGCGTGTACCAGTGGTCGGTGACGGTGCCGTCCTCGTCCAGTTGGTAGACGCCCGCCGAGATGACGCGGTCCGAGCGGCCGAGGCCGGTGGTCTCGACGTCCACCACCGCGAAGCCCTCGGCGGGGGCGGCGGAGCGCTGGGCCGGGACGGGAGCCGTCCGCGGTACCGCGCCGGGCGTCTCGGGCTGGATCGCGTACATGGTCCAACAGAATAAGGCCCGCGGGCGGTGCGCCGCCGCGATACGGGTGGGACCGGTGCCGCTCGGAATGTTGGACGGGGCGGGCCGGAATAGAGTGGGCGGAGTATTCGTCGTACACCTGGTCGAATATCTGCCGGCCGCCCGCCGCACCCCGCGGGCGCCTCTCCGAAGGACGAACCCTCATGCGCGCCACCGTGATCCACGGCCCCAGTGACATCCGGATCGAGCAGGTGCCGGACCCGGTCGTGCAGCAGCCGACCGACGCGGTGGTGCGGGTGGTGAACGCCTGCATCTGCGGCAGCGACCTGTGGGCGTACCGCGGTGTCGCGGCCCGGGTCGCCGGGCAACGGATCGGGCACGAATTTCTCGGTGTGATCGAGGAGACGGGCGCCGAGGTGCGTGACTTCGAGGTCGGCGATCTGGTGGTCGCGCCGTTCGTCTGGTCGGACGGCAGGTGTGACTTCTGTCGCGAGGGGCTGCAGACCTCCTGCCCGCACGGCGGCTTCTGGGGTCAGGTCGGCTCGGACGGCGGGCAGGGCGAGGCGGTGCGCGTCCCGTGGGCGGACGGCACGCTGGTGAAGCTGCCCAAGGAGGCCCAGGGCGACGAGAAGCTGCTGCCGGGCCTGCTGGCGCTCTCGGACGTGATGGCGACCGGGCACCACGCCGCGGTCTCCGCGCGGGTCCGGCCGGGATCCACCGTGGCGGTGGTCGGTGACGGCGCGGTGGGCCTGTGCGGCGTGCTGGCCGCGCACCGGCTCGGCGCCGGGCGGATCATCGCGCTCGGCCGGCACACCGCCCGGACCGACCTGGCCCGGCGGTTCGGGGCCACCGACGTGGTCGCGGAGCGCGGCGACGCGGCGATCGAGGCGGTCCGGGAGCTGACCGGCGGCCAGGGCGCGCACTCCGTGCTGGAGGCGGTCGGCACCGAGGAGTCGATGCGCACCGCCGTCTCGATCGCCCGGGACGGCGGCGCGGTCGGTTACGTCGGGGTGC
This sequence comes from Streptomyces sp. BE303, assembly GCF_036290945.1. Classification (NCBI taxonomy): domain Bacteria; kingdom Bacillati; phylum Actinomycetota; class Actinomycetes; order Kitasatosporales; family Streptomycetaceae; genus Streptomyces; species Streptomyces sp. BE303. The sequence goes on from NZ_JAQYWZ010000705.1 coordinate 62,802, forward strand.
CGCACGGCGGCAGCGCCGGCGTCGACATCGGGCAGATGTTCGGCCGAAACGTTTCGCTGAACGGCGGGGTCGCGCCGGCCCGCGCCTACATCCCCGAGCTGCTGCCGGACGTCCTCTCCGGGGCCATCGAGCCGGGCCTCGTGTTCGACCGCACGGTGGACCTGGAGGGCGTGCCGGACGGCTACCGGGCGATGGACGACCGCTCGGCGCTGAAGGTGCGGATCACGTTCTGACGCCTCCAAGTTGACGCTTTTCGAGGGGCGGCACCGCAGTCCGGTGCCGCCCTTCGGCATGTCCGGATACGTCTGTTTTCGGCCAATCGGCTAGTGCAACGGAGTGAACGTCTGGCTGATCACGGTCAACCTCTTTCGGCCCGCGCGCCACCCTCCTAGCATTGCGCGGCGCGCATCCGGACTGTGACGCCGCTCACGTCCGATCGTTCCACTGGTGCGACCACTACGCCGAAGGAGTGAGGAGTCAGAGTGGAATCGCCGCCGATCACCACCACCGCCAAGGAAACCCAACTCATCGAGGAGGGCGCGGAGTTCCGCGCCCTCCGGCGCTCGTTCCGGAACTTCGCGTTCCCGGTCACCATCGGCTTCGTCCTCTGGTACCTGCTCTACGTGCTGCTCTCCAGTTACGCCCCCGGCCTGATGGGCACCAAGGTCGTCGGGCACATCAACATCGCCCTGGTCCTCGGACTGCTGCAGTTCGTCACCACTTTCGCCATCGCGGCCTGGTATGCGCGCTACGCGGACCGGAGGCTCGACCCACCTGCCGCCGCCATCCGCGAGGCGCGCGGCGCGGTGGTCCACGCCCCCCGGGAGGCCGCCGAATGACCCTGCTCGCCAGCCATACCGCGAGCGCCGTCGCGCTCGCCGACCCCCTCACCCTCGCCGACCCCCTCACCCTCGCCGACCCCCTCACCCTCGCCGCGGGCGCCACCGAGCACCGCGGTCTGACGATGACCCTGTTCGGCCTCTTCGTGCTCGCCACCCTCGGCATCACCGTCTGGGCCGGGCGGCAGACCAAGGACGCCGCCGACTTCTACGCCGGCGGCCGCAGCTTCTCCGGCTTCCAGAACGGTCTGGCCATCTCCGGCGACTACATGTCGGCCGCGTCCTTCCTCGGTATCGCCGGAGCCATCGCGCTCTTCGGCTACGACGGCTTCCTCTACTCGATCGGCTTCCTGGTCGCCTGGCTGGTCGCGCTGCTGCTGGTCGCCGAGCCGCTGCGCAACGCCGGCCGCTACACCATGGCCGACGTGCTGGCCTTCCGGATGCGCCAGCGGCCCGTCCGCACCGCCGCGGGCATCTCCACCATCGTGGTGTCGATCTTCTACCTGCTCGCCCAGATGGTCGGCGCGGGCACCCTGGTCGCCCTGCTGCTCGGCGTCAGCGGGGACAGCGCCAAGCGGTGGACGATCGTCGCCGTCGGCGCCCTGATGGTCGTCTACGTCGCCATAGGGGGCATGAAGGGCACCACCTGGGTGCAGATCGTCAAGGCCGTGCTGCTGATCGCCGGCACCGCCCTGATGACCGTCCTGGTGCTGGCCAAGTACAACTTCAACATCTCCGCACTGCTCGGCGCCGCCGCCGACGCCAGCGGCAAGGCCAACGCCTTCCTCGAACCCGGGCTGAAGTACGGCGCCACCGGGACCAGCAAACTCGACTTCATCAGCCTCGGCCTGGCGCTCGTGCTGGGCACCGCGGGCCTGCCGCACATCCTGGTCCGCTTCTACACCGTGCCCACCGCCAAGGCGGCCCGGAAGTCGGTGCTCTGGGCCATCGGGATCATCGGCGGCTTCTACCTGATGACCCTGGCGCTCGGCTTCGGCGCGGCGGCCCTGGTCGGACCCAAGGCGATCAAGGCGGCCAACGCGGCCGGCAACACCGCGGCCCCGCAGCTCGCCGAGACGCTCGGCGGCGGCTCGGGCACCACCGGCGGGGCCGTCCTGCTGGCGGTGATCTCCGCGGTCGCCTTCGCCACCATCCTCGCCGTGGTGGCCGGCCTCACCCTGGCCTCCTCGGCCTCCTTCGCGCACGACCTCTACGCCAACGTCATCCGGCGGGGCAAGGTCACCGAGCGGGAGGAGGTCAACGCGGCCAAGTGGGCCGCCGCCGCGATCGGCGCGGTGGCGATCGTGCTGAGCCTCTTCGCGGACAAGCTCAACACCGCCGCCCTGGTCGCACTGGCCTTCGCGGTGGCCGCCTCGGCCAACCTGCCCACGCTGCTCTTCTCGCTGTTCTGGAAGCGCTTCAACACCGCGGGCGCGGTCAGCTCGGTCTACGCCGGTCTGATCAGCTCGGTGGTGCTGGTGGCGTTCTCCCCGGTGGTCTCGGGTGGCAAGAACTCGCTCTTCCCGCACTCCGACTTCCAGTGGTTCCCCCTGGAGAACCCCGGCCTGGTCTCCATCCCGGTCGGCTTCCTGGCGGGCTGGATCGGCACCGTGCTCTCGCGCGAGCCGGCCGACCCGGCGAAGTACGCTGAACTGGAGGTCCGCTCGCTGACCGGACTGGGCGCCCACTGACGAACGGCCGATGGCTAAGCTGGCCCGGCCCGCCGCGACGGCGGGCCGGGCCGGTCGCTGTCCAGGGCCGCCACTCTCGGGAAGGGATCGCCGTGCTGCTCGACACCTTCGGCCGCCGCGCCGTCGACCTGCGGGTCTCCCTCACCGACCGGTGCAACCAGCGCTGCACCTACTGCATGCCGGAGGAGGGCCTGCAGTGGTTGGCCAAGCCGGAGCTGCTCACCGACGAGGAGATCGTCCGGCTGGTGACCGTCGCCGTCCGCGACCTCGGCGTCCAGGAGGTCCGCTTCACCGGCGGGGAGCCGCTGCTGCGGCCCGGCCTGGTGGCCGTCGTCGCCGCCTGCGCCGAGCTGACGCCGCGCCCCGAGCTCTCGCTCACCACCAACGGCATCGGCCTGGCGCGGACCGCGGGGGCGCTGCGCGCCGCCGGCCTCGACCGGGTCAACGTCTCGCTCGACACGCTGGACCCGGACACCTTCCACACCCTCACCCGGCGCCGCCGCCACCAGGACGTGCTGGACGGACTGGCCGCCGCCGAGGACGCCGGGCTGACGCCGGTCAAGCTCAACGCGGTGCTGATGCGCGGGGTCAACGACCACGAGGCGCCCGAGCTGCTCGCCTGGTGCCTGGAGCGCGGCTACGAGCTGCGGTTCATCGAGCAGATGCCGCTGGACGCCCAGCACGGCTGGGACCGCTCGGCCATGGTCACCGCGGAGGAGATCCTGGACCGGCTGACCGCCAGGTTCACGCTCACCCCCGAGTCGTCCGCCGGCCGGGGCGCCGCTCCCGCGGAGCGCTGGGTCGTGGACGGGGGTCCGGCCCGGGTCGGGGTGATCGCCTCGGTGACCCGCCCGTTCTGCCGCGCCTGCGACCGGACCCGGCTGACCGCCGACGGGCAGGTGCGCAACTGCCTCTTCGCGAGTGGCGAGACGGACCTGCGGACGGCGCTGCGCTCGGGGGCCGACGACGCCGAGCTGGGGGCGCTCTGGCGCCAGGCGATGTGGGGCAAGAAGGCCGGTGCCGGGATCGACGACCCGGAGTTCCACCAGCCCGACCGCCCGATGTCGGCGATCGGCGGCTAGGGTCCGGCCCTGGTCGCCGGCCGGACCGTGCCGGGCCCGGACTCAGCCCTCTGCGGGGGTGCCGTCCGTGGGGGCCCCCTCTTCGGCGCTCCGGTCGGTGAAGGCGACGACCTCCTTGAGGAAGCCGCGCACGCCCAGGAACTGGGAGAGGTGCTCGCGGTGCTCCGGGCAGGCGAGCCAGGTCTTGCGGCGGTCCGGGGTGTGCAGCTTGGGGTTGTTCCAGACCAGGACCCACGCGGCGTCGGACCGGCAGCCCTTGGCGGAGCAGATCGGGGTCTGCGGCTGGGTGTCCGGGAACAGCATGGCGTCGTCCTCAGGCGGTCGGCGGGTGGGTCGTCACCGCCAGTCTGTCACGCGCCCGGAGGGGGTCCGTCCGCCGTCCGGCGGGCCTGCGGCCCCGCGGTGCGCGCGGGCATGGCGACGCCGGGCAGCCACGGGGGGAGCCGCCCGGCGTCGGTCCGTCGCTCCGACGGGGGATGCGGAGCGCGTACGCAGTATGTCACGGTCCGACCCGGGCATGGGGAGGTCTTGCATGATTAATCTGAGCTTCTTCTGAGCTTTCTGTGGAATGCAACGGCGGAAAACAGCTCAAAACGGGCAGTCAGTTCGACGTCTGTGAAGAATCGGTGGGCATGCGCTCGGCCACATCGGTACCGTGCGTCACACCGGACCCGCCCCTCCCGCCGGGGCCGAGCATCAGCGGAGTGGTCGGCGGCACGTCGAAGGTGGAGGGCAGACCCGGCGCCCGTTCCCGGCCCGCGTTGGCGATCAGCACCGCGAAGTACGGCAGCAGCACCCCGCCCGCCAGCGCCGCGACCGCCACCCAGCGCTGGACGTCCCACAGCACCACCGCGAGCAGCACGCAGACCGTGCGCAGCAGCATCGAGGCCACGTAGCGGCGCTGCCGCCCGCGGACGTCCTCGGTCAGGCTGCTGCGGGCCCCCGTGATCCGGAAGACCTCGTCGTCGCCGGCGCTCTTTCCCATGTCCAACCGCCCTCGTCCGCGCACCCGCGCGCCTCGCCGCGCGGCCTTCCCACGGTACGCCGCAGGGCGACCGGCGACGAGACCGGGTCGGACGGACACGCGCCCCTACGGCTGGGAGAGGTACTCCGGCGGCACCGCGTCGGTCAGCCAGACGCCGTTGGCGCTGATCCGGAACTCGTGGCCGGCCGCCGCCATCGCGGCGGCGTCGACCTCCAGCACCACCGGACGGCCGTGCCGGGCGCCCACCCGGGTGGCCGTCCCGGTGTCGGCGGACAGGTGGACGTCCTGCCGGGCCATCGGCCGCAGGCCCTCGCGGAATATCGCGTCCAGGCTCCGGGCGGCGGTGCCGTGGAACAGCACCGCCGGGGGCGCGGCGGCGGCCAGACCGAGGTCGACCGCCACCGTGTGCCCCTGGCTGGCCCGGATCGAGAGGCCGTCCTCCGAGTAGGCGAAGCGGCGTTTGTTGTTGGTCGCCACCACGTGGTCCAGCTCGACCCGGGTGAGCCGGGTGCCCCGGGCCGCCAGGGCGGCCAGCAGGACGTCCACCCGGACCCAGCCGGCCCCGTCCAGCGTCACCCCCACCCGCTCGGGCTCGTGCCGCAGGATGCGGGACAGCATCTTGCTGGTCCTGACCGTGCGCTTCTCGTCCACGTTCCTCGTTCCCTCCCCCCGGCCGGCCCGGCTACGACGCCTGGCTGACCGAACTCATGTTGAAGCCCTCGACCCGCACCGGCGGCATCGCGGTCCGGGTGAACCAGTCGCTCCACTCGCGCGGCAGGCAGCGCTCGGTGCGGCCCACCTCGGTGATCCGGCCGAGCAGCTCCACCGGCGACTCGTTGAACCGGAAGTTGTTCACCGCACCGACCACCCGGCCGTTCTCCACCAGGTAGACGCCGTCCCGGGTCAGACCGGTGAGCAGCAGCGTCGCCGGGTCCACCTCGCGGATGTACCAGAGGCAGGTGAGCAGCAGCCCCCGCTCGGTCCGGGCGATCATCTCCTCCAGGGTCGGCGCCGCCGCCTGGTCGGCCGTCTCCAGGACCAGGTTGTCGACCGCCGGGCGCAGGGCGAGCGACGTCAGGCCGGCCGAGTGGCGGCTGGTGACCAGCCCGGCCAGCTCGCCGTCCCGGATCCAGTCGGTCCTCGACAGCGGCAGGCCGTTGTCGAAGACCGAGGCGTCGCCCTCGGTGGCGTGCGCCAGCACGAACGGCGCCGCCTCCAGGCCGGGCTCGTCCGGGTCGGAGCGCAGCGTCAGCGGCAGCCCGCTGAGCTTGTCGCCGATCCGGGTGCCGCCGCCGGGCCGGGAGAAGACCGTCCGGCCCTCGAAGGCGTCCCGGCCGCCGGCGGACCAGTTCAGGTAGACCATCAGGTCGGCGACGGCGGAGGGCGGCAGCAGCGTCTCGTACCGGCCGGCCGGCAGGTCGATCCGCCGGGAGCCCCAGCCGAGCCGGGTGGTCAGCCCGGCGTGCAGGGCGGTGACGTCCACGTCGGAGAAGTCCCGGGTGGCGGCGCCGGCCCAGGCCGAGCCGGACAGGTCGGCGGTCTTGGCGTTCAGCTCGACCGTCCCGGTCGGCTGGTCGTGGCGCAGCCGCAGGCCGGTGGAGGTGCCCAGGTAGCTGGAGACCAGCTCGTGCCGGGCGAAGCCGTACAGCAGTTCGCCCTGGGCGGCGGCCCGGGCGAAGGCGGTGCCGAGGGCCGGCGCGAACTCCTCGAAGACCGCGACCGACGTCTCCGCCGGGGGCTCGGTGAAGTGCGGAGAGGCCGGCTGGTCGGCGACCGTGACCAGGGGCTGGGCGTCCTCGGCCGGCCCGGCCGCGCGGGCGGCCTCCTCGGCGGCCCGGACCAGGTCCGCCACGTCGTCGGACGTGACGGCCTCGCGGGAGACCACGCCGGAGGCGGTGCCCTCGGCGCCGGCCACCGTGGCGATCACGGTGAGCCGGCGGCCCCGGGTGACGCCGTTGGTGGTCAGCGCGTTGCCCGCCCAGCGGAGGTTGGCGGTCGACTCCTCGTCGGCGATCACCACGCAGCCGTCGGCGCGGGAGAGGCCGAGTGCCAGCTCGACGAGTTCGTGGGGCTGCATCGCGGTCATCAGTGACCCGCCTCCTGCTGGGTGTTGAGCACGTTGACGTTGCGGAACAGCGCCGAGGGGCAGCCGTGGCTGACCGCCGCGACCTGGCCGGGCTGCGCCTTGCCGCAGTTGAAGGCGCCGCCCAGCACGTAGGTCTGCGGCCCGCCGACGGCCGTCATCGAGCCCCAGAAGTCGGTGGTGGTGGCCTGGTAGGCGAAGTCCTTGACCTGGCCGGCGAGTTCGCCGTTCCGGATGGCGTAGGCGCGCTGCCCGGTGAACTGGAAGTTGTACCGCTGCATGTCGATCGACCAGGAGCGGTCCCCGACGATGTACAGGCCGTTCTCGACGCCCTCGAACAGGCCCTCGGTGGACGGGCCGTCGGCGGCCGGCCGGAGCGAGACGTTGGCCATCCGCTGGACCGGGACGTGCGCCGGCGAGTCGGCGAAGGCGCAGCCGTTGGAACGCTCGAAACCCTTCAGCTTCGCCATGCCGCGGTCGAGCTGGTAACCGGTCAGGACGCCGTCCTTCACGAGGTCCCACGACCGGGTGGCGACACCCTCGTCGTCGAAGCCGATGGTGGACAGGCCGTGCTCGGCGGTGCGGTCGCCGGTGACGTGCATCAGCTCGGAGCCGTACTTCAGCGAGCCGAGCTTGTCGAAGGTGGCGAAGGACGTCCCGGCGTAGGCCGCCTCGTAGCCGAGCGCGCGGTCCAGTTCGGTGGCGTGGCCGATCGACTCGTGGATGGTCAGCCAGAGGTTGGACGGGTCGATGACCAGGTCGTAGCGGCCCGGCCGGACGCCCGGCGCCTTCATCTTCTCGGCCAGCAGGACCGGCAGCTCGGCCAGCTCGGCGTCCCAGTCCCAGCCGGTGCCCGTCAGGTACTCGAATCCGCGCCCGACCGGCGGGGCCAGCGTCCGCATCGAGTCGAAGGCGCCGGTGCGCTCGTCCACCGAGGTGGCCTCCAGCACCGGGTGCAGCCGGATCCGCTGCTGGGTGGTGACGGTGCCGGCGGTGTCCGCGTAGAACTTGTTCTCCTGGACGGTCAGCAGGGTGGCCTGGACGTGCGAGACGCCCCCGGCGGCCAGCAGCCGCGAGCTCCAGTCGGCCAGCAGCGCCGTCTTCTCGGCGTCCGGCACCTCGAACGGGTTCACGTCGTAGGCGGAGACCCAGGTGGCGTCCGGGTAGACCGGCTCGTCGGCCAGCTCCACCCGGTCGGTCGACCCGGCCGCACGGCTGATCCCGCCGGAGAGCCGGGCCACCGCGACGGCCTGCTCGGCGACGCCCGCCGCCGCCTCCGGGGTGAGGTCGACCCCGGCGGCGAAGCCCCAGGCGCCGTCCAGCAGCACCCGGACGGCGAAACCGAGCTGGAGGCTGTCGGAGGTGCCGGACGGCCGGGCGTCGCGCAGCCGCCACGAGGCGCTGCGGACCCGCTCCAGGCGGAAGTCGGCGTGCTCGGCGCCGAGCCGGCGCGCGCGGTCCAGGGCGGCGTCGGCGAGGGCGCGCAGCGGAAAGCCGAGGAAGAGCGGGTCGACGGCGCGCGGGGCGCCGGCGCTGCTGGTCGGGGGCAGCGGAGGCAATCGGGCTCCCTGGTCGGGCGGAACGGCGGTGCGGGCACCCGGGATGCAGGGGTACCCGCACGGCATCATTTCCCGTCAAAGGGCTTTGGGCCAGCGCATTTCCCCGGTGACACGCGCAGCTCCGCGGTTCCGCTACCCGACCGCCTCCCACCAGCCGTCCAGCTCCGGCGGGTTGTCGACGTCCACGCGCTCACCGGGGCGCGGCACCGCCAGCCGTACGCCCTGCTCCTTGGCCTCGACCAGCAGCCGCTCGACCGGCTCGGCCCACGGGTGCAGGCCGAGGTTGAAGGTGCACCAGTGGACCGGCACCAGCAGGTCCGCGCCCAGCTCGCGGTGGGCGAGCACGGCGTCCTCCGGCGTCATGTGGATGTCCGCCCAGGCCGGGTCGTAGGCGCCGACCTGGACCAGCGCGGCGTCGAACGGGCCGTGCTCGGCGCCGATCCGCCCGTAGCCCTCGAAGTAGCCGGAGTCGCCGGTGTAGAAGACCTTGCGGGTCGCCCCCGCGACCACCCACGAACCCCAGAGCGTCGTGTTGCGGGTCAGACCGCGGCCGGAGAAGTGGTGGGCGGCGGTCAGCGTGAGCGCCAGCTCGCCGAGCGTGCAGGTCTCGTCCCAGTCCAGCTCGATGATCCGGTGCTCCGGCACCCCCCAGCGGCGCAGGTGGGCGCCGATGCCGAGCGGCACCGCGAACGGTGCCGACTGGCTGCGCACCAGCCGGCGGACGGTCGCCATGTCCAGGTGGTCGTAGTGGTCGTGCGAGATCAGCACCGCGTCGACCTGCGGCAGCTCCTCCAGCTCCACCGGTACCGGGTGCAGCCGGCGCGGGCCGACCTGCGTGGCGGGGGAGCAGCGCTCGCTCCAGATCGGGTCGAGCAGCACGCGGGAGCCCTCGATCTCGACCAGCGCCGAGGCGTGCCCGTACCAGGTGATCGCGACACCCTCGGCGGCCGGGCCCGCCCCGCCGGCCGGCCGGACGGTCGGCACCGGGAGGCGCGGCGTCCGGCCCTCGCGCTGGAACAGCATCCGGCGCACCGTGTCCCCGTCGAAGGACGGAGCGCCGGCCGGCCGGGCCAGCTCGGAGGGCGCGTTGTGGAAGACGCCGTCGCGGTACTGCGGCGAGTTGCGCAGCCGCTCCTCCCGCTCCCCGTCCGGCCGCCGACCGAACGCCGCCGGCAGGTCGCGCAGCGCCCAGGCGACCGTTCCCGCACCGGCCGCCAGCGCGGCCAGGGCCAGCAGTCGTCCGCGCCGGTGGGTGGTCCCCGGCTGTGCCTCGCTCATCCGCGCTCTGCCTCCGCTCGTCGCCGGGGCCTGGTCCGGCGTTGCTGTGCGGCGGCCCCGACTCGTACCGCACCACGGGGGCAACGGGTGCACCCCGCCGCCGGGTTCCCGATCCGGCACGCAGCGGACACCACAACGCCGCGCCGGCGGTCCGGCGGATCGGGCGAAAATGGCATGGGCACGGATTGTCGGATACCGACAGTTCCTTTGGTGCGGCGCTGTGGGAGCTCGATTCGCCGCCGCGCCGGGCCGACCGATAGCGTCACACCGCGTACATGATTGCGACGTACGCGGACATCACGGCGTACGCACACTACGGAGAGAGGTGGATCGTTGAGCCGCTCGGTTCTCGTCACCGGAGGTAACCGGGGCATCGGCCTCGCGATCGCCCTGGCCTTCGCCGAGGCGGGCGACAAGGTCGCCATCACCAGCCGGTCGGGCGAGGTGCCCGAGCAGCTGGCCAAGTACGACGTGCTCGCGGTTCGCTGCGACATCACCGACAGCGCCCAGGTCGACGCGGCACTGACCGAGGTCGAGGGCGCGCACGGCGCGGTCGAGGTGCTGGTCGCCAACGCCGGGATCACCCACGACACGCTGCTGCTGCGCATGTCGGAGGAGGACTTCACCTCCGTCCTGGACACCAACCTCACCGGTACGTTCCGCGTCATCAAGCGCGCCTCCCGGCTGATGATGCGCGCCCGCAAGGGCCGCATCGTGCTGATCTCCTCGGTGGTCGGCCTCTCCGGTTCGCCGGGCCAGTCCAACTACGCCGCCTCCAAGGCCGGTCTGGTCGGCTTCGCCCGCTCGCTGGCGCGCGAGCTCGGCCCGCGCAACATCACCGTCAACGTGGTCGCCCCCGGCTTCGTGGACACCGACATGACCGCGGTGCTCAGTGACGAGCGCCGCGCGGAGATCGTCGCCGGCGTGCCCCTGGGCCGCTACGCGGCGCCCGCCGAGGTCGCTTCCACCGTGCGGTTCCTCGGTTCGGACGAGGCCGCGTACATCACCGGAGCCGTCATTCCCGTCGACGGCGGATTGGGCATGGGTCACTGACATGAGCGGAATCCTTGAGGGCAAGCGGATCCTCGTCACCGGTGTGCTGATGGAGTCCTCCATCGCGTTCCACACGGCCCGGCTGGCCCAGGAGCAGGGCGCGGAGATCATCCTCACCGCCTTCCCGCGGCCGAGCCTCACCGAGCGCATCGCCAAGAAGCTGCCCCACCCGGTGAAGGTCCTCGAACTGGACGTCTCCAGCGAGGAGCAGCTGGCCGGCATCGCCGACCAGGTCCGCGAGCACCTGCCGAGCCTGGACGGCATCGTCCACTCGATCGGGTTCGCCCCGCAGGACGCCCTCGGCGGGAACTTCCTCAACACCCCGTGGGAGTCCGTGGCGACCGCCATGCAGGTCTCGGCGTTCTCGCTGAAGTCGCTGACCATGGCGCTGCTGCCGCTGATGCAGGACGGCGGCTCGGTCGTCGGTCTGACCTTCGACGCCCAGTTCGCCTGGCCGAAGTACGACTGGATGGGCCCGGCCAAGGCCGCGCTGGAGGCCACCTCCCGCTACCTGGCCCGTGACCTCGGCCCGCGCGACATCCGCGTCAACCTGGTCTCGGCCGGTCCGATCGGCTCGATGGCCGCCAAGTCCATCCCGGGCTTCGGCGACCTGGCCGCCACCTGGGACAACCGCTCGCCGCTGAAGTGGGACGTGAGCGACCCGGAGCCGGCCGGCCGCGGCGTCGTCGCCCTGCTCTCGGACTGGTTCCCGAAGACCACCGGCGAGATCGTCCACGTGGACGGCGGCCTGCACGCCATCGGCGCCTGACCACCCGCGTCCCGCGCCACCGCCCGGCTCTCCTTCCGTCGAGGAAGGGGCCGGGCGGTGTGCTGTCCGCGGCACGGCGCGACTGCGGGGCGGTCGGTTCGCTCCCGCGCCGGACGGTCGCGGCGCAGGCCCGGGAGGGGGCCGGCGCGGACCGTCCGGGTGCGTCGGGGCAGCCTCACTGCTGGACGTTCCGTCCGAGGGCGATCAGCGCGTTGGTGTTGCCGCTCGTGTGGCCGGTCCCCAGCTCGGTCGAGATCAGCTCGGTCTCGTCCTCGTTCAGGTGGTTGGCCCTGCCCCAGGCGCCGGCCATCTCCTGGCTCTCGGTCAGCGAGGCGAAGTGAGCCCGGGAGTTCGCGGTGTTGCCCGCGTCCTGGGCGTCCTTCCTGACGTCCTCCACCCAGCCGCTGATCCCCGCGTCGACGAAGGCGCCGGCGACGCCCCCGACCTCGGGGACGAACCCGGTCACGGTGCCGCTCACCGAGGAGGCGAACCCGCCGGCCTTCTCGGCCCACTCCATCCGGTCGTCCTTCTCGTCCAGGACGATGTCCGACCGGATGGCGTCGAACGCCCCGAGCGCCGTCCCGATGTTGCGTGCCGGCCCCTGCCGCTCCGCCGGTCCGGCCTGCGGATCGGGCGGGACGGCGGCCAGGGCCACGGCGGCCTCGGCCCGTTCGGCGTTGTAGAGCGTGGCGTACGCCTCCGGCTCCTCGGAGGCACCGCGCATGACCCGGACGAGGTGGTCGGCGCTGCCGCCGAGGTGGCCCTCGCCGTCCTGTTCCCACGCGCCGGTGCGGTGCGCGCCGGCGTGGTGCTGACCGAGGACCGGGTGGGTGTCGGCCACGTAGTCGGACAGGGCGTTGGCCAGCGGCACGCGAAGGTCCTCGTGGACCTCGGCGCCCCTGCCGTCCGCGTCCAGCGCGTCGACGACGCCCTGCATGACCCGTGCCTGCGCCGGGGTGTGCGGGCCTCCGCGGTGGCTGCCCCCGCCGGGGACGTCGCCGGTGGCGGCGGCCTCCAGGGCGGCGGCGAGGCCGGCCTGGTGGGTGCCCCTGTCCTGGATCGGCGGGCCGACGAGGGCGGTGGTGCAGGAGGTGGGCCAGTCGCGCTCGCGCAGCAGGTACCTGAGGCGGTCCTCGGCCCCGGGCGCCCTCGGGTCGAGGAACCGGGTGGCGGCCTCGGGGCTCCGGCCCATCAGCCCGAGCACGCCGTCCACCGGGTCGTGCACCAGGTCGGGGCGGGGGCCGTTGAACTGGTGGACCCTCCAGTGGTTGCCCCTGCGGTCGGCCGCGAGGACATCGGTGCCCAGGTCGTCGAGGAACTGCGCGCCGTACCCGGCGGAGCCGTTCCGGAGCAGGGTGACGAGAGCCTGGTAGCCGTGGACCGGCGCCGGACCGCCGCCGAGGTGGCGGTCGTCGATGTTCCTGACGCCCGCTTCCCGCAGGCCCTCGCGGAACTCCCGGTAGAACGTGGACCCGGTGTCGCGGGTGGCGCCGGCGACGGTGTCGGCCAGGTTGGCCCGCAACCCGCCGTACTCGCCCTTGAGCCTGCCGCTCCGGTCGTTGATCCGCACGTCCAGCTCGTCGGCGAGCAGCAGGGTGCCCTCGGCGCCGAGCGCGCCGAGCAGGGTCCGGCCGTACACGGGGTTGCCGGAGCCGGCCTTCATCAGGTTGTCGAGCTCGGCGAGCTCCTCCGGGCCGAGGGTCCTGCCGTCCTTGAGCTTCCGGGCGAGCGAGGCGGCACGCCTGCCGTCGGCCTCGTCCCCGCCGCCGACCGCCCGGCCGTTGAACTCGTTCACCAGGTCGCCGACCTTGGCGGCGCGCCGGAGTCCGCGGGCGGCCCGGGAGTCGGCGGCGGTCGCCTCCTCCAGGTAGGTCCTGATCTTCTGCGCCCAGGCGACGGCCGCTCGGTCACGCTCGCGCCGGTAGTCGGGCTCGTGGCGGTAGGCGGACCTGCCCCCCTCGTCGAGCGTGGTGACGTCGAACGCGACGGCGCCGGTGCCGGTCACCTTCATGCCGTCGGCCTGGGCGTCCGCGACGGTCAGCCTGAGTTTCTGCTGCGCCGACCCGAAGTCGTCGTGCGCGTCGCCGATGATCGAGGCGACGGCCTCGGCCTCGGTCTGCGCGTCGAGGGTCTGCTGCCGGGTGTGGCCGACGTGCCGGTGGGCGGTGAGCGCGGTGTAGCCGAGCCAGAGGCCCTGGTTGCCGGTGACGGAGAGCACCTCGTTCTCCAGCCGGTGCTGGACGAGCCGGTACCTGCGGGCCATCTCGGTCCAGTCGGCGGCGGCCTTGGCCATGGCGGAGAGGTCCGCCTCCACGACGTCCTCGAAGCCGAGCACGGTCAAGCCTTTCCGGTGAACGAGGTGGCGATGCCGTGCTCGACGTCCAGGTAGTTGGTGTGGGTCTGGCGCATCATCCCGGCCTCCTGGTTGAGCCGGCCGTTCAGCTGGGACACCTGCTCGTGCCACTCCCGGAGTGCTCCGCGCAACGCGGCGGCGGTGTCCCATCCGCTCAGCCCCGCCGCGGCCGCTCCGGTCGCCTCGTCGGCGGTCCTCCCGGCCGCGGTGCTGTCGCCGGCGATGCCGTCGAGCGCGGTGGCCGCCCGGTCGATCGCCGCCGTGGACACCTTCGTCGGCGTTCCGCCGCCCGGGCCCTGGCCCTGGCCCGACTTCAGGTCCGGATCCGCCATCGCTGCTCCCCGTCGTGCCCGCACCCGGGTCGCAACCCGGCCGTCTACGAAGTGTGACGGGACGTTAGCACGCCGAAACCCCCCTCCCGCCGGGTTAGCGGGCCGTTCCGGGGGCGTTCCGGCCGGGGTCCGGACCGGCCGGGTCCGTGCGGGTCAGGGCCGGCCGTCGGTGCAGGTGCCGATGGCGCGGCCGGCCTCGTGGGAGGCGCGCCGGGGGTCGCGGGCGCGGATGGCGTCGACGATCTTGTCGTGGCCGAGGTAGCGCTCGGCGATGAGCTCGGGGCCGACGTCGTGGCGCAGGTGGGCGCGGGTGACCTCGCCGAGGTCGGCGTAGACGGCGGCGAGGACGTCGTTGTGCGCGGCGGCGACGACGGCCTGGTGGAAGGCGGCGTCGGCCTGGATGAAGTCCTCGGCGTCGCCGGAGCGCCAGGCGTCCTCGCGGCGCGCCAGGGCGGCGTCGAGGAGGGCGAGGTCGCGGTCGGTGCGGCGGTCGGCGGCGAGGCCGGCGGCGGAGGTCTCCAGGGTGACGCGCAGTTCCGCGACGTGGGCCTGGTCGGCGTCGGCGAAGCGGCGGTGCATGACGCCGGCCAGTTCGCTGGTGGCGAGGACGTAGGTGCCGGAGCCCTGGCGGATGTCGAGCAACCCGTTGTGGGCGAGGGCGCGGACGGCCTCGCGGACGGTGTTCCGCGCCACACCCAGCTGCTCGACGAGGGCGGCCTCCGTGGGGATGCGGGAGCCGACGGGCCACTCGCCGGAGGTGATCTGGGCGCGCAGCTGGGCGATCACCTGGTCGGACAGCGGGGTGCGCCTCGGCGAGGACAGCGCCACGGGGGACTCCTTGGGGTCGAGTGGGTCGGGCCATCATGCCAACTCAAGGATGCGCTAATTCATCCCATCATTCTATGATGGCCGGCATGTCGTCCGCAGCAGACACCGCAGCCTCGCCCGATACCGATACCGACACTGGTGCCGGTACCGGGACCCGACCGCAGACCGAGCGGCCCGCCCCGCCCCGCCGCAGCCACCTCGGCTGGCTGTTCGCCGTCGCGATCGCCGCCGCGGCCTTCAACCTCCGCCCGGTGGTCACCAGCCTCGGGCCGCTGCTCGACCAGGTCCGGGCCGACCTCGGCATGAACCCCACCGTGGCCGGGCTGCTCACCGCCGTGCCCTCGCTCTGCTTCGCCCTCTTCGGTTTCGCCGCGCCCGGCCTCGCGCGCCGGCTCGGCCCGATCGCGGTGGTCACGGCCGGGCTCGGGGCGATCACCGCGGGCGTGCTGGCCCGTTCCTTCGCCGGTGGCACGGCCGTCTTCCTGCTGCTCACCGCGCTGGCGCTGGCCGGTGTCGCGGTCGCCAACGTGCTGATCCCGGTGGTGATCAAGCGGTACTTCCCGGAGAAGGTCGGGCCGATGATCGGCCTGTACTCGATGGCACTGTCGGCCGGCACCGCGCTCGCCGCCGCCGTCACCGTGCCGCTGACCGGCGCGCTCGGCGGGGACTGGCGGTTCGGCCTGGGTGTCTGGGCCGCGCTCGGTGCGGTCGCCCTGCTGCTCTGGCTGCCCGTCCTGCTGTCCCGGCGGCGCGAGAGCGGTGGGCAGGCCAACGGCCGGGGGGCCGGGAAGCTGCCGATCACCCGCAGCCGGACCGCGTGGGCGCTGGCCTGCTTCTTCGGCTTCCAGGCCACCGGCGCGTACGTGGTGATGGGCTGGCTGCCGAAGATCTTCCAGGACGCCGGCGTCTCCGAGGGCACGTCGGGCGTGCTGCTGGCGCTGACCATGGTGATCGGCGTGCCGGTCTCCTTCGTCCTGCCCAACCTGGCCGCCCGCCGGGGCGACCAGCGGCTCTTCGTGGTGGTCCTGGCCTCCTGCGGCATCGCCGGGTACTCCGGGCTCGCACTGGCCCCGTCCACCGCGCCGTGGGCGTGGGCGATCCTGGTGGGCCTCTCCAACTGCGCGTTCCCGCTGGTGCTGACCATGATCGGCCTGCGCGCCCGGACGGCCGGCGGCGTGGCCCAGCTCTCGGCCTTCGCCCAGGGCGTCGGCTACCTGATCTCGATCCCGGGGCCGATCCTGATCGGCCGCCTCTACGAGGCCACCGGCGAGTGGTACCTGCCGCTGGGCTTCCTGGCGGTGCTGCTGGTGCCGCAGATGCTGTTCGGCCTGCGGGCGGCGCGGGCCCGGTACATCGAGGACGAGGCGGTCCTGCCGGTGGCGGCGGCGGGGGCCTGAGGCCGCGCCGCGCGGCCGGGACGGGACGGGCGCGGGCCCCGGTCCGATCCCGGTCCGGCCCCGTCACCGGCCCGGGGCCGGTGACGGGCGGGGACGACCGGGGTGGGAGAATCCGGTCATGCCCGTACTCGACCCGAACCCCACCGACGGCCACAAGAAGCTGGGCCAGCTCGCCGCCGCGATCGGCGGCATCGTCGTGCTCCTGGTGATCGTGGCGATCATCGCCCGGAACCTGGGCTGAACCCCGCACCCACGTCCGGGTGAACACGCAGGACGGCGCTCCCACTCCGGAGAGTGGTGGCATCGGGCAGCACCGCGCTCCCGGGCGGCTTTTCTGCCAAGCTTGCTGGGTATGAGCGCCGACACGCCCCGCAGGATCATCGTTCTCCGCCACGCCAAGGCCGACTGGCCGAACGGCGTCGACGACCACGAGCGGCCGCTGGCCGATCGGGGCCGACACCAGGCACCGGAGGCCGGACGCTGGCTCGCCGACTCCGCCCTCAACCCCGACTACGTGCTCTGCTCCACCGCCCTGCGCACCCGTGAGACGTGGAAGCTCGCCGCCCACGAGCTGCCCAAGCGCTCCCGCAAGACGGTGTACGAGGACCGGGTGTACGAGGCCAGCCCCGGCGAGATCATCGCCGTCCTCCAGGAGACCCCGGACGACCACGCCGACCTCGTCCTGGTCGGCCACAACCCGGGTGTGCTCGGCCTGACCCAGGTCCTGGCCGGCGACGAGGGGGACCGCGAA
The DNA here is from genome assembly GCF_036290945.1 of Streptomyces sp. BE303. NCBI lineage: Bacteria > Bacillati > Actinomycetota > Actinomycetes > Kitasatosporales > Streptomycetaceae > Streptomyces > Streptomyces sp. BE303. The sequence continues at coordinate 79,802 of NZ_JAQYWZ010000705.1, forward strand.
GCGCTGGAGCGGCTGCGGCTCGGGGGCTTCCCCACCGCGGGCGTCGCGGTGCTCAGCTTCAGCGGCTCGTGGAAGAACGTCGAGCCGGGCGTCGCCGCACTGGTCTCGTACTTCACGCCGCAGGAGTGAGCCGGGACGCCGGTGCGGACGCGCGGCGGACACGCGGCGGACGCGCACGGCGGACGAACAGCTGATGCGTCGCTGACGTACGGCCGACGCACAAGGGGGCGCGCGGATCTGGTCCGCGCGCCCCTCGTCGTCTTCCGTACCGGGTACGGGCTACTCGGCCGGCTGGCCGTCCAGCACGTCGGCCGCCTCGACCTCCTCGCGGGTGATCCCGAGCAGGTACAGCACGGTGTCCAGGAACGGCACGTTCACCGCGGTGTCCGCGGCCTCCCGCACCACCGGCTTGGCGTTGAACGCCACGCCCAGCCCGGCCGCGTTCAGCATGTCCAGGTCGTTGGCGCCGTCGCCGATCGCCACCGTCTGCTCCAGCGGCACCTTGGCCTGCTCGGCGAACCGGGCCAGCCAGCGCGCCTTGCCCGCCCGGTCGACGATGTCGCCCACCACCCGGCCGGTGAACTTGCCGTCCTTCTCCTCCAGGGTGTTGGCCGCCGCGTAGTCCAGCCCCAGCTGCTCCACCAGGTGGTCGGTGACCTGGGTGAACCCGCCGGAGACCACCGCGACCTGGTAGCCCAGCCGCTGAAGCGTCCGGATCAGCGTGCGCGCCCCCGGCGTGAACCGGACCTCCGCGCGCACCTTCTCCGTCACCCCGGCGTCCAGGCCGGCCAGGAGCGCCACGCGGGCGCGCAGCGACTCCGCGAAGTCCAGCTCGCCGCGCATCGCCGCCGCGGTCACCTCGGCGACCTCCTGCTCGCAGCCCGCGTGGGCGGCGAACAGCTCGATCACCTCGTCCTGGATCAGGGTCGAGTCGACGTCCATGACCACCAGCCGCTTGGCCCGCCGCTCCAGCCCGGACGCCACCACCGCGACGTCCACCCGCTGGGTGGCCGCCTCCTGCGCCAGCTCGGCGCGCAGCCGGTCGGTGGCCACGCCCGAGACGGTCAGCTCGACGGCGGTCACCGGGTACTTGGCGAGCCGGAAGACACGGTCGATGTTGCCGTCGGCGGCGGTGATCCGGGAGGTGAGCGCGGCGACGGCGGAGGCGGTCAGCGGGTGGCCGAGGACGGTGACGTGCGAGCGGCCCTCGCGGCGCGGCCGGTTGTCGCCGATGCCGGACAGGATCTCGGCCTGGAGCTTCTGCTCCTCGGCCCAGCGGTGCACGACGGACCGCAGCCCGCCCTCGGCGCCGGGTGCGCCGGGAGGAGTGACCAGGGCGCAGAGCGTTATCCGGCCACGGGTCACCACCTGCTCGATGTCGATGACGTCGACGCCGAACCCGGCCAGGGTGGCGAAGAGACCGGCGGTGATGCCGGGGCGGTCCTTGCCGAACACCTTGACGAGCAGGGTGCGCTCGTCCTCGGTCCGGGGCTGCGGGGCGGGGAACGGCTCTGCGGCCAAGGGCGATGCGTTCATGGTGCCTCCCACGCTACCCGCCGCCCGACGGGGCCACGGCACCCGTCCGCGTCGTGGACGCACCGGGACGCACCGGGCGACGCCGGGCGCGCGCCCGTGGACATGCGGTGGACGTGCCGCGTGCGCGCCGCGTGCGCGCCGTGGACGCACGGTTCGGGGGCCGTCCGCGAATCGTTGCCGCCTGGTCACAGTCACCGGGGGTGACTTTCACGGACGACCGGGGGGCTGGAATGATTCCCCCGTCAGATTGACGATCATTTCGCCCCGGGACGGGGCGCACCATCGGGGGAACCGAGAGAGCGGGGCAGGCGAGCAGTGCCGCAACTCGTCATCGAGATCAACGGACAGCAGCGGACTCTGGAGCCCGGGCGGTCCTACACCATCGGTCGCAACCCGCAGTCGGACTTCCCGTTCGACGACGCGCGGGTGTCGTGGCACCACGCCACCATCTCCTTCAACGGGGCCGGCTGGCAGCTGGACGACCACGGGAGCACCAACGGGACCTACACCGCCGGCGCCCGCACCATGCAGGCCCAGCTCTTCCCGGGAGCCGTGGTCAACCTCGGCAACGCCGAGAACGGCCCCCGGCTCTCCTTCTCCGCGCCGGCGCAGGCCGCCGCCCAGGCCCCGGCCTGGCACGAGGCCGCCACCAGCCGCAGCGCCGCACCGGAGGCCCACGCCGCCCAGCAGCAGGCGCAGCAGCCGTGGGCCCAGCAGCCCCCGGCGGCCCAGCAGCCGTACCCGCAGCAGGCTCAGCAGGCCCAGCCCCAGTGGCCGGGTCAGCAGCAGCCGTTCCCGCAGCAGCAGGCGCAGCAGCCGTACCCGCCGCAGCAGGGCTTCCCGCACCAGCAGGGGTTCCCGCAGCAGGGCGCCGCGCCGCACGAGGGCCCCGGCGGCCCGCAGCCGACGGTCATCCGCAACCTGACCGCCGGCATGAACACCATCCGGATCGGCCGCGCGCTCGACAACGACATCGTCGTCTCCGACCTCCAGGTCTCCCGCCACCACGCCGAACTGCGCCAGCTGCCCGACGGTCGGTACGAGATCGTCGACCTCGGCAGCCACAACGGCATCTTCCTCAACGGCCAGCGGGTCGAGCGCCAGCTCATCGGCCCGCAGGACCGCCTGACCGTCGGCCACTCCAGCTTCGTCCTGGTCGGGGACCAGCTCCAGGAGTTCGTCGACACCGGCGCGGTCTCCTTCTCCGCCCGCCACCTGACCGTCGAGGTCGACTTCAAGGGCGGCAAGAAGGTCCTGCTCAACGACGTCAGCTTCGGCGTCCCGGAGAAGTCCCTGGTCGCCGTCATCGGCCCGTCCGGCTCCGGCAAGTCGACCCTGCTGCGCGCCCTCACCGGCTACCGCCCGGCCGACCGCGGCGACGTCCTCTACGACGGCCGCAACCTCTACAAGCAGTTCGCCGAGCTGCGTTCGCGCATCGGCCTGGTGCCGCAGTCGGAGATCCTGCACAAGGAACTGACCGTCCGCAACGGCCTCAAGTACGCGGCCCGGCTGCGCTTCCCCGGTGACACCGAGGCGCGCGAGCGCGAGGCGCGGATCGACGAGGTGCTCTACGAGCTGCGCCTGGACAAGCGCGCGGACAACCGGATCACGGCGCTCTCCGGCGGTCAGCAGAAGCGCGTCTCGGTCGCCCTGGAGCTGCTCACCAAGCCGTCGCTGATCTTCCTGGACGAGCCCACCTCGGGCCTCGACCCGGGCATGGACCGCGAGGTCATGCAGATGCTGCGCGGCCTCGCCGACGACGGCCGCACCATCCTGGTCGTCACCCACTCGGTGGCCGAACTCGCGCTCTGCGACCGGCTGCTGGTGATGGCACCGGGTGGTTCGGTGGCCTACTTCGGCCCGCCGGACGAGGCGCTGCACTTCTTCGGGTACGAGACCTGGGCCGACGTCTTCCAGGCCTTCGAGAACTACCCGGACCACGACTGGGCCGGCCGCTACCGCGGTTCGGTGCACTACCAGCAGTACTCGGCCGACGTGGAATCCGGTGCCGTGCAGTCCGCCCAGATCGTGCAGGAGGCGGTCCGCCCGCCGAAGCCGCAGAGCTGGGGCTCGCAGCTGTGGACGCTGATCCGCCGCTACGCCTCGGTGCTCGCCTCCGACCGCGGCTTCCTGGCCCTGTCGGTGCTGCTGCCCGCGGTGCTCGGCGCGGTCAGCGTGCTGATCCCGAACGAACCCGGCCTCGCCCCGAACCCGAAGTCGCAGCTCGGCCTCAACAGCGGCGCGGCGACGATCATGCTGATCCTGGCGATCGGGGCGTGCTTCTCCGGGGCGGCCAACTCGGTCCGCGAGCTGATCAAGGAACGGGCGATCTACGAACGGGAACGGGCCACCGGGCTCTCCCGCTCGGCGTACATGATGTCCAAGATCATCGTGCTGGGGTTCTTCAGCGTGATCCAGGGCGCGATCATCTCCGCCGTCGGCTTCCTGCCGCGCAAGCTGCCCGCGCACGGCCTGGTCTTCAAGGACCTGCCCATCATCGAGATGAGCTTCGGCCTCATCCTGCTGAGCTTCGCCTCGATGATGTTCGGCCTGGCGATCTCGGCCCTGGTCAAGACCGCCGAGAAGACCATGCCGCTGCTGGTCATGTTCGCGATCATCCAGGTCGTCTTCACCGGCTGCCTCTTCCAGATCTTCTCCAAGCCCGGCCTGGAGCAGTTCGCCTGGCTGATGCCCGCCCGCTGGGGCACCGGCATGGTCGCCACCACGCTCGACCTCTCGCACCTGCTCGGCCCCTGGAACAAGGACTTCCAGAACCCCGAGTACGACGCGCTCTGGGGCCACAACTCGGGCCAGTTCTGGTTCGACGCCGGCGTGCTGATCGCGATGTCGGTCGTCATCGGCGTCATCGTGACCCGCCTCCAGCGCCGGCACGAGCCCGAGGTCATGCAGAAGGGCTGACCCCTTCACGTTCCGCCGAGGGGCGGCCCACCCGACCGGGGTGGGCCGCCCCTCGGCGTTCCCGGGCCGTTTCAGGGCAGTGCCCGGGCACGACCGCGCCGTGCGACCTAGGTCTCCGGACCCGGGCCCCGCCCTGCCGGGGACCGACGCGACCGCCGCGCGGGCGGCGGTAGGTTGGCCGTATGCCCCCCGTGCCCAGCAACCACCGGCACGCCGGCCTGCTGCCCGTCGACCGCATCCCGGTCGGCCCGCCGCCGGACGGCTCCCTGCCCGCCTGTGAACCGTGCCTCGCCGGCATCGAGGCCGTCAGCCAGGCCCTCCTCGGGATGAGCCGCCACCTGGAGGTCCGCGAGGTCCTGCGCCGGATCACCGCCTCCGCCCGTCGCCTGCTCGGCGCCGAGTACGCGGCCCTCGGCGTCCCCGACGACCACGGCGGCTTCGCCCAGTTCGTCGTCGACGGCGTCACCGACGAGCAGTGGAAGGCCATCGGCCCGCTGCCCCGCCAGCACGGCGTCCTCGCCGCGATGCTCCACGAGAGCGGCCCGGTCCGGCTCGCCGACGTCCGGCAGGCCCCCTCCTTCGGCGGCTGGCCCTCCGCCCACCCCGAGCTCGGCGCCTTCCTCGGCATGCCCATCGTCGACACCGACCACGCCGACGACGAACCCGAGGTCCTCGGCGTCATCTACCTCGCCAACAAGCAGGGCGGCGGCGGCTTCACCGACCACGACGAGGAACTCCTGCGGATACTCGCCGCCCACGCGGCCCTCGCCCTCTACAACGCCCGCCTGTACGAGCGCAGCCGCGAGCTCACCCTCGCCGGCGAACGCGCCCGGATCGCCCACGACCTGCACGACGCCGTCTCGCAGAAGCTGTTCTCGCTGCGCCTCACCGCCAAGGCCGCCGCCAAGCTCGTCGACCGCGACCCCGTCCGCGCCCGCGCCGAACTCGCCGAGGTCGGCCGGCTCGCCGCGGAGGCCGCCGACGAACTGCGCGCCGTCGTCGTCGAGCTGCGCCCCGCGGCCCTGGAGGAGGACGGCCTCAGCGCCACCCTCGCCTCCCAGGTACAGGTCCTCGACCGCGCCCACGGCGCCGACATCGCCTTCGCCGCCGACGGCGTGCGCGCCCTGCCGGCGGCCCAGGAGGCGGCCATGCTGCGGGTCGCCCAGGAGGCCCTGCACAACGCGCTGCGCCACTCCGAGGCCCGCCGCGTCACCGTCACCCTGGCCGGCACGCCCGGTCGCGGCGCCGTGCTGCGGGTCAGCGACAACGGCCGGGGCTTCGACCCCGACTCCGTGCGCCGGGCCGGCCGTCACCTCGGCCTGGCCTCGATGCGCGACCGCGCCGCCGCCGTCGGCGGCCGGCTCACCCTGGACTCGGCCCCCGGCAGGGGAACGGTCGTCGAGATGGAGGTCCCCGGTGCCTGACACCGTGTCCGCGATCCGGGTCCTGCTGGTCGACGACCACCAGGTGGTCCGCCGGGGCCTGCGCACCTTCCTGGAGGTGCAGGACGACATCGAGGTGGTCGGCGAGGCCGCCGACGGCGCGGAGGGCGTCGACCGGGCCCGCGCGCTCGACCCGGACGTCGTGCTGATGGACCTCAAGATGCCGGGCGTGGACGGCATCGAGGCGCTGCGCACGCTCAAGGAGGAGGGCAGCCGGGCCCGGATCCTGATCGTCACCAGCTTCACCGAGCACCGCACGATGGTTCCCGCCCTGCGGGCCGGCGCCGCCGGGTACGTCTACAAGGACGTCGACCCGGAGGCGCTGGCCGGTGCGATCCGCTCGGTCCACGCGGGCCACGTGCTGCTCCAGCCGGAGCTGGCCGAGGCCCTGCTCGCCGACGACGGCCCGCGTGCCCCGCAGGGCCGCGGCGGCACCCTCACCGAGCGCGAGCGCGAGGTGCTCGGGCACATCGCGGACGGCCGCTCCAACCGGGAGATCGCGCGCAGCCTGCACCTGTCCGAGAAGACGGTGAAGACGCACGTCTCCAACATCCTGATGAAGCTGGACCTCGCCGACCGCACCCAGGCCGCGCTCTGGGCCGTCCGGCACGGTGAGTCCCGGCCGTAGACCCGCGGGCCGAAGCCCGGGCCGGCCGACCGACCCGACCGACCGATCCGACCGATTCCGGCCGATCTCGGCGGGGTCGGCCCCGGGGCCGCACCGCTCCTAGGCGCGCTCGTCCACCAGCGCGTTGTACGCCGCCACCTGCGCACGGCGGGCGGTCCGCCAGAGCGGCGCCAGTACCGCCTGCCGGGCCGCGATCTCGGAGGCGCTGACCGCCGCGCCGTGGCTGCCGGAGGCGATCGACAACAACGCCGCGACCTGGCGCGCGGACTCCAGCACCCGGACGGCGCGCGGCGGGTAACCCGGTGCGAGCAGCTCGGCGTGCCCGCGCCGGCGGTACGCCTCCAGCGCCCGCAGCGCCTCCGGCCCCGCTCCGGCCACGTCCAGCCGGGTCAGCAGCAGCGTCGCCTGGCGCAGCCCGTCGGTCAGCTCGAACTCGGCCTCGTGCAGCGACGGCACGTCGGCCGGCGGGGCGTCGTTCACGTCGAGGCAGCGCCAGAGCACGGTCGCCGAGCGGTCCCCGGGCGGGCCGAACACCTCGACCTCGGGCACCAGCCCCAGCGGCACCCCGACGGCCAGCACCGCCTCGCCGGCGGCCAGCGCGCTCGCGTTGAACGGGGCCGGTCCGGTCAGGCCCAGCGGGTGCCCGGCCGACGGCAGCGCCAGCCGCAGCCCCTTCACACCGAGGACGCGCAGCCGGCCCAGGGCCCAGGTGAGCCCGTGCCGCTCGCCCGGGCCGTCCCCGGGCAGACCGGCCACCCGGTGGCTCTCGTCGTCCCCCAGGACCGCTGCGGCGGCGTTGTCGGGCGGCACCAGACCGGCCAGCAGGGCGTTGCCCCAGGCGGCCAGCCGTCCCGAACGGGGCTCTTCGTACGGATTGTCGGCAGGAGTCGCGAGCATCCGGCCAGCCTACGGAATCGGCGGTCATCCGCGTGGCGTAGGTTTGCCCATGCGCGTGCGGCGCACCCACCTCCGTGCCCACCGGCCGCCGGAGTAGGCTGCCCGCCCGCACCGACGGCCGTATTTCTGTTTTGGGGAAGGCGTAGGTCATGAGCGACGTGCTGGAGCTGGTGGACGTATCCGTGGTCCGGGAGGAGCGCGCGCTGGTCGACCAGGTCTCGTGGTCCATCTCCGAGGGCGAGCGCTGGGTCATCCTCGGCCCGAACGGCGCCGGCAAGACCACCCTGTTGCAGATCGCCTCCACGTACCTCTTCCCGACCTCCGGCAAGGTCACCGTGCTCGGCGAGAAGCTCGGCGAGGTCGACGTCTTCGAGCTGCGCTCCCGGGTCGGCCTGGCCGGCGCCGCCATGTTCGACAAGCTGCCCGCCGAGCAGACCGTGCTGCAGACCGTCCTCACCGCCGCCTACGGCATGACGGTCAGCTGGCGGGAGACCTACGAGCAGTCCGACGAGTCCCGGGCGCTGGCGCTGCTCGACCGCCTCGGCATGTCCGCCCTGACCGGCCGCAAGTTCGGCACCCTCTCCGAGGGCGAGCGCAAGCGCACCCTGATCGCCCGCGCCCTGATGACCGACCCCGAGCTGCTGCTGCTGGACGAGCCCGCCGCCGGCCTCGACCTCGGCGGCCGGGAGGACCTCGTCCGCCGCCTCGGCGCCCTGGCCCAGGACGAGTTCGCGCCGGCCATGGCTATGGTCACCCACCACGTCGAGGAGATCGCCCCGGGCTTCACCCACGTGCTGATGATCCGCCAGGGCAAGGTGCTCACCGCCGGGCCGATCGACACCGAGCTGACCGCGCGCAACCTGTCCAGGTGCTTCGGCCTGCCGCTCATGCTGGAGCGGCACGGCGACCGCTGGTCCGCCCAGGGCCTGCCGCTCGGCTGACCGGCGGCGGTCGGCGGCGGTCGGCGGCGTCCGGGAAGGGCCGGCGAACGGCGGTTTCCCGGGGCCGGGCCGGGGCAGCCCCGGGGAGGCACCGGACCCACTGAACTCCACTGAACTGGAACCGGTCGCACGTGCGACCGGTTTCCGCCCCTCCACCTGCGGGAACTGACCGCCTGATAGGCCCTTCCCTCCCTAGGATGGACACGTGGACAGCTGGATCTGGTGGCTTCTGGTCGCCGTCGGCCTCGGTATACCGCTGGTGATCACGGTGATGCCGGAGTTCGCCATGTTCGCCGTCGGCGCGCTCGTCGCGGCCGGCGTGGCCGGTCTGGGCGCCGACCCGGTCTGGCAGGTACTGGCCTTCGTCGCGGCCACGGTCGCGCAGCTGGTCGTCGTCCGCCCCATCGCGTACCGGGCGCTGCGGAAGGGCCCGCAGATCAGAATGGGCATCGAGGCGCTGAAGGGCGCCACCGCGGTCGTCGCGGAAAGGGTCGACGGGGAGGGCGGACGGATCAAGCTCAACGGTGAGATCTGGTCGGCCCGCGCGCTCCACCCCGAGCAGGTCTACCAGCCGGGGCAGCAGGTCGACGTCGTCGAAATCCAGGGCGCGACCGCCCTGGTCGTCTAGGGGAGAGTCCGTGGAACCCGTCCTTATCGTCCTGGTCGTCCTGGTCGTGGTGGCCTTCATCGCGCTGATCAAGACGATTCAGGTCATCCCGCAGGCCAGCGCCGCGATCGTGGAGCGCTTCGGCCGCTACACCCGGACGCTCAACGCGGGGCTGAACATCGTCGTCCCGTTCATCGACCGCGTCCGCAACCGGATCGACCTGCGTGAGCAGGTCGTGCCGTTCCCGCCGCAGCCGGTGATCACCCAGGACAACCTGGTGGTCAACATCGACACGGTGATCTATTACCAGGTCACCGACGCCCGCGCGGCCACCTACGAGGTCGCCAGCTACATCCAGGCCATCGAGCAGCTCACCGTCACCACGCTGCGCAACATCATCGGCTCCATGGACCTGGAGTCCACCCTCACCTCGCGCGAGGTCATCAACGCCGGCCTGCGCGGGGTGCTGGACGAGGCCACCGGCAAGTGGGGCATCCGCGTCAACCGCGTCGAGCTGAAGGCGATCGAGCCGCCGACCTCCATCCAGGACTCGATGGAGAAGCAGATGCGCGCCGAGCGTGACAAGCGCGCCGCGATCCTCACCGCCGAGGGCAACCGGCAGTCCCAGATCCTGCGCGCCGAGGGTGAGAAGCAGGCCGAGGTGCTCAAGGCCGAGGGTGAGGCCCAGGCCGCGGTGCTGCGCGCCGACGGTGAGGCTGCCGCCATCCGGACCGTCTTCGAGGCGATCCACGAGGGCGACGCCGACCAGAAGCTGCTCGCCTACCAGTACCTGCAGACGCTGCCCGAGCTGGCCAAGGGCGACGCCAACAAGCTCTGGATCATCCCGAGCGAGATCGGCGACGCGCTCAAGGGCATCGGCGGCGCGTTCACCGGTGCGTCCGGCCTCGGCGGCGGTGCCAACGGCGCCGCGGTCGCCGCCCCGAGTGCCCCGGCCGCGCCGCCGGCCGCCACCCAGGTGCCGCTCGACCCGGCGGCCGGTCCGCGCCCGCTGGACACCGACACCAAGGGCTCCGCCCGGCCCCGGATCGACCCGCTCCGCGAGTACCGCAAGAGCGACCCGGAGTGATCCCCCGCCCCCCGGCCCCGGTGGCCGGGGGACCGCCCGAGGCCCGAGGGCCCGCCTCCCGTACCGCACGGGGCGGGCCCTCGGGCGCTTTCCGCGAGGGTGTGTCGAACATCCCGAATCGTGGGCGAGGCTGGATCGCCCACCCCGTGGTCCGGCATGATCGCCGCGGACGGGACAGGACCAGCGCGGGAGGTGGCTCATGACGACCTGGGAGGCGATCGCCGTCCTGGTGGCAGGTGTCGGTGCCGGAATGATCAATGTGATCGTCGGTTCGGGCACCCTGATCACCTTCCCCGTCCTGCTCGCCGTCGGGCTCCCCCCGGTCACCGCCAACGTCTCCAACTCCTTCGGTCTGGTCCCCGGCTCGCTCAGCGGCGTGATCGGCTACCGCCGGGAGCTGGCGGGCCAGGGCCGCCGGCTCGCCCGCTTCGGCACGGCCTCCCTGCTCGGCGGCGTACTCGGCGCCTACCTGCTGATCGAGCTGCCCAGCAGCGCCTTCGACGCGATCGTCCCGGTCCTGATCCTGCTCGCCCTGGTCCTGGTGATCGTCCAGCCCAGGGTGGCCAAGGCCGTCGCCGCGCGCCGCCGGCCCGACGGCGACCCGCACGGCGGCCCGCTGCTGCTCGTCGGCATCTTCCTCACCGGCATCTACGGCGGCTACTTCGGCGCCGCCCAGGGCGTCCTGCTGCTGGCCCTGATGGGGATGATGCTCCAGGATGACCTGCAGCGGATCAACGGGGTGAAGAACGCCCTGGCGATGATCGTCAACGGCGTCGCCGCCCTGTTCTTCCTCTTCACGTCGACCGTGAACTGGGCGGCCGCCGGACTGATCGCGGTCGGCTCGCTCGTCGGCGGCCTGGTCGGCGCCAAGGTCGGCCGGAAGCTGCCGCCGCAGGCCCTGCGCGCCGTGATCGTCGTCGTCGGCCTCGTGGCCGTCGTCAAACTGCTCGCGACCTAGAGCCGGGAAGGACCCCGATGGCCCTGGAGATGCGGGAGATCTGCGAGCGCTGCGAGGTGTCGCTGACGCCGGACGGCCCGGCCTCTATATGTTCCTACGAGTGCACCTTCTGTCCGGCGTGCACCGAGGCGACGGCCGCCGGCTGCCCCAACTGCGGCGGCGAACTGGTGCCCCGTCCGCGCCGGCGGAGCTGACACCCCTTTTCTCCTTCTGGTTCTGGTGATGGGAGCAGGCCGATGAGCCGAGCACGGCTGACCGAGGACGAGATCGAGGCCGGACTGGCCGGCCTGCCCGACTGGTCGCGCGACGGGGACTCCCTGGTCCGCACCGCCGAGGCGCCCGACTTCCCGGCCGGGATCCGGGCCGTGACCGCCGTCGCCGAGGCCGCCGAGGCGATGGACCACCACCCCGACATCGACATCCGCTGGCGCACGCTGCGCTTCGCCCTCTCCACCCACAGCGCCGGCGGGCTCACCGCCCTCGACCTCGCCCTCGCGGCCCGGATCGACACCATCCTGCGGACGGAGTCCGCCCGCTAGCTGTATTGATCACGAGCGTTGTTGACAGTGGTCGGGCTTGATCAAACGTAAAGACCTCCGGTGTGGTGGAGCTGTCTAGGACTGCACCGCACCGGAGGTCTTCGTGTCCCACCGTAACGCCCGCCTGACCG